>CAYVTP010000017.1:0-15127 GCA_964454615.1 uncultured Acidimicrobiaceae bacterium | reverse complement strand
ACCGAAGAGGCCCCTCCACAGACCGAAGACAAGGCCGAGGAGGAAGCTGGTCCCCCGGAGAGGAGCAAAGTCCGGGGACTCAAGCTGAGAGTCCGGGAACGGAAGCTGAAGGAGGCCAAGCCCGTCGACCCCGGGGAGGAAGCGGGGTTCCTCGTGGAACTCGACCGAGCCCTCGAAGCAGCAGAACGCCGATGGGGGAACCTCCTGCCTTCGTGGCTGTTCACCAGGGGTATGGCCGGGCTGGTGGTCGCGGTGTTGGTGATCATGGTCGCCGCCCCCCAAGTCCTCTTCTACTTGATGCTGCTCAGCGGCGTGTTACTGGTCATGCTAGGCGCCGTTCTCTACACCGACTCGGTGATGGCCGCCCGGTTGCTACCGGGCCGGATGACCGTCATGCATGTGCTGATCAGCGGGGTCGGTCTACTCCTCCTCGGCGTCCTGGTAGCGATGACCGCTCAGAACCGACTCTATGTGGCCGTGTTGGGCGTGGTAGTCCTCGGTGCCGGTTACCTTGCGACCCGGATCACGGCGAGACGGGTTTCCTGAGGACGGGACCTCAAACCAGTTCGATGATGGCGACCTCAGCGCCGTCTCCGCGTCGCTGACCCACCTTGGAGATGCGGGTGTAGCCACCCGGGCGGTCGGCATAACGGGGGCCGAGCTCGTCGAAGAGACGGTGGACCGCATCCTTGTTGGTGATGGTCTTGAGCACCACCCGTCTCGAGTGCAGGTCACCCCTCCGCGCCTTTGTGATCAGCTTCTCGGCGAGAGGCCGCACCGCCTTCGCCTTGGCTTCGGTGGTCTCCACACGATCATGGATGAACAGGTCGGTGGCCAGATTGGCCAGGATCAACCTTTCATGCTCCGGAGAGCCACCAAGCCTGGGGCCCTTGCGAGGCCGTGGCATCAGAGGGCGCTCCCACCACCGGAAGGGGCATCGGCGAGGCTCAGACCCAGTTCGTCGAGCTTGGCGATGACTTCATCGAGGCTCTTCTGACCGAAGTTGGTGATGTTGAGGAGATCGTCGGATGTCCTCTCCACGAGCTCGCCGACAGTCTTGATCTGGGCCCGTCGCAGGCAGTTGCGGGGGCGCTCGGACAGGTCCAGTGCCTCGATCGGCAGGTCGAGGTCGGGAGAGCCCCCGACATCCGGCACGTACTCGACGAAGTCCAGGCCGGTTCCCTCGCCGATGTCGGCAAACAAGCTCATCAGCTCGCCGAGAGTCTTGCCTGCCGAGGACACCGCCTCCGATGGAGGGATCGCTCCGTTTGTCTCGACATCGAGCACCAGGCGGTCGAAGTTGGTCATCTGCCCGACCTGGGTGTTCTCGACCCGGTAGGCCACCTTTCGCACCGGTGAGAAGATCGAGTCGACGGGGATCACACCGATCGACGACGACGGGGTCTTGTTCCCGTCGGCAGACCTGTAACCGACCCCGGGGGCCACGGTCAGCTCCATCTCGAGCCTTCCGGAAGACGACAACGTCGCGATCGGAGCCTCAGGATTCACCACCTCGACTCCGGCGGGAACCTTCAAATCGCCGGCAGTAACCGTGCCGGCCCCGCGTGCCGCCAGGGACAGCGTGTGCTCCTCGAATCCCTCCATCCGGATGACGATCCGCTTCACGTTGAGGATGATGTCGACGACGTCCTCGACCACCCCCGGGATCGTCGTGAACTCGTGTTCGACACCCTCGATCTGGATCGAGGTGATCGCCGCACCCGGGATCCTGGAGAGGAGAGTGCGCCGCATGGTGTTTCCGAGGGTGTATCCAAACCCCGGCTCCAGCGGCTCGACGACGATGCGCGAGCGGTTGTCGGAAAGGACTTCTTCTTCGATCTGGGGGCGTTGAACGATCAACAACCTGGTTACCTCACTTCGAGTAGAGCTCGACGATCAACTGCTCGTTGATGTCGGTGTCGATCTGGTCGCGTCTGGGATGTGCTGTGATCTCTATCCGGCGGGCCTCGGCGTCGACGTTCATCCACTCGGGAGCCTGTCGGCCCTGGGTGTCGACCGAGTGCTGGATCATGATCAGGTCGTGGCTCCGCTCCTTCACGGTGACCACGTCGCCGGGCTTCACCTGATAAGAGGGGATGTCCACCTTCTTGCCGTTCACCAGGAAGTGCCCGTGGTTGACCATCTGACGGGCCTGCGGCCGGGTGGCCGCCAGCCCCGAGCGCCACACCACGTTGTCGAGCCGCTGCTCCAGCAGCATGAGGAGATTGTCTCCGGTGATCCCCTGGCGCCGGGCAGCTTCCTCGTAGTAGCGACGGAACTGGCGTTCGAGGACCCCGTACATGGTCCTCAACTTCTGCTTCTCCCGAAGCTGGACCAGGTAGTCACTCTCCCGGACACGCCCTCGGCCGTGCTGGCCCGGCGGGTAGGGGCGACGGTCTACAGGGCAGCGCTTCGACTGGCAGAGCTGGGTACGCGCCCGTCGGCACGCCTTGTGCCGGGGGCCTGTGTAACGGGCCATCAGCCCCTCTTTCTCTTCTTGGGGCGACAACCGTTGTGCGGGAAGGGTGTGACATCCTTGATCCAGGTGATCTCCATCCCCATGTTCTGGAGTGTCCTCACCGCGGTGTCCCTACCCGACCCTGTGCCACTGACGATCACATCCAACTTCCGAATGCCGTGCTCGCCGGCCCGACGGGCAGCCTCCTCCGCGGCCACCTGAGCGGCGTAGGGGGTCGACTTACGGGAGCCCTTGAAACCCACCGAGCCTCCCGACGTCCAAGCCACGCTGGCACCGGTCTGGTCGGTGATGTTGATGATCGTGTTGTTGAAGCTGGCCTTTATATGAGCCTGACCATGCGAGATGTTCTTTCGCTCGCGACGTCTGACTCTCTTGGCTCCTGGTTGCTTCGCCACTGAAACTCCTACTTGGTGACCTTCTTCTTACCGGCGATCGCCACCCTGCGGCCCTTGCGGGAACGCGCGTTGGTGTGAGTTCGCTGGCCCCTGACCGGAAGACCCCGCCGATGGCGAACCCCCTGGTAGCTGCCGATCTCGATCTTCCTCTTGATGTTCTGTTGGACCTCCCGGCGAAGGTCTCCTTCGACCTGGAAAGTGGCCTCGATGTGCCGACGGATACGTGCCACTTCGTCGTCGGTGAGCGACCTCACCTTGGTGTCACCGTCGACTCCGGCGGCTTCGCAGATCTGCTTGGCCCGAGTGGGCCCGATCCCGTAGATGTAGGTGAGAGAAATCTCGAGACGCTTGTCTCGGGGGATGTCGACACCGGCGATACGAGCCATCTCTAGGTCAGCCCTGTCTCTGCTTGTGGCGCGGGTTCACGCAGATCACCCAGACGCGGCCGCGCCTGCGGATGATCCGACACTTCTCGCACATCTTCTTGGTTGAAGGTCTCACCTTCATTAGTCAACTCCAAAGTCTCCTGTAAGCGGGGTGCCAGGGGCGTCGTACACAACCGAACAAAGCGAATCGCGGGTGGTTGCGGGCGACGAACCCGGTGCCATGCCTTTGCCCGGACGCGCGCACGCCTCCGGGGACCTATGAATTCTAGCGGTGGGCACGCGCGTCCTCAAATTCCACCTGAACCGGCTCCGGCCCTGCGGTCAACACCATGGGGCCATCGGTGGTGATCGCCACGGTGTGCTCGAAGTGCGCCGACAATGACCCGTCGGCGGTCCTCACGGTCCAACCGTCGGCGTCCACCCGGGTGTGCCGTGAGCCCAGGTTGAACATCGGCTCGATACAGAGTGCCATTCCCGCTCGAAGCCTCATCCCCTCGCCCGGGGTCCCGTAGTTGGGAACCTGGGGCTCCTCGTGCATCGACCTGCCGATCCCATGGCCGACATACTCCTCGACAACTCCGAAGCCGTGCGCCCTGCCCACTTCGGCCACCGCGGCCCCGATGTCGCCGAGTCGGCTCCCCTTCTGGACCTTGCGAATCCCTGCCCACATTGCCTCCTCGGTGGCCTCGACCAGCCTCCGGGCGTCTGCACTGACCTCGCCAATGGGAATGGTGATGGCGGCATCCCCGTGGAAGCCCTGGTAGATGGCCCCGGCATCGACGGAGAGAAGGTCTCCCTCACGAAGTCGGTAGTCCGAGGGGATCCCGTGGACGATGACGTCGTTCGGCGAGAGGCACAAGGTGGCCGGATATGTCCCGTTGTAGCCGAGAAACGACGAGGTGCACCCGTGGGCCTCGATGATCGATGCGCCTATCTCCTCGAGCTCGAGCAGGCTCACACCTGGAGCTGCTGCGTCCCTCACCCCTTGGTGGACGGCGGCCACGGCAGCGCCGGCCCTGGCCATCTTGGCGAACTCCCTCCGCGACTTGATGGTGATCACCTCAGAACCTCCGGTTCTGAGGTGGTACCGGGTACCGGGTACCGGGTACTGGGTACCGGGTATCGGGTATGGGGTACGGGGTACGGGGTACCGTCAAGACAAGACCTCGAGTATCCGTTCGGTGATCTCGTCCACCTCTCCTACACCGGACACATCGACGGTGAGCCCACGGCTCTCGTATGTGTCCAGCAGCGGCTGGGTCTGCTCCAGGTAGACCCTAAACCTTGTCCGGATGGTCTCCTCGGTGTCGTCGGCACGTCCCCGGGCCAGCAGTCGGGCCACCAGCTCGTTCTCGGGCACCTGGAACACGACGACCCGGTCGAGTGGCTGGTCCCCCAGCAGCTCGTCCAGGGCCTGGACCTGGCCCTCGGTGCGGGGGAATCCGTCCAGGATGAAACCCGACCCGGCGTCGGGCTGGGCGATCCTCTCGGCAAGCATGGCAACGGTGATCTCATCCGGGACGTAGCCACCGGCCTTCATGATCGCATCGACTTCCAGCCCCAGCGGAGTGCCTTCGGAGACGTGATAACGGAACATGTCGCCGGTGGACACATGCGGGATGCCGAGTCGCTCAGCCACCCGACCGGCCTGAGTCCCCTTGCCCGCACCGGGCGGCCCGATGAAGAGCAATCTCACAGTCCCCCCGTAAACGGGGGGACACGCCCGGTCACGTGAGAATTCCCTCGTAATTTCGCATGGTCAGCTGGGACTCGATCTGCTTCATGGTCTCCAGGGCAACGCTCACCACGATGAGCAGTGACACACCGGAGAAGGCGATGGAGATGTTCCATATCGCCCCGGCGATCGAGGGGATGACGGCGATGGTCGCCAGGAACAGAGATCCCGGGAGGGTGATCCGGTTCAGGACGAAGCCCAGGTACTTGGCGGTCTGGCGCCCGGGCCGGACGCCGGGAATGAACCCACCCTGACGCTGGATCATCTCGGCCTGCTGTTCGGGGTCGAACTGGATGGCGGTGTAGAAGTAGGTGAAGAAGACGATCAGCCCGAAGAGGATGCCGATGTACCACCAGGAGACCCCCGCTTGCCCCGCTCCTAGGTTGGTGTCCAGCCACCTGTAGATCCCCTGTAGCCAGGCGGCGTTGGACGGGATGGCGGTGATGATCAGCGCAGGAATCAGGAGGACCGAGGTGGCGAAGATCACCGGGATGACCCCGGAAGTGTTGACCTTGATCGGGATGTACGTCGACTGGCCACCGAGGACCCGACGTCCACGTACCCGCTTGGCGAACTGGACCGGGATACGCCGCTGGCCCTGGTCGACGAAGATGATCCCGAGAATCATCAGGAAGAACATCAGCACCATGATCACGAAGCGGGTCATCTGGCCCACTGCCCCGGTCTGCTGCCAGATCTGGCCGAACACGAACGGGAACTGGCTGATGATCGAGACGAAGATGATCAGGGACATCCCGTTGCCCACACCGCGCTGGGTGATGAGCTCGCCTAGCCACATGACCATCGCCGTGCCCGCGGTCATGGTCAGGACTATCAGGATCACCCGGCCAGGGGTGTAGTTGGGGATCAGGTTGATCCCACCGGTGAATGCCCCCGAGTGGAACATGAAGGTGAACCCTGTCGACTGGATCAGAGCGAGGACCACCGTCAGGTATCGGGTCCACTGGGTGATCACCTTGCGGCCGGACTCCCCCTCCTCCTGGAGGGCGCGTATCCGGGGGATCACCACCTGCAGCAGCTGCATCATGATCGAGGCCGTGATGTAGGGGATGATCCCCAGGGCGAACACCGAGAATTGCTCGAGAGCGCCTCCCGAGAACAGGTTGAGGAGCCCGTAGATGCCGCCTGCCTGCATCATGGTCTGCCACAGCCTGACTGCGTCGGTATCGATGCCCGGGACGGTCAGGGTGGCCCCCAGCCTGTACACCGCGAACATGGCCAGGGTGAACAGGATCTTCTTCCGAAGATCCGGGATCAGGAACATGTTGCGGTAAATGGAAAGCATTTTCTGACCTGACCTACGACCGGGGTCGGGGGGTACTTGGTACTTGGTATTGGGTACTTGGATGATGCGGTCTCAATACCAAGTACTCAGTACCAAGTACGGCGAAGCGAATCATCCGATCACCTCGGCAGTACCACCGGCTGATTCGATCTTCTCCACGGCCGCCTTCGAAAAGGCGTGGGCCTTCACCGTCAGCGCACGATCGACGTCACCCTCGGCCAGGACCTTCACCTGACCACTGTGGCGGATGAGGCCCTTCTCGCGGAGCATCTCCGGGGTGACCTCGACCCCGGCGTCGAACTGGTTGAGCGTGGCCAGGTTGACCACGGCGTACTCCACTTTGTTCGGGTTCTTGAAGCCCTTGAGCTTGGGGAGCCGCATTGCCAGAGGGGTCTGACCACCCTCGAAGCCGGGCCGCAGGGTATTCCTGGCCTTGAGCCCTTTGGTCCCGCGCCCAGCGGTCTTGCCCCGACGGCCCGCCTCGCCCCGGCCAACCCTGATCTTCTTCTTCTTGGACCCTTCGGCAGGCTGCAGGTGGTGCAGCTTCAGCTGTTCCTTCTCTTCTGACATCTCTAACTCTCTCGTCAATCTCTCTCGGGGTACGGGGTACGGGGTACGGGGTACGTCACCCCTCGTCGACTTCCACAAGGTGCTGGACGTTGAGCAGCATCCCGCGCAAGCTGTCGCTGTCCTTGTGCTCGACCGTCTGACCGATCCGGCGCAGGCCAAGACCGCGAACCCTGGCCCTGGTCTTCGGCTTCTGGCCGATGAGCGAGCGCTTCAAGGTGATGCGCACCATGGCAGCGTCCTTCTTCTTCGTCTTCTCAGCCATCGGAAACCTCAGCTCTCATCGGACTGGGCCCTCATAGCCTCAGCCGAGTTGTAGGCGGCGAGCAGGCCGGGAGGAACGATCTCCTCCACCCGCTTGCCTCTGGCCCTGGCCGCCTGATCGGGACGGCGCTGGTTGAGCAGGCCGTCCATGGCAGCCTTGGCCACGTTCAGGTGGGTCGGAGAGCCCAGGGATTTGGCCAGAGCATCTTTGATCCCGGCTGCCTCCAAGATCTGGCGAACAGCACCACCTGCGATAACTCCCGTGCCCGGGGCAGCCGGCTTGATCATCACTCTCGAGGCGCCGTGCACTCCGAGGACCTCGTGGACAACGGTTTGCCCGGCCATCGGGATCACCTTCATCTCCCGCCGCGCCGTCTCGATCGCCTTCTGGATCGCTGCCGGGACCTCCCGCGCCTTGCCATAGCCGATCCCGACCCGCCCGTTGCCGTCACCGACGACCACCAGTGCGGTGAAGCTGAATCGACGGCCACCCTTGACCACCTTGGCCACACGGTTGATCTGGATGACCCTCTCGTCGTACTGGCTCTGCTCCGAGCCCTGCCTTTGTTGTCGTGCCATCCCTAGAACTCCAGTCCTGAGTCGCGGGCGGCGTCGGCGAGGGCCTTCACCTTCCCGTGGTACTTGTAGCCACCCCGGTCGAAAACCACGGTGCTGACCCCGGCCTCCTTGGCGCGCTCTCCGAGCAACGACCCCACCTTGGTAGCCGTGTCGACGTTCAGGCCGGCGTTGCGCAGGTCGGTCTCATGTGACGAGGCCGACGCCAGGGTCCGGCCGTCGACATCGTCGATGATCTGGGCGTAGATGTACCTGTTGCTCCGGTATACCGCGAGGCGCGGGCGCTCCGCAGTCCCGCGCACGCGCTTGCGGACACGGGTGTGTCGGCGATGGCGCGCCGTCTTGCGCGTGGCCTTCATCACTTGCCTGCCTTTCCGGCCTTGCGGCGAACATGCTCGCCGGCATACCTGATGCCCTTGCCCTTGTAGGGCTCGGGCGGGCGAATCTTCCTGATGTCGGCCGCGACCTGGCCAACCTGTTCTTTGTCGATGCCCGACACCACGATCCTGGTGGGCTCGGGCACCTCCAGGGTGATCCCCGCCGGCGGCTCGACATTCACCGGGTGACTGAATCCGAGCTGCATCTCGATTCCGTTGCCCTTCATGGCCGCCCGATAGCCGACTCCGTGGATCTCCAGGACCTTCGTATAGCCCTCGGACACCCCCACCACCATGTTGGCGAGCAGCGCCCGGCTCAGCCCGTGGAGGGCCCGCGCCTCCCTGGTGTCATCGGCCCGGCTCACGGTGAGGACGCCCTCATCCATCTCGAACCCGACCCGCTCATGGAACCGGCGGGTCAGCTCGCCTTTCGACCCCTTGACCGTCACCACGGCCCCGTCGATGCGAACATCGACCCCTGAGGGGACCACGACCGGCATCTTTCCAACACGGCTCATGTCACCAAACCTCGCAAAGGATCTCGCCGCCAAGGCGTCGACGCCTCGCTTCGCGGTCCGGGAGCAGCCCCTGGCTCGTGGAGACCACGGCAACCCCGATCCCACCCTGAACGCGTGGGAGCTCGGTTGCACCCCGGTAGACCCTGTGACCGGGCCTCGAGATCCTCTTCAGGCCGAGGATCGCAGGGCGCTGTCTCTCGCCGTAGCGGAGCACCAGCTCCAGGTTGCGGCCGGGGCCATCCCCGTTCACCTCGAACCTGTCGATGAACCCCTCGTCAACCAGGATCTGGGCAATGCCTACCTTGATCTTCGAGGCAGGCATCACAACCCGCTCGTGACCCACGGCCACGGCGTTGCGGATCCTGGTCAGCATGTCCGCTATCGGATCGGTGACCGGCTTCACCATGATGCCTTCTTCACTCCGGGAAGCTCGCCCCTCGAGGCGAGCTCGCGCACGCAGATCCGGCACATGCCGAAGTCGCGCAGATAGGCGCGGGCACGCCCGCACCGGTTGCAGCGGTTGTAGGCGCGCACCTTGAACTTCGGCTTGCGCTTCGCTTTGGCGATCATTGATTTCTTAGCCATCCAATGCCCTCCTCAAACCTCGACCTGGACCTTGCGGAACGGGAACCCGAAGGCTTGGAGCAGGGCCTTGCCGTGCTCGTCGTTGTCCGCGGTTGTCACGATGGTGATGTTCATTCCTCTTGTTGTGCTGACCATGTCGAAGTCGATCTCCGGGAAGATCAGCTGTTCCGAAGCTCCGACGCTGTAGTTCCCATGGCCGTCGAAGGCCCGAGGGTTCAGGCCGCGGAAGTCGCGTACCCGGGGGATAGCCACAGCGAGCAAACGGTCGAAGAACTCCCACATCTTTGCTCCGCGCAGCGTCACTGACACCCCGATCGGAACCCCCTCGCGGAGCTTGAAATTAGCGATCGACTTGCGGGCACGGTTGATCTTGGGCTTCTGACCGGCGATCAGGCCCAACTCCTCTATGGCCTCGTCGATGGCCTTCTTGTCGTTGATCGCCTCACCGAGACCCATGTTGAGCACGATCTTCTCGAGAGTGGGCACCTGCATGACGTTGGCCAGCCCAAGCTCGTCCTTGAGCTTGGGGGCGACCTCATCCCGGTATTTGACCTTCAGACGCGGTTGGTAGCTCACAGCTCACCCCCGCACTTGACGCACACTCGAAGCTTGCGGCCCTTGTCGTCGACACGGGCGCCGATCCGGGTGGCACCGCACTTCTCGCAAACGATCATGACATTGGATGCATCGATCGGCATGTCGCGATCCACAATCCCACCTTGCATGGTCCTACCGGTTGGCTTCGAGTGGCGCTTGGCGGTGTTCACCCCTTCGACCAGGATCTTGTTCCTGTCGGGGAACACCCTGGCGATTCGCGACTCCTTGCCTGCGTCCTTGCCGGAGATCACGACCACCTTGTCGCCTGTCTTCAGTTTCATTTCACGTCTCCTGCGGAGCCGGTACTTGGTACCTGGTACTTGGTATTTGGAGAGTCTCCCCCGCGTCCGATCCAAGTACCCAGTACCAAGTACTCAGTACGGCTGGCAAAGCGAGTTCGACGAGCGATGCGAGCCATCAGAGGACCTCCGGGGCCAGGGAGACGATGCGCATGAAGCGTCGGTCACGCAACTCGCGGGCAACCGGACCGAAAATGCGGGTGCCGCGGGGTTGCTGGTTGTTGTCGATGATGACGCATGCGTTGTCGTCGAACCGTATGTAGGTTCCGTCGGGCCGGCGCGACTCCTTGCGGGTGCGCACCACTACCGCCTTGACGACTTCGCCCTTCTTCACGCTGCCACCCGGGTTGGCATCCTTGACGGTCGCCACGATGATGTCGCCGACCCCGGCGTAACGCCTCGAAGACCCGCCGAGGACCCGGATGCAAAGGACCTCCCTGGCACCGGTGTTGTCGGCCACCTTGAGACGCGACTCCTGCTGGATCATCGGGCACGCTCCACGACTTCTATCACCCTCCAGCGCTTCTGCCTGGAGAGGGGCCGGGTCTCCATGATCCGAACCGTGTCCCCCACACGAGCGTCGTTCGCCTCGTCGTGGGCGTGGAGCTTCGCCGACCGGCGAACGATCTTGTCGTAGCGCGGGTGTGCCACCGAGGAGGGAATCTCTACGGTCACGGTCTTGTCCCTCGAGTCGGAGATCACCACCCCAACCCGGACCTTGCGGCGGGATCTCTCGTTTTCAGCCATCAAGCACTCTCCTCCGCACGGTTGCGTGCGAGCTCTCTCTCCCGCATCACGGTCAGGATGCGGGCAATGTTCTTCTTCACCTCTGTCAACCGGGCCGTGTCGTCGATCTGGTTAGTCGCCACCTGGAAGCGCAGGTTGAAACGCTCCGCCTTGGCCTCCTCGAGAGCCTCGGCCAACTCGTCATCGCTCATCTCGCGGATCTCTACGGCCTTCATGAGTCCTCCCGTGCGACGAATCTGGTCTTGATCGGCAGCTTGTGCCCGGCCTTGCGCATGGCCTCCCGGGCCAGATCCTCAGGCACACCGGCCAGCTCGAACATGACCCGACCGGGCTTGACCACCGCCACCCAGAACTCGGGGTTTCCCTTTCCGGAGCCCATGCGGGTCTCGGCCGGCTTCTGGGTCACCGGCTTGTCCGGGAAGATGGTGATCCAGACCTTCCCTCCACGCTTGACCGCCCTGGTGATGGCAACACGACTGGCCTCGATCTGACGGGCTGTGATCCAGCCCGACTCGAGCGCCTGCAGTCCGTACTCACCGAAGTTCACCGAAGTCCCGCCCTTGGCCACGCCGGAACGGCGGCCGCGGTGGACCTTGCGATGCTTGGTCCTCTTGGGCATCAACACGGTGCGCCTCCTTCCAGTCGGCGCTGTACTTCGTACTGGGTACTTGGTACTGCGACAGTCTGAGTACCAAGTACCAGGTACCAGGTACGCAGCGAAGCGGAGCTGAGCTGCCTGATCACTCTTCCTCGCCGCCCTCGATCTCGTCGACATCCTCGGCCGGGGCCTCGGACACAACCTCCTCCGCCGCCACCTGCTCGTCGACCACATCGGTCTCATCGGCCGGGGCCTCGGACACGACCTCCTCCGTCGCCACCTTCTCGTCGACCACATCGGTCCCTTCGACTGGAGCCTCGGACACGACCTCTTCGATCACGTCCTGCTCTTCGTCGTAAGCAACCTTTGCCTCGGCGGCCGTGGGGCGACGGCCCCCACCGGCCTCGATCAGACGGCGGCCACCCTCCCCCTCCTTGGCAGGCTCGACCGGGCGGCGACCGCCGCCGGCCTCGATGAGCCGTGGCTTGGCAGGCCCTCCGGTCGCGGCCTCTTCGGCTCGTGACTTGAGGCTCTTCTGGGTACGCCGCGCCGGGCCACCGGTTGCCAGGTCGGCCTCGGCGGCGATGCGATCGCCGGAGACCCTGGCCGAGCCGACGACATCGCCCCGGTACACCCACACCTTGACACCGATGGTCCCAACCGTGGTGTGGGCCGTGGCCGTCCCGAAGTCGATGTCAGCCCGCAGGGTGTGGAGGGGCACGCGGCCTTCCCGATACCACTCGCGACGCCCCATGTCGGCCCCGCCCAGCCGGCCGTTGGCCTCGACGCGAACGCCCTCGGCGCCAGCCTTGAGAGCCGAAGCGACGGCTCTCTTCATGGCGCGGCGGAAGGCGATCCGGTTCTCGATCTGGTCGGCGACACCACGGGCGAGCAAGGTCGCGTCCAGATCGGGATCCTTGACCTCGTTTATGTTGAGCTTGATCCTCCGCTCGGTCATCTTCTCCAGACCATCGCGGAGTCGCTCCGCCTCGGCGCCCTTACGTCCGATGACCACGCCCGGTCGGGCAGTGTGGATGTCGACGATGAGACGATCGCGAGTGCGCTCGATGTCGATCCGCGAAACGGCCCCGCGGACCAGCTCCTTCGACAGGTAGTCACGGATCTTCCAGTCCTCGTTGACGAAATCGGCGTACTCGCGCTGGGTGAACCACTTCGACTTCCAGTCGGTGGCCACCCCGAGACGGAACGAGTAGGGATGAACCTTCTGACCCATCAGTTGACCTCCTCGTCTATCTCCGACACCACGATCGTGATGTGCGACGTTCTCTTGTGGATCGCCGAAGCCCGACCCCTGGCCCTGGGGCGGTATCTCTTCAGCGTGGGGCCCTCGTTGGCATAAGCCTGTGAGATGTACAGGTCGGCTGCATCGAGGGCGTGGTTGTGCTCGGCGTTGGCCACTGCGGAGGCAAGGGTCTTGGAGATCGGCTGGGCTGCAGCGCGCTGGGTCAACCTCAGAACGTCCTGGGCCTCCTCGACCGGGAGCCCGCGGACCAGGTCGAGGACCCGACGCACCTTGTAGGGCGACTGGCGGATGTAACGGGCGTGAGCTTTCACATCCATCATCGCCTCGAACTCTTGTCGGCGTGTCCCCGGAATGTCCGGGTAGGGGCGAACTCGCCCAACTTGTGGCCCACCATCGACTCGGTCACGTACACCGGGACGTGCTTGCGACCGTCGTGGACCGCGATGGTGTGGCCCACCATCTCGGGGATGATCGTGGAGCGACGCGACCAGGTCCTGATCACGCGCTTTTGACCTGTCCGGTTCAGTTCATCCACCTTGCCTGCAAGGTGGTCGTCGACGAAAGGCCCCTTCTTCAGCGATCTGGCCATCAGCGGCGTCCCTTCTTCGTGCGGCGCCGCACGATGTACTTGTTCGAGGCCTTCTTCTTGCTGCGGGTCCTGCCTTCGGGCTTGCCCCATGGGCTGACCGGATGCCTACCCCCCGACGACTTGCCCTCGCCGCCGCCCAGTGGATGGTCGATCGGGTTCATGGCAACACCCCGTGTCTGGGGGCGCTGGCCCTGCCACCTGTTGCGGCCGGCCTTGCCCAATTTGATCAGTTCGGCCTCGGGGTTGCCCACCTGTCCGACCGTGGCTCGGCAGTCGAGTGACACCTGTCGCATCTCACCCGAGGGGAGGCGAAGCAGCGCCATCCCGCTCTCCTTCGACATCAACTGGACGCTGGCACCGGCAGATCTGGCCAGCTTGGCCCCACCTCCGGGACGCATCTCTATCGCATGGACCGTGGCGCCGGCCGGTATGTTGCGGAGCGGCAAAGCGTTTCCCGGCCTGATGTCGGCACCCGCCCCCGACATCAATGTGTCGCCCACCTTCACCCCGAGTGGGGCAAGGATGTAGCGCTTCTCGCCGTCGGCGTAATTGACCAGGGCGATCCGGGCGTTCCGGTTGGGGTCGTATTCGATGGTGGCGACCCTGGCCGGCACACCGTCCTTCTCGCGCTTGAAATCGATGACCCGGTAGCGCTGCTTGTGACCGCCGCCACGATGCCGCGATGTCACCCGACCGTGAACGTTGCGTCCACCGGTGCCCTGCTTCTTGGCTATCAGCGACTTCTCCGGCTTGTCGGTCGTGATCTCGGCGAAGTCCGAGACGGTCTGGAACCGACGGCCGGGCGAAGTGGGCTTGCGCTTTCTAACGGCCATGGTCGCCTCGCTCCGCTCGGCGGTACCTCGTACCTGGTACCTCGTACCTCGACCTCCGCCCTTCGGGGTACGGGGTACGGGGTACGGGGTACGCCTCTCGCTCGATTAGGTGAAAGCTCACAGTCATACTCCAAACAAATCGATCGAATTGCCTTCGGCCAGGGTGACCAGAGCGCGCTTGATGTCCTTGCGCTTGCCGAAGCGGTAGCCGTAGCGCTTCCGCTTCCCCTGCCGATTCATGGTGTTGACCCGGACCACCTTGACATCGAAGATCCCTTCGACCGCTGTCCGGATCTCCTCCTTGGACGACCTCGGGTCGACCTCGAAGGTGTAGGTGTTGTGCTTTTCGATCAGGTCGTAACTCTTCTCGGAGACGATCGGGGCCACGATCACGTCGTAGTGAGTCTTCATCAGGACTCACCTCCCTGGTCACGCACGAAGTCGGTGTCGGACACTTCGTAGGTGCTGGACCTGCCGACAGCCCCCACCGTGTGCACCGTGAAGATCACGTTGTCGGACCACAGCACGTCGTATGGGGTGAGATGCCCGGGCTCGACCACCCTGACATCGAAGAGGTTGCGGAAAGACTTCCCGGCCACGCTGTCAAGCTGGCTGACCACCAAGACTGTCTTGCCCGCGATGTCCATGGCCGAGAGGAGGCCGGTGGCCTGCTTGGTCTTGGGAGACGACCAGTCGAGGTCCTCGACGATCTTTATCGCCTGCTCGGAAGCCCGGGCAGAGAGGGCGGATCGGAGGGCGAGACGCTTCATCTTCTTCGGCGTGCGCTGTGAGTAGTCACGCGGCTTCGGGCCGTGGGCGACGCCGCCGCCAGCCCACTGAGGCGACCTGATCGATCCATGGCGAGCACGACCCGTCCCCTTCTGGCGCCACGGCTTGCGGCCACCGCCGCGCACCTCGCCGCGGGTCTTGGTGTTGGCCGTACCGGCTCGCGCGGCGGCCAACTGAGCGGTCACCACTTGGTGGAGCACGTCGAGGTTGGGCTCGATCCCGA
>CAYVTP010000016.1:0-23651 GCA_964454615.1 uncultured Acidimicrobiaceae bacterium | reverse complement strand
TCCTGGTGGCGGCCGCCTCGCTTGCCCTTGCCTCCCTGGTCGGGGTGGCCACCTCGAGCTCTGGGAACAGGTTCACCACCGGCCTGGCAGTGGCCGCCGCCCTCCCATTCGTCTTCTCATCGCCGGTGGTCGAGGGCCTCGGCGGTGTCGACCTGGCGGCGGTCATCGCCGCTTACGGGTTCGGCCTGGCCGCGGTGTGGGCCCTCCGGTTCGCCCGGGGCGAAGGCCACCACGAGATCCTCCCGGTCATGGTTCGCCGGTTCGCCGGATACCTGGCCTACGCGGTGGTCTACTCCACACTTCGGACCGGCCGGTTCGAAGAACTGTCCGGCGACCTCAGCGATCTGGTCCCGTTCCTGGTGGCGCTGGTCGGCTGGTTGGCGGTGGAGGTGCTGGTCCGGGCGCTCCTCGTCTTCGGGGCCAGGGACCTGTCCCGCACCTACCTGGCGAGGGCCATGCTCCAGGACCTCAACGTCTTCGTCGGGTTGGCCCTGACCGGCGCCCTCTTCGGCGAGCTCGTGGGGCCGCTGGGCGCCTGGGCGGTCCCCATCGCGTTGTTGCCCTACTCCCTGGCCCACTCGGCGTTCAAGCGGTTCCAGGAGACCAAGGTCACCTACAAGCAGACCATCCGGGCCCTGGCCCGGATCCCCGAGGTCTCGGGTCTCGCCGTCGACGGCCACGCCGATCGGACCACGGCGCTGGCGACATCGATCGCCAAGGAGATGGGGGTGGGCCCGGGGACCGTCGAGCAGGTCGAGTTCGCCGCCCTGATGCACGACATCGGTAGGGTCAGCCTGAACGAGCCACAGGTGCTCCGGATGGGGTTCACCGACGACGACATCGCCCGTTGGAGCGCCGAGATCATCGCCGAGTCCCCCTACCTCGAGAAGGTGGCCCACGACGTCCGCCAGCAGTACGAGCCATACAGGAAGCCGGGCGAGCAGGAGGACCCGGCGATCTCGATAGTGTCGCGGATCATCAAGGTGGCAGCCGCCTATGACTGGAATATCCACCAGGACGGGCTGAGCCCGCTCCAGGCCCTGGAGTCGCTCCACGAAGGCGCCGCCTACGACTACCACCCACAGGTGGTGGCCTCCCTTCGTCGCCTGTTGGTGTCATGGGGCCATCTGACCCCGGTCCGCGCCGGCAAGTAGGCATCTGGCAACCGGGAAGTGCCCTCAGAGGGTGTCAGGGCGATTGGCCGACCCTGACTGTGCGCTCGCCCCCCTCTTGAACCATCTCCTCGGGCGTCGCAGCTCGTGCTCGAGGAACACCCCCAGCCCGAGGGCGAGGAAGATGTCGCCCAGGCTGATCACCTCGCCTATGCCTGCCAGCCTGAGAGGGATCACGTCGGCGAAGAAGGTGAGACGGGAGTTCTCGTCGAGGGGCACGTGTTTGAACGAACCGGACAGGTCGGGATCGGTGACGGTGAACCCGCTGGCAACCTCGGCGGCCGCAGCGAGTACCGGCATGCCCCCGTTGAGCGCGATTACGGTGAAGTTCATGAGGACTCCCAGGCCGGCGATCCACATCCCCGGCTTTCTCCGGTTGAACCAGACCAGTGCCATCAGGAGCAGGAACGACATCAGCACCATGCCCAGACCCAACCCCTGCCAGCGCTCATCGTGGGGGAGCAGGGCTGTTCCGAGCTGGAGGCCGAGTGCGAGGAAGAGCAGCCACCAGGCGGTGAGCTCGATGTCCCCCAGGTTGACCAGCCTGCCGCCGCGCAGGACCGCCACCACCAGCGCGATGAACAGGACCAGGGCCAGCCAGAGCATTTCGGTCGACGGTATCACCTTGCCGGGCCCAGCGGTCATGGACAGGCCATGACGGTGCTCCTGGCTACCGATGGGAGAAGGGCCACCATCACCATCAACGACCCCGAGAGGCGGAACCCGCTGTCGACGGTGACCATGGCAGAGCTCCTCGAGGCGACCCGGACCGCGGCCGCCGACCCCGGGATCGGGGTCATCGTGTACACGGGGTCCGGCGAGGAGGCCTTCTCGGCAGGTGGCGACCTCTCCGGGTCTTTCGCCGACCAGGCCATGGGCCTGCACAAGGAGCGGGGGATCCTCGCCGACCTGTTCCGCCTGATGACCGGTTGCGGCAAGCCGACGGTGGCCCGGGTGAACGGCCATGCCCTGGCCGGAGGTTTCGGGCTGGCGGTCGCCTGCGATATCACCATTTGTGTGGAGGACGCCAGGCTGGGCACTCCGGAGGTTGGGGTGGGACTTTGGCCGATGATGATCTCGGCGGTCCTGTGCCGGGTGATGCCCCGTAAGGCTGCCCTCGAGCTGATGCTCACCGGCAGGCTGATCGACCCGCACGAGGCCCATCGGCTGGGGGCGGTCAATCGGGTTGTCGGCCGTGAGCATCTCGACCAGGCGGTCGACGAGGTCGTCGAGTTGCTCCTTTCCCGCTCCCCTTCGGCGCTCGCCCTGGGCAAGGACTCGTTCTACGGCATGGCCGACGTCGGATTCGACACCGCCCTCGACCGGCTCCAGGGCGGTCTCACCGCAGTCCTCTCCACTGACGACGCCACCGAGGGTGTGGCCGCATTCAAGGAGAGGCGATCCCCGGAGTGGACCGGGCGTTAGCCGGGATAGCGCCCGGCGCGCTCTAGCCTTCCTCACGGTGCAGAGAAGGGCTCAGATCCTGGGGTGGACGCTCATCTGGAGCGGCGTGCTCGTCTTCGGCTATGTCGGATGGCAGGTGTGGGGCACCAACTTTCACACCACCGGGGTCCAGGCCCGAGGCCAGGTCGAGCTGGCCGGGGCGATCCGGGTGGGCGGCCTCGATCCGGTCGCCTACGACCCGTCGGAGATCCTGGGCGAGGTCCCGCCGCCGCCGGACACGCCCACGCGCGTCGAGTTCACGCCTGAGACCGCGCCCGAGCGCGGCGAGGCGTTCGCCTTCATCCGGATCCCCAAGATCGACGTAGACCAGGTGGTGTTCGCCGGGGTCGACACACAGACCCTCAGGTCGGGACCCGGCCACATGGAGGGGACCCCGGTCCCCGGCCAACCCGGCAACGCAGTGCTGTCGGGCCACCGAACCACCTACGGGGCCCCGTTCCACGACCTGGACCTTCTCGTCCCTGGAGACAGGATCGAGGTGGAGACCTTCGCCGGGACCCACGTCTACGAGGTGAGGGAGCTGCAGGTGGTGGCCCCCAACGCATGGTGGGTGACCGACCCCCGTCCCGGGGGGTGGTTGACCCTGACCACGTGCCACCCCAAGTTCTCGGCGAGGGAACGTCTCATCGTATGGGCCGAGATGGTCGACGGGCCCAACCACGCCTACATCCGGCTCCAGGCCGGCAGCGACTCCCTTCCCGAAGGGGCTACCTGATGGCCACCACCAACTCCTCGAGGGTCGCCACGGTGACGATCCCGTTGCGCAGACCCGCCACCACGCCTGAAGCGTCGATGAAGTAGGTGACGGGAAGCCCGATCCGGGGATAGGCGAGCTCGAAGGCGCGATCCCCGAAGGCCAACGGGTAGCTGACGGCCACTTCTTCGGCGAATGCGATGGCGTGCTCCAGCCGATCGTCCACGGCGACGCCGACGACGGCGATGTCAGGGTTGGCGGTGGCGAACTCGTCGATGTCGGGCATCTCCGTCCGGCAGGGGATGCACCACGAGGCCCAGAGGTTCAGGACCAGGGGCCGGCCGTCGTCCCGGAGGTGGTCGGCCAGGCTCCAGCTGCCCCCGGCCAACAGGGGTACGGTGAACTCCGGTGCGGCCCTGCCCACGGTGGCTGTCTCCACGGGGCCGGAACGGACCGCCCAGGCGATGATCAACCCCACCAGCACCACGCCGACGAAGACCATGCTGAAACGGAGCGGTGGCCCGGTCAGGGGGCCCGGCTGGTCGGTCAGAGGGCCATCCTCCGGAGGACATAGTGGAGGATCCCACCGTTGCGCAGGTACTCCACTTCGATCGGGGTGTCGGCCCGCAGTTGGGTCTGGATGGTGAGCTCGGCCCCGTCGGCCCTGGTGGCCGCGACCTCGACGAGCTGTCGGGGCTGCATGTCGTCGCCCACGGCGATCCGGTAGGTCTCCGTCCCGTCGAGACCCAGAGAGTCCGGGGTCTGGTCGTCCAAGAAGACCAGGGGGGCGACACCCATCATCACCAGGTTGGACCGATGGATCCGCTCGAAGGAACGGGCGATCACCGCCCGGACCCCGAGCAGGAAGGTCCCCTTGGCGGCCCAGTCACGCGACGACCCCATCCCGTAGTCGAGGCCGCCGATGACCACCAGGGGCACCCCGGCGGCGCGGTAGCTCATGGCGGCGTCGTAGATCGACTTGACCGTCCCGTCGGTGAAGTCGGTGGTCCAGCCTCCTTCGGTTCCCGGGGCGAGGCGGTTCTTGACCCGGATGTTGGCGAACGTGCCGCGGGTCATCACCCGGTCGTTGCCCCGACGGGACCCGTACGAGTTGAACTGCGGCGGCTGGACCCCCTTGCCTATCAGGTACTGCCCGGCCGGGGATTCGATGGCGATCGAGCCGGCGGGGCTGATGTGGTCGGTTGTCACCGAGTCGCCGAGCATGGCCAGGACCCTGGCACCTTCCACCGGCTCGATAGGCGACACCTCGGTGGTCAGATCGGTGAAGAAAGGGGGCTCCTGGATGTAGGTCGAGGTCTCCTGCCAGTGGTAGAGGTCGGACTCGGGGGTCTCGATCGACCGCCACTCGTCGGAGCCGGTGAACACGTCGCCATACCGGTCGACGAACTGCTCCTGGCGGACGCTGTTGGACACGATGATGTCGACCTCGGTGGAGCCGGGCCAGATGTCGCGCAGGTAGACGTCGTTCCCGTCCCGGTCCTGCCCGAGGGGCTGGTTGATCGGGTCCCAGTTGACGGTCCCGGCTATGGCATATGCCACCACCAGGGGAGGTGAGGCCAGGTAGTTGGCCCTGACATCGGGCGAGATCCGCCCTTCGAAGTTGCGATTGCCCGACAGGACCGCGGCAGCCACCAGCGAGTGGGCCCCGATGGCGTTGGAGATGGGCTCGGGCAGCGGCCCCGAGTTGCCGATGCATGTGGTGCAGCCGTATCCGACCACGCCGAAGCCGAGGGCCTCCAGGTCTTCGAGAAGGCCCGAGTGGGTCAGGTACTCGGTGACCACCTTCGACCCTGGCGCCATCGAGCTCTTGACCCACGGCCTTCGGGCCAGGCCCAGCTGGCGTGCCCTGCGTGCCACCAGGCCGGCGGCCACCATCACGTCGGGGTTGGAGGTGTTGGTGCACGATGTGATCGCTGCTATGACCACGTCCCCGTCGGTGAGCTCGAAGCTCTCCCCCTCGTACTCGACAGGGACCTTCACCCGGGCCCCCATGCTCTCGTCGACGGGGGGGCCGCCCTCGGCCTCCCAGGAGACGACGGTGGAGGTTCCCGACCCCCCGTTCTTCCCGAACAGGTTGGTCAGGTCCGCCTTCCACTGCTGCTTCATGGCGCTGAGGGCTATGCGGTCCTGAGGTCGACGGGGGCCTGCCAGTGACGGCTCGACGGTGGACATGTCGAGCTCGAGCTTCGAGGAGTAGACCACCTCGTCGGAATCGTCGCGCCACAGCCCCTGGGCCTTGTAATAGGACTCGACGGTGTCGATCAACTTGTCGTCCCGCCCGGTCAGTCGCATGTACCGGAGGGTCTGGTCGTCGACCGGGAAGAAGCCGACGGTCGCCCCATACTCCGGGGACATGTTGGCGATGGTGGCCCGGTTGGCCACCGGCATCGAGTCGAGGCCGGGCCCGTAGAACTCGACGAATTTGCCCACCACACCGTGGGCCCGGAGCATCTGGGTCACCTTGAGCACCAGGTCGGTGGCGGTGGCCCCTTCGGGCAGCTTGCCGGTGAGTCGGAAGCCGACCACCTCGGGCAGGAGCATGTAGATCGGCTGTCCCACCATGGCGGCCTCGGCCTCGATCCCTCCCACCCCCCATCCGACTACGCCAAGACCGTTGATCATGGTGGTGTGGGAGTCGGTCCCTACCAGGCTGTCCGGGTAGAGGCTGGTCCCGTCGTCCCAGACCACCTTGGCCAGGTACTCCAGATTCACCTGGTGGACGATCCCCGTGGCGGGTGGCACCACCCTGAAGTTGGCGAAGGCCGACTGGCCCCACTTGAGGAATTCGTAGCGTTCCCGGTTGCGATCGAACTCCATCCGGGAGTTGATGGTCAGGGCGTCGGGCCTGGCGAAGGCGTCGACCTGCACCGAGTGGTCTATGACCAGGTCGGCGGGGATCAATGGGTTGACCTTCTGCGCCGAAGCCTCGTCCCCGGTCATCCTGGCGATAGCCGACCTCATTGCCGCCAGGTCGACGACGGCGGGGACGCCGGTGAAGTCCTGGAGCACGACTCTTCCCGGGATGAAGGGCACCTCGACCTCCCCCACGTTGGAGGCGTCGTAGGCGGCGATCCGGGTGACGTCCTCCTCTCGGACCTTGAGGCCGTCGAGGTTGCGAAGGGCCGATTCGAGCAGGATCCTTATCGAGTAGGGGACCGACTCGAGGCCGTCGAAGACGTCGAGCCGGGCGATCCGGCGGGTGCCAAGCGGGGTTTCCAGGATGTCATGCGCCCCGAAGGGGTCGTTGGACATGTCAGCCTTTCGATGGGTTCTTGCAACCCTGAGCCTACCGCCGCTGTTGTTGTTGACCGCTTTCGACAAACGGCGAGAACCGGATCACCGGTATCCTGGCGCCGAGTAGTGCGCCGTTCCCCATGTTCCCCCTAACCTGCGGCCGGTGGAGAGACCCACACCCCCGACCCTGGAGTTGGAAGGGCGCGTGGCGGTCGTCACCGGGTCGTCGAGCGGTATCGGCGAGGCAACCGCCCGGCGGCTCTCGGCTCTGGGAGCTCAGGTCGTGGTCAACTCGGCGAGCTCGGTCGAGGCGGGACGTGCCGTCGCCGAGTCGTTGCCCTCCGAGGCGGTGTACGTACAGGCCGACATCAGCGACCCTGACCAGGTCGGGGAATTGCTCGACGCCACGGTCGCCGCCTTCGGCCGACTCGACATCCTGGTCAACAACGCAGGGTGGACCAAAGCCGTCCCCCACCACGATCTCGAAGGGCTGACCGAGGAAGTGTTCAGGCGGACCTTCGAGGTCAATGTGTTCGGCACCTGGAATCTCACCAAGGCGGCCATGCCGCTGTTGCGTGGCGGGGACGATCCCAACGTGGTCAATATCACCTCCGTGGCCGGGTTGCGTCCGGCCGGCTCATCGATTGCCTACTGCATGAGCAAGGCGGCGCTCAACCACATGACTCTCCTGCTCGCCAAGTCCTGTGGGCCGGTGAGGGTCAACGCCGTGGCTCCGGGGCTGGTCGACACCCCTTGGACAGCGGACTGGGCCGAGCTTCACGCCGCGGTGGCGAGGACAACGCCCCTCGGCCGCTCTGCCACCCCGGACGACTGCGCCGAGGCAGTGATTGCCCTGGTCCGCAACCGCTATGTGACGGGGGAAGTGTTCGTGGTCGACGGCGGCACCAGGCTGGTGCTCTAGCGCCTAGCTGCGGCCGATGGTCACCGGCACGTTGGTCACGCAGTCGTCGTCCAGCCGCAAGTGGGGTATGACCACAGGATTGCAAAGGGTTCCGAGAGCGCCGAAGAGGCCGGCCACTATCCCACGGTCGAGGGAGCAGATCACCTCCGGGTGCTCCACTGCGGTCTCACCGAAGGGGCAGTGCGAGGTGAGCAGACGCTGACCCTCGATGTCGGGGTCCATGGAGAACCCGAGACCTGTCATCGCCGAGGCCACAGCCTGGACAGCCCCCTCGTACCCGGGCTCTTCCGGCTCACCGATCTCGTCGGCGAGCTGCTTGCCATAGGCCCGCCCCACCCTCTCTGCCACTTCGGAGATGTTCTCCGGTGCGATCTCCGCAAGCACCTGGAACAGCATCTCGGTGAGCATCTCGAAACGACGCGGGGCGAAGTGGACCGTCACCTCCTTGTTGGTCGCCTCGTAGGTCTTGGCCGGGCGTCCTGCGCCGGCCCCTTCCCTCTTCCGTGTGCTCTCCTTGACGAAGCCCTCGGCGGCGAGGATGTCGAGGTGGTGGCGGGCCACGTTCGGGTGGATGTCGAAGAGTGCGGAGATGGCCGAGGATGTGAGGGGGTCAGGCGACTCGCGGACGGCGATGTAGATGGCGCGCCTGGTCCGGTCGCCGAGCGCGGATGTGAGGTCCGAGATACGACGTTCCAGTGTCTTGGTGTCCATCAGGGGCCTCTCAGGGGCTGACGTTTCGGGCTACTCCCGGGACGTAATTATAGTTTGGGGGCCCCACCTACCTATCTGCCCGTGGGGGAGAGGCGATGGCCACCCAGGAACAGCTACACGACGCGGTCGCGTCCATCGAGTCGCCGCTCTTCGCCGGGCGCACACTCGGTGAGCTCGGACTGGTCAAGGGGGTCTCCAAGAAGCTGACCGGCAAGGTCAAGGTCGAGCTGATCCTCCCCGCCCCGAACCCTCCCGGCTCCCTGGAGGAGCTGCTCGAGAAGGCCCTGAAGCCGTATGCCTCCGGTGCCGACATCGACGTAGAGGTCATGTCCGAGGAGGAGGCTGTCGTCTGGATGGACGGCCTGAAGGCGAAGGCGGGACCTGCCATCGGGGAGCCCGGCTCGGCGACCCGGACCGTGGCGGTGGCGTCCGGCAAGGGCGGCGTGGGCAAGTCCTCGGTCTCGGCGAACCTGGCCGTCGCCCTGGCTCGCGCCGGCAGTCGGGTGGGGATCGTCGACGGTGACATCTGGGGTTTCTCGATACCGGCGATGCTCGGGATCGACACCCCCCCCTACATGGTGGGTGACATGATCGTGCCTCCCGTCGCCCACAAGGTGAAGGTGATGTCGATGGACTACTTCGTGCCGGAGGACAAGGCTGTCATCTGGAGGGGGCCGATGCTCCACAAGGCGGTCGAGCAGTTCCTCAAGGATGTCTTTTGGGACGACCTCGACTTTCTGATCGTCGACATGCCCCCGGGCACCGGTGACATCTCCATCTCGATGTCCCAGTTCCTTCCCCGATCCCAGGTCCTCATCGTCACCACTCCCCAGCCAACCGCCCAGCGCGTCGCCCGACGGGCCGCCCTCATGTCCGAGGAAGTCGACCAGCAGGTCGTTGGGGTGGTGGAGAACATGTCCTGGTTCACCGGGGATGACGGGAAGCGCTATGAGCTCTTCGGCAGCGGTGGGGGTGCCGTGCTGGCCGAGCAGGTCGGAGTCGACCTCATGGCACAGGTTCCTTTCCTTCCGGCGATGGGCCGGGGCGCCGACGATGGCGTGCCGGTGGCCCTGGCCGCCCCCGACAGCGAGGCAGCCATGGCATTCGATGCCCTGGCTGCCGCGGTGGCGGAGAAGAAGCCCCGAGTCCGCACCAATCCCGCCCTGGTGATCAAGTGACGCTGAGGTCTGCCGGCAAGGGCACCCTCCTCTGGGTGTTCGGGTTGTCGGTGACGGTGTTCCTGGTCTCGATCTGGGGTCGGGCGCTGTTCGTCGACACCGAGAAGCTGGCCGAGGCAGTCACCCCGATGTCCGGCTCGGTGCCGGTGGTCAGCATCTTCACCAACTGGCTCGGCGGTGAGCTCCGCGAGTTCGGCGCCCCTCCAGATGTGGTCGACGCGGCAATGGTGGGAGTGATGGCACGGCCCGAGGTCTCCGAGGCGTTGGACCGCCTGGTAGTGGAAGTGGTCCTCGCTGCCGGGTCGAGCTCACCAGGTGAGGCCACCGTCGACGTCGCTGGCGTGCTCCAACCTGCCGCCCCGGCGATAGCCGCCGGGGTGTCGGAGTCCACAGGTGGGGCGGTGTCCCAGGACCAGGTGGTGAGGGTTCTCGATCGGCTCGACCCGATCGTGGTCAAACAGGAGGGAGTGCGGCCGGTTGTCGGCCCCGGATCTCAGATCGCCGGCAGCCTGGCCACGGCAACGCTGCTCGCCCTGATCGTCATGGTCATCTCGGGCGGGGCAGCGGTGAGGATGTCCGACGATCGGCTTGTGGCGGTGAAGGGACTCCTCACCAGGGTTGCCCTCGGCGCCCTGTCCTTCTCGGTGATGCTCCGGATCGGATCGTGGGTGTTGAGCCAGAACGGCGGACGCGCCCCGGTCTCTGCCACTGCTGCCAACTTGTTCGACGCAAAGTGGATGGTTCCGCTGGTGATCGCCGCGGTCGCTGGGTTCGGGGTGCTGGTGGCGTGGCTGTTGAAGCGGGTGCGAAGGCATGGCGGCAAGGGGGTCCCCGCGGATCGTGTGCTGGCCGATGTGGCGTCGGGCATCTAGGCCGGCGGGTTCGGCGGCTCGGCCAGCACCTCTTCGAGTGTCTTCCGGCGAAGGCCGGGGACGGTGCAATCTCCTGCCGGATAGCCGACCGGGAACAGGGCGAAAGGTCTCTCGTTCTCGGGCCGGCCCAGGACTCGTGTGAGGAAGGCCATGGGACTTGGCGTATGGGGCAACGTCGCCAGTCCGGCGGCGTGCACCGCGGCTATGAACATCCCCGCAGCTATTCCCACGCTCTCCTTCACATAGAAGTTCTTGCGGTGTGTCCCGTCGGGGTTGATCCCGTACCGCTCCTCGAAGAGGACCACCAGCCAGGGTGCCACCTCCAGGTAGGGCTTGTGCTCGTCGGTGCCGAGAGGGGCCAGGGCTTCCAGCCAGTCGTCGGGCAGGCGGCCCCCGTAGTTGAGAGCTTCCTCCGCCTCCGCCGCCTGGCGAATCTTGCGTTTAGTCTCCGGGTCTCCGATGAGGACGAAGCGCCACGGCTGGCGGTGGGCCCCGGACGGGGCGGTGGAGGCCGCCCGGATCAGGTCCTCCATCACCGACCGCGGCACCGGGTCGGGGGCGAACATGCGGACGCTTCGTCGCGAGTCGAGCATCTCGTAGAACGCTCTGGCCCGAGAGGCAACCACCTCTGGTGGCACCCTCGGGGGTCGGTAGGGAACGAACCCGGGCTCTTCCATAGTGGCCCCCAAGCTACAGCCCGAAGCGGTCGAGGGCCCTGTAGAGGACCGAGGCCGGGGTGAGGAACCAGGGGTGCCTGCCGTCGTAGTAGAACCTGCCCCGGGAGGGGACACGGGCGAACACCGAGGGCGGGTCCTCCCCGAGGATCATCCCCGCCAGCTCGTGGCCCAGCTGCAATGACAGCCCCACGCCATGGCCCCCGTACCCCATGGCATACCACACGCCGTCGGCCCGGCCCATCTTGGGGATCAGGTCGAAGGGCACGCCCAGCTTGCCCCCCCAGGAGTGGGTGACGGCGACCCCGGCGAGCCAGGGGAAGTAGCGGGTCAGTGCGCTTCGGAGGTCGGCCGCCGACTCGTCGGGATCGAGCCCGGTGTGCAGGTTGCGGCGGCCGCCGATCAGGATCCGGTCGTCGTGGGTTCTCCTCATGTAGTGGAGCAGCCGCTTCCTGGTGTAGGTCATGGCGCCCGATGGGAAGACCTTGCCCGCTTCGGGCCCCAGAGGCTCGGTGGTGATGATGTAGGAGCCGATCGGCACCACCAGGCGTGACACCCGGGGGCTGGGCCGATCGGTGGTGTAGCCGTTGGTGGCCAGGATCACCTCCCCGGCCCGGATGGTGCCTCTGCCGGTCGACACATCCCTGCCCGCACCGCTGTTCTCTATCGATTCGGCCGTGCACCTGTCGACCAGGACCACACCCGCCTTGCGGGCCTCCCCGGCCAGTCCGAAGGCGAGGCGGGCCGGATGGACCCCGAAACCCTCGGGCTCGAAAAGGGCGACATCCCAGTGGTCTCCTCCAACCACCCCGGCGAGACCGTCTTCGAGCAGCTCCCACTCGACCCCGAACCTCTCCCGGTACCAGCGGATCGAGGACTCGAAGCGGTCCCGGGCCCGCTTCCCGGAGCCGAGCGCGGCCAGACCCCCATGGTGAACCAGGGGGTCGACATCCATACGCCTACCCAACTCCTCGACGATCTCGATCGATCGAACGGTGGAAGCCCACATCTCGGCGGCGATCTCGGGGCCGTGTCTCGCCTCCACCGCCCTCACCCCCCCTTTTATGTCGGGGGAGACCATGCCCCCGTTCACCGAAGACGCGCCACCAGCGATCTCCCCGGAGTCGACCACGGTCACCGTCCGTCCGGCGTCGGCCAATCGGAGAGCGGCGGACAGGCCGGTGAATCCGGAGCCGACCACCAGGACGTCGGTCTCCTCGGGTAGCTCCGATGCCAGGCCTTCAGGGCGCGGGAAGTCGTCGACCCAGAAAGGAGTGTGCTTCACAGAGAGCGGAGGCCCTCGCCGAAGCGGTCGGCCATCTCGCCGACCTGCTCCTTGGTCATGACCAGGGGCGGCGACACCTGGAGGGCTCCCCCACCCATGGCACGGGTGATCACCCCGGCCTCACGGCAGGCCTTGACCGCCCTGGGGGGAAGGGTCTCGTCGCTCTCGTAGTCGAGCTGGATGGCTCCCAGGGCGCCCACGCCCCGGCGGATGTTGGTGACCATGGGCAGCTCTTCGAGGGGGAGCAGGGCCTGGTAGATCTCCTCTTCCATCTCCAACGCCCTGTCGAACAGACCTTCCCGCTCCAGGATGTCCACCACCGCCAATCCGGCGGCACAGGCCACGGCGTGGCCCGAGTACGTGTAGCCATGGCGGAAGATGAGGCCCGGCGTGGTGAAGAACGGCTCGGCGACATGCGGGGCCGCCACCACACCCCCCAGGGGTGCGTATCCGCAGGTGACCCCTTTGGCGAAGGTGATCAGGTCGGGCTCGAGCCCGTAACGATTGGCCGCGAACCAGTCCCCGCATCGCCCGAACCCGGTTATCACCTCGTCTGCGATGTAGAGGCCACCGGCGTCCCGGATCGCCTGCCTGATCGACGTCAGGTAGTCGGCGCTGACCGGCCTGACGCCGCCCGCTCCGATGACCGCCTCGACGAAGATGCCGGCCACGCGGTCAGGGCCGACATGGTCGATCGCTTTCTCCACCGCGTCGGCGTCGTCGTGGGGGACCATCACCACGTCGGAGACCAGCTCGCCTCCGTATCCGAGGCGGTTCATCTCCATGCCTCCCAGTGAGGTCCCGTAGGCATGGACGCCGTGGTAGGCCCACTCCCTGGCGATGAACACCGTCCGCTCGGGTTGGCCTATGGCAGAGAAGTACCGCCGTGCCATCTTGGCCGCGGTGTCCACCGCATCGGACCCGCCGGAGCCGAAGAAGACCTTGGAGCCCGGGTCGGGGGACACCGCCGCGATCCTCTCGGCCAGTTCGAGCGGTGGCCTGGTGGCGTAGTCGATGAAGGTGTGGAAGGCGGCCAGCTTCCTCGCCTGGGCGTCCATGGCGTCGATGACCTCGGTCCGCCCGTAGCCGATGTTCTGATACCACAGCGAGGCCGAGGCATCGAGATACGGTCGTCCCGACTCGTCGTAGATGTGCACGCCATCGGCGCGGTCGACGATGAACGGTTCGTGCTGCACCGACGTCATGTCGGCAAAGGGGTGCCAGAAAGATCCCATTGTGCGGAGGCTAGCTGTGTCACGAGGGACTCACCTCCCCTAGCCTGCCGCCGATGCCGGCCGACCTCATCCTCAGGAACGGGCGATTGTTCACAGCCGACCCTGCCCGTCCTCACGCCTCGTCCCTGGCGGTCTCGGGCGACCGGATCGTGGCAGTGGGTGCCGATGGCGACGTGGAAGGTCTCGAGGGTCCCCGGTCTGAGATCGTCGACCTCGGTGGTCGTCTGGTCGCACCGGGATTCATCGACGCCCACGTCCATCCCGCCAGCAGCGGCCATGACAAGCTCAGGCTGCACTTCGACGAGGCCTTCGACCAAACCACCGCACTCGAAGTGATCACCTCCTACGCCGCGGAGCATCCCGAACTCGATTGGATCGTCGGCGCCGGGTGGTCCCAGGGGTGGTTCGACCGGGGTTGCCCGTCCCGAGCGCTGCTCGACCGCCTGATCCCGGACCGACCGGCGCTCATCTGGAACACGGACGGGCACGGCGCCTGGGCCAACACTGTCGCCCTGGCCATCGCCGGGATAGACCATGACACCACCGATCCGGTCGACGGCCGTATCGAGCGGGAGCCAGACGGGAGCCCTCAAGGCACCCTGCACGAGGGGGCGATCAAGCTGGTCGAGCGGTTCGCTCCCCCGGAGACGGCCGACGATCTGGAGCGGGGTTTGATCAGGGGCCAGGAGGAGCTCCTCTCCCTGGGGGTCACCGGGTGGCAGGTCGCCATAGTCACCCCCGAGATCCAGGCGGCCTACGTTCGAGTCGCCGGAGACGGGCGGTTGAAGGGACGCGTGGTTGGGGCACTGTGGTGGGACCGAGCCCGGGGGCTGAAGCAGGTCGATGAGCTGGTCGAGCGCCGCGAGATGTCAGCGCCGGGATTCCGACCGACCTCGGTGAAACTGATGCTCGACGGGGTGGCCGAGAACTTCACTGCTTCGATGATCGACCCATGGCTCGGGCCGGATGGGTTGCCCACCGACAACCGCGGCGTCGACTTCATCGACCTGGGAGCTCTGCGGGAGATCGTTATCCGCCTCGACGCCCTGGGGTTCCAGTGCCACTTCCACGCCATCGGCGACAGGGCGGTGAGGAACGCCCTCGACGGGATCGAGGCGGCCCGGGATGCAAACGGCCCATCGGACAACCGGCACCACATCGCCCACATCCAGGTGATCCACCCGGACGACATCCCCAGGTTCGCCCGGCTCGGTGCGGTGGCCAACGCCCAGGCACTCTGGGCGTGCCACGACACCTACCAGGACGAGCTGACCATCCCCTTCCTCGGGCCGGAGCGCTCGGCCTGGCAGTACCCGTTCGGTTCCCTTCTCCGCTCCGGGGCGCGGATGGGGATGGGCAGCGACTGGGGGGTGTCCTCGGCAAACCCCCTGGCCCAGATGGCGGTGGCGGTCAACCGCACCGATGGCTCGGCCCCGCCCTTCTATCCGTCGGAAGCGCTGACCGTCACCCAGGCCCTGTCGGCCTTCACTGTGGGATCGGCCCACATAAACCACCTCGATGGCGACACAGGCTCACTGGCCGTCGGTAAGCTCGCCGACCTGGTCGTCCTCGATCACGATCCGATCGACGCGGGGAGCCTCAGGGAGGCACGGGTCGAGTTGACCATGATTGGCGGAAGGGTGGTCTACGAGGAGACGTGATGGACGGGACTCCTGCTGTCGAACTGATCGGTGTGACCAAGCGCTTCGGTGACGACGTGGTGGCGGTGGAGAACCTCGACCTGGCCATCGCCGACGGCGAGTTCTTCTCCCTGCTCGGCCCGTCCGGCTGCGGCAAGACCACCACCCTGCGGATGATCGCCGGGTTCGAGTTTCCCACCGAGGGCAGCCTGAGGCTCCACGGGGTGGAGATGGGCCTCAAACCGCCCAACCAGAGACCCGTCAACACCGTGTTCCAGTCGTACGCCTTGTTCCCCCACATGAACGTCTTCGACAACGTGGCGTTCGGGCTTCGGATGAAGAAGACGTCCAAGTCCGAGGTCGAGTCCAAGGTCCGCAAGGCGCTCGACCAGGTCCAATTGGGGGGGCGGGCGGACGCCAAACCGAGCCAGCTCTCAGGCGGCATGCAGCAACGGGTCGCCCTGGCACGGGCCCTGGTCAACGAGCCCGAGGTGCTCCTGCTCGACGAGCCCCTGGGCGCTCTCGACCTGAAACTCCGCCAGAACATGCAGTACGAGCTCAAGGACCTGCAGAGCAGGGTCGGCATCACATTCGTGTACGTCACACACGACCAGGAGGAGGCCCTCACCATGTCCGACCGGATCGGGGTGATGAACGAGGGGCGCCTCCTCCAGGTGGGGACCCCGACAGAGATCTACGAAAGGCCCACCTCTCGTTTCGTCGCCGACTTCATCGGCGACATCAACCTGGTGGCAGCATCGGTGATCGGGTCGGGCCGCGCCCGGCTGCCCTCGGGGACGGAGATCGCCATACCCGAAGGCGCTTCGGGGGAAGTGACCCTGGCGATCAGGCCAGAGCGGTTCTCGATCCACGCCCGGGAAGAGGGGATCAGCGCCGGGCAGAACCGGGCCCGGGCCCGGGTCACCCGCCGCGTCTACTACGGCGATGTCTTCTACTACGACGTGGACATCGGAGCCGGGACCGTACTCGAGGTCAAGGAGGAGAACCGGCCCGACGTGCCCACCCACGAGGTCGGTGACCAGGTCCTGGTCGCCTGGAGTCCCGAGGCGGCCAACCTGGTGGGAGACTGATGGCCGATCGGGCCCCGTCGGGTGTTGGGCCGGAGGCCAAGGTGATCACCCCGGAACTGGAGGCGGCCGCCGAGAAGAAGCGCTCCCGGGAGGGAGCCCTGATCGCCCTGCCGGCGGCCTCCTACCTCGTCCTCTTCTTCGCCATACCCCTGGTCCTGGTCCTGGTCTACTCCTTCGCGTCGCGGTCCTCGACGGGACAGACGCTCCTCCAGGACTGGAACCTCAACGCCTACCGGCGCCTCTTCTCTCCTCTCGTGGGCACGGTGTTCGTCAGGTCGTTCACCCTGGCACTGGTCACCACTGTCATCTGTCTGCTCCTCGCCTACCCGTTCGCCTACTACATCGCCACCCGGCGGCCGGCGGTGCGCAACATCCTCCTGGTCCTTGTGATGATCCCCTTCTGGTCGAACTTCCTGGTCCGCACCTATGCCTGGGCCTTCATCCTCGGCTCCAACGGCCCGATCTCGACGGCCAGCCAGGCCCTCGGGGGAGAACCGATCCGAATCCTGTTCACCAACACTGCGGTCCTCATCGGGATGGTCTACGGGTTTCTCCCTTTCATGGTGCTTCCGCTCTATGCGGCCATAGAGAGGCTCGACTGGAGGCTGGTGGAGGCAGCCAGGGACCTCTACGCCAATGGCGCCACAGCCTTCCGCAAGGTGACTCTGCCACTGTCGATGCCAGGGGTGGTGGCCGGGTCGATCCTGGTCTTCATACCGTCGCTCGGGGCCTATGTGACCCCGGCGATCCTGGGCGGGGCGAGGACCACCCTGCTCGGCGAGTACATCGTCAACCAGTTCCTCACCGCCCGTAACTGGCCGTTCGGCTCGGCTCTCTCGTTCGCCGTGATGCTGATCCTGTTGATGGCGACGATCTTCTACTTCAGGGTCGGAGCGAAGACCATATGAGGACGGGCGCCGAGGGCATCGGTCCCCGGGGATGGTTCGATCGGCTGCTGGCGACCAACGCCTGGCTGGTGTTCGGCTTCTTCTACCTCCCGATCTTCATCCTCATCATCTTCTCGTTCAACGACAACATCAACGTGGGCATCTGGACCGAGCCCAGCCTCAGGTGGTACCGGGCGATGTTCGCCGACCGGCAGGTGATGAACGCCCTACGCAACTCGATCATCGTGGCTGTCGCCGCCACCGCGGTGAGCACCGTCGTGGGGACCATGCTGGCCATCGCACTGGAGCGCTACCGGTTCCGAGGTCGGGCGGCGCTCGACGGGTTGGCCTACGTCCCCATCATCATCCCCGACGTGACCATGGCGGTGATGCTCCTCATCTTCTTCTTCCAGGTGTTCGGGCTGTTCAACCCCTTGTTGGGACTGGGCCTCACCTTCGGGCTGGGGACCATCACACTGGCCCACATCGCCTTCAACATCTCCTTCGTGGCGGTGGTGGTGCGGGCCCGCCTGGGCCAGTTCGACTCGCGTCTCGAGGAGGCCGCCTCCGACCTCTATGCCACGCGGCTCCAGACGTTCCGGAAGGTGACGCTGCCCCTGATCGCCCCGGGCGTCGCCGGAGGCGCCTTGCTGGCCATGACCCTCAGCCTGGACGACGTGGTGGTCACCCAGTTCGTGTCTGGCGCCGGGTCGGACACCCTCCCGGTCTACGTGTTCGGCATGGTGAGACGGGGTGTGACCCCCTTGATCAACGCGGTGAGCACGCTGATGCTGACGGCCTCGATGATCCTCGTCGCCATCTCGCTCGGCTTCCAGAAGGGTGCCGCGGCTCGCGGCCACCGCCTCGCCGACCCGGGCCAGCTCGTCGACGAGATCAGCGAGGCCGAGTGACCGTGCAGGATCCCACGCGGGCGGTTTAAGGTTTCGTTCTCGGTCGCAGAACGACCGACGGCGATTCAATCTGGTTAGGAGAAGAAGACATGAGTAGATGGGTGAGGCTGACCTCCCTGATGGCCGCCACCGTGCTGGTGTTGGCGGCGTGCGGCGAGGGTACGGGGACCACTACCACGACTCCCTCGACCGCATGCGCCCCGGGACAGACCGACGGCGACCTCAGGTTTTACAACTGGTCGCAGTACATCGACCCCGACCTGCTCGATGCGTTCGAGACGGAGTACGGCGTGCAGGTGATCGAGTCGTTCTACGACAGCAACGAGGCGATGATGGCCCGCTTGCAGGCAGGTGCCGTGTACGACCTGATCGTTCCCTCCGACTACGCGGTGGCGATCATGATCGAGAACGGGGACCTGCGCCCCCTGCAACACGATGCCCTCACCAATCTGGGCAACATCGATCCCTTCTTCGCCAACCCCGACTATGACCCGGGCATGGTTCACTCGGTCCCCTACCAGTGGGGCACCACTGGGTTGGGTGTGAACCTCTCGGTGCTGGGCGAGGACTTCGAGCCCAGCTGGGCGCTGGTCTTCGATCCCGAGCTGACTGCCACCTATCCGGGCGGGTTCCAGCTGCTCAACGATCCCAGGGAGACCATCGGGGCTGCCCTGAAGTACCTCGGCTACTCGCTCAACACCACCAACATCGAGCACCTCAACGAGGCCACCGAGCTGATCCGCAGTGTCAGGGCCAACCTGACCGCGTTCGACAGCGACCGGTTCTCCGAGAACCTGGTGAACGGTGAGGTGGCGGTCGCCCACGGCTATTCCGGCGGTTTCTTCTCGGCCTTCGACGCCGTCGACGACCCGGAGAACTGGGAGTACATCATCCCCGTAGAGGGCGGGACACTGTGGATCGACAACATGGCGATCCCGACCACCGCCGAGAACGTGTGCACTGCCCACACTTTCATCGACTTCCTGCTCGATGCGGAGAACGGTGCGGCCCTGACCAATTGGAACTACTACGCCAGTCCCAACCTGGCCGCCGAGCCGTTCATCGACCCGGACATCCTCGACGACCCGGCGATCTACCCGGACGAGGCCACCATGGCCCGTCTCGAGGTGATCGTCGACACCGGCGACTTCGAGATCGAGTTCGAAGACGCCCTCTCCAACGCCAGGGGCTGATCGTGGCGGAGGGGAAGGGCTCCGAGAGCCCTTCCCCTCCAGCCCGCCCCCATCCAGGTTGGGGGTGCTTGACTCAGGTGGTGGCACCCTCTGCGGCCTGAGGCGGCCGTTTGCGACCCCGTCCCCACTTTCGGTAGGCCCAGTAGCCGACCGCCGCAGGTGGGGTGAGGACCAGCAGCAACACGGGCAGGGTGAAGATGGCGAACCCGATCAGCCAATTGGCCATCGCCTGGAGGGCGGAGACCAGGTTCCTGGCGGCCTCCCGCGCCGCCTCGGCCGGCGCCCAGGGCGTTGAGACGATGGGCACGGCTGCCGGGGTCTGGGTGATGGACATCTCGAGGGTGGCCATCTCGGTCAGGTTCGACAGGTAGTTGATCCGACCCTGGAGCTCCTCGATCTGACCGCGGACAGACGCCAGCTCGTTGAACACCCTGAGCACCTTGTCGGGGTCGGCATCGGGATGCTGGCGCACTTCCTCCAGCATCGCCCTCAGCTCGGTCTCCAGCGCCCTTAGGTTGGTGAGGCGGGCCTGGAGGTCGACGAACTGGTCGGTGACGTCGTGTGCGGTCTGGGTCTCGGAGACCACATCGTCGACCATGCCCCGTACGGTCAGCATGGTCTCGGTGAGGCGCTCGGCCGGGACACGGACCGTGAGGGCCACCACCGGCTGGGCGTCATCCCTGTGCGAAGGGTTGACCGAGGCGGAGGCGACATAACCGCCCTTCGACTCGACCGCGGCCACGATCCTGTCGTATACCTCCCGGGTGTCGGAGGCGTACAGCTGGAGGCTGGCGCTGCGGATCACCCGGCGTCCGACTTCGGTCTCGAAACCGATGTCGAGTGCCGATCCCCGGCGCTCACCATCCTGGAAGGGAAACCCCGGGGCGGGGGCCTCCGAACCGGCATCACCTCCCGGTTCCGTGGTGGCCGCTCCGCTGCATGCGGCCACGAGGAGAAGGATCAATCCGAGTGCTCCGAGTTTTCTCATCTCTGGTTCCTTCCGGGCCCGGCATGTGGAGCCGTGCCATCCCGCGTTGGATGTGATGAGACAGTCGGATGGTTCCCTGTACCGTTGGGGACATGAGCGCAGGCGCCATGCAGATACTCCACCTCGAGGGTTACCCGTCGCATTTGGGGCAGGTCCACGGCCGTGCCCTGGCCGGGCAGATCGCCGACTACCTGGAAGACCGATTGGCGCTCTCCGCGGATGAGCGATGGAGTGGGGCCGGCGCTCCCAGGGACCTGATCCTGGAGACCGCCGAGGCGACCCTGGAACACCATCGAAGTTTCTCCGGTCGGCTCTTCGAAGAGATGGCGGCGATGGCCGAGGCGGCGGGCATCACACCAGCCGAAGCGGTGGTCACCGGCGGGTTCACCGACCTGGTCGACGCGGTCAGGGCCCGGGTCGGAGCGGCCCCGACCGAGGACGACTGCACCGCGGTGATCAACCCCGGGCTCGGGTACCTGGCCCAGACCTGGGACATGCACTCCTCTGCCCAGGACTACTTGGTGGTCCTCGACCTCCGACCCGACTCCGGCCCGCGGGCGGTGGTGCAGACGACCGCCGGCTGCCTCGGGCAGATCGGGATGAACGAGGCCGGGATAGCCATCGGCATCAACAATCTCACATCGTGGGGGAGGCCCGGGGTGACCTGGCCTTTCGTGGTCCGCAAGGTCCTCGAACAGACCAACCTGGACGATGCCGTGGGGGTGGTGGTCGACGCCCGGCTGGCCGGGGGCCACAATTTCCTCCTCCTGGGGCCCGACGGGGAGGGGGCCAACATCGAGGCCATGCCCCGCCACAAGGAGGTGACCCGGGTCTCGACCCGGCCGTTCGTCCACAGCAACCACTGTCTGGTCGACGCCACCCGTTCCGAGGAAGCGGACCGCACCGAGGTGAGCGTCAACAGCAGTGATCTCCGTCTCGAGCTTGGAGCCCGGCATGCGGCCGACCTCGACGCCTTCTTTGCCTCTCCCGACATCTCGCGTCGCGCCACACCGGAATACGACATCGCCACCTGCGGGGCGGTGGTGATGGAGCCGGGGGAGCGCCGGATGAAGGCGACAGTCGGGGTGCCCGGCGACAACCCCTGGACGACCTTCGATCTGTGACCGGGCCGGGCGGGATCGAGATCGTCAACCTCGAGGAGAGTATGGCCGACGAGCTGGCCCGGATCGAACTGGCCTGCTTCCCCATGGCCAACCCGGACGACCTGCTCTCTGCGGACGACATCCGGGCCTATGCCCGGGTGTTCCCCGAGGGCTACTTCGTGGCTCTCGACGACGGGAGGCCGGTGGGGATGGGGGCGGGGATCTTCCTCGACTTCGACTTCGACAACCCTCAGCACACCATCGCCGGGATCACCGGCGAGCACCAGTGCGGCAACCACGATCCCGACGGGCAGTGGTACTACGGAACCGACATGACCGTTCTGCCCGAGTACCGGGGAAGGGGTATCGGACGGATGCTCTACGACCGGCGGAAGCAGTTCGTCGTCGACTCGGGGAAGCGGGGGATCATCGCCGGCGGGTCGCTACCCGGCTACTTCGACCACAAGGCCAAGATGCCGGTCGACGAGTACGTGGAGAGTGTGGTCCGGGGCGAGCTCTACGACCCGACTCTCAGCTTCCAGCTGGCGAACGGCTTCGAAGTCAGGGGCCTGCTGGAGAAGTACCTGGAAGACGAGGCCGACGACGGCTGGGCAGCCCTCATCGTGTGGGAGAACCCCGAGTACCAAGCACCGGCCCTCACGGAGTGAGGGCTTTTCTCTCCGCCATGCCGTTGAGCATCTCGATGACGATCCGGTTGGCCAGGTAGGCGGTCTGTTCGCCGGGACCGTCGTACGGGGGGGACAGTTCGGTGATGTCGGCCCCCAGTAGCACCAGCTCCCGCGAGAGCCGTCGGATGGTGTCGAGCAGCTCACGGGAGCCCAACCCTCCTGGTTCGGGGGTCCCTGTTGCCGGAGCGTATCCGGGGTCGACCACGTCGACATCGACCGATATGAACACCCCCTTGGCGCCGCCGGCCATCGCCCACTCGACCGCCTCGTCGGTCACCGCCCCGAGACCGCGGTCGACGATCTCGTCCATCCGGAAACAGCGCATCCTCTGCTCCTCCATCCACTCGACGACCTCGGGCTCGGGCCAATAGCCCCGGAGCCCGATCTGGACGAAGCGGTGACCGGGCACGGCTCCCGACTCGATCAGGCGCCGCATCGGCGTGCCGTGCCCGTAGAGGCTGCCGTTCTGGGTGAAACCGGTGTCGGCGTGTGCGTCGAAGTGGATGAGGGCGATCTCGCCGAACCCGTGCTCTCCGGCGACCGCCATGGCGTTGGGCCAGGTGATGGTGTGGTCGCCGCCGAGGACTATGGGGACCTTCCCGGCGGCACACACCGAGGCCACCACCTCCCGGGCCCTCGACAGGGAGACTTCGGCGTCGCTGGGCACCACGTAGACGTCTCCGATGTCGACCACCCCCAGGACCTCGAACGGGTCTATCCCCGTGGGCAGGTGGGGCCGGTAGCCATCCATGGCCCCGTAGTCGGCGTTTCTGATGGCCGATGGCCCGAACCGGGCCCCCGGACGATAGGAGGTACCCCAGTCGAATGGCACCCCGAGGATGACCACGTCCCCGTCTCCCAGGTCATCGGGTGTGGCGGTCGGGACCCCGAGAAAGGAATTGCGGGATGCGAAGGATATGTACTCGGCCGAGGCGAACGGTATTTCGTTCTTACGGCGCTCGTATGGGGTGAACATCGATGGTCTACGCTACCCGCACATGGCCCACGAAGAAGACGACACTCGCGACTCGAGGATGGGCAAGGCGGTCCTGAAGGGGATCGGTCTGGGGCTGCCAACCGCCATCGTCTTCCTCACCCTGGCCGTCTGGCTGATCACCGATCTCGACCTGGGAGACTCGTTCGCCACCGCGCTCCTCCCGGGGGTGCTGCTGGGCGGGTTCGCCGGGGGTTTCGTCGGCATCGCCCGCACCATGGACTGAGGGTCGGCTACAACTCCTCGCGCAGGGTGAACACGATCGTTTGGAGGTCGGTGAACTCTGCGATCCGCTGCCGTCCCCACCCGGTGTCGGTGCCCGCGGCCCCTCCGAACGGTTGGAACGTCTCCCAGGTGTCGGTTGAGTCGTTGACGATGACCGTCCCCGACCTGATCCGGTCGGCGTAGTAGAAGGCCTTGGTCAGGTCGTTGGTGAACACCGCAGCCTGGAGACCGAGCCGGGTCCGGTTGGCCACGCCGATCGCATCCTCGTCGTCCCGGGCCTTGAGGATGGGAAGCACCGGGCCGAAGGACTCCTCCTGTGACACAGCCGACTCCTCCGGGACGTTGTCGATGATGGTGAACTGGTAGTAGAGATCGGTGGGGAAGCCCGACGCCCGCCCTCCCCCGATGAGGACCTCCGCTCCGCGTTCGGCGGCGTCGGCCATGTGCCTGTCCATCTTCGCCGCGGTC
>CAYVTP010000015.1:12500-23803 GCA_964454615.1 uncultured Acidimicrobiaceae bacterium | reverse complement strand
GTGGTGTACTCGACGCCGGTGGCCGGGTTGACGATGGATAGGGTCTCCTGGCTTCTCGGTTCGCGAGACTCGCCTCCGATGAAGTTCATCAGTGCGCCGCTGGTCCCTGATCCCACGACATCCTCCTCGGGTCTTCGTCCTGTCGGCTGGTGGAGACCGGAGCCTAGTTGGCGGTACCAGGGCCTTCTTTGCGGAGCCGGGCCCTGACGATTTGGCCGTCTTGCCGTGAACCAAACGCGTTCCCGGCCAGATATGGCCGACCAATCCTAAGGATCGCGGTTATTGGTTGACCATGTGCCGGGCCAACGGCTCCAACCGGGAGTCCAGGAAGTCTCGTAGTGGTTTCGCCAGTTCCTGGCGGTCCATGGCCTTGCGGAAGCAGCGCATCCACTCGTCCGCTTCGTCCACTCCGATGGGGAACGGCTGGTGGCGCATCCGCAGCCTGGGATGGCCCCGCTTCTCCTCGTAGAGGGGAGGGCCGCCCAGCCAACCGGAGAGGAACTCGTACAGCTTCTGTCGTGAGGTGGCGGTGTTGGCCGGGAGCATTGCGCGGAGGACGGGCGACTCCTCCTCGATGATGTCGTAGAAGGCCCACACCAGGTCCCGGACGGCAGGGTCACCCCCGATCTCCTCGTAGGGTGTAGCGGCCTCGCCCCACCTGCCCGAGCCGGATCCCACCGGAATAGTCAAAGCCAGACTCGATACGCCACGATGCCGTCACGGTATACCCCTCCGTCACCTTGCGATTAATTGTCCGACACAGTGTCGTGAGACCTCTAGTCGGCCCCGGGGGTACGGGGTACGGGGTACGGGGTACGGGGTACGGCGTACGGGGTACTGGGTACGGGGTAAGGGGTACGGGGTACTAACAGTCCCTGCACTCGCGGTTGGCCATGACACGGTCGGGAGTCTGGGGGCCGATCCGTCCGGGGACTCTGGCTTCGGGGTGTCCGGGGACGCGGAAGGGGTCCTTGTCGCGCTCGGGCTTCTGGACCGGGGCGAGGGAGTCGGCTGAGAGGGCAGCCTCGACCGGTCTCTCTACTCGCTTTTCTGCCTTGTCTCGACCCATCGACGAGCTCCTCCTGTTTCAGGATACATCCGCCGGGCTCGATCGCGTCAGTGTCAGGGGTTGAGGACCACCGACCCCGAGTCGTCCAATGGCCAAAACGGGTTGTGGGCCACCTCCCAGGCGTGCCCGTCCGGGTCGAGGAACACTCCGGAGTAACCACCCCAGAAAGTCTCCGCTCCGTCGCGGGTGACGGTGCCGCCGGCCGACCTTGCCTCATCCAGTACGGCGTCGACTTCCTCGGGCGACCGGACGTTGTGGGCCAGGGTGATCCCACCCCACCCGCCATTGTCGGTGACCGCGGTGTCCTCGGCGAGCTTTCCCCGGTCCCACAGACCGAAGACCATCCCTCCAGCCTGGAAGAAGGCGATCTCCTCGGTGCTCGAGCCTTCATCCTGAGACCAGCCGAGAGCGTCGTAGAAGGCTCTGGCACGGGCCATGTCGGAGACCCCGAGGGTGACCATGCTGATCCGCTGTTCCATGTCCCGACTATACGTTGGGTCGGGCAGCCACGGTCGCCGTGGGGGCGGGGCAAGCCTCGGCCGTCTCGCCGTCGCAGCACTCGGCCTGGTTGAGCCCGAACATGGGGCACTTCCCGTCGAGGCAGGCGGCGTGTCCGTGGACGTAGCCCATCGGTGCCCGGCACCAGGAGCAGATCATGTTCGGATGGTATCTCCCTCCGGATCCGCCCCCCGGGACTTGGTTTACCATCGACGGCATGGCCACCCACGAGGTGCTCAACCAGCCTCCGCCGCTGGCCGACTACGACCTGGCCTACTCAGATCCGGTGCTGGTAGACGCCCTGATCAGGGAGGGTGGGGGGTGGGCGGTCCCGCTGGTCGAGGGCTACGGCCGGCGGATGGCCTCCGGAGAGGTCATCGAGTGGGGGCACCTGGCCAATGTCAACACGCCGGTCCTCCACACCCACGACCGCTACGGGCACCGGCAGGACCGCGTCGAGTTTCACCCCTCCTGGCACAACCTCCTGGAGCTCGCCGTCGGCAACGGGCTGGTGTCCCTTCCATGGGAGAAGGAGCCGGGAGGAGGAGGATTCACCGCCCGGACCGCGCTCACTTTCCTCGCCGGCCAGATCGAGGCCGGTCACTGGTGCCCGATCTCGATGGCTTTCGCCGCGGTGCCGACCCTGCGCATGCAGCCCGACCTTGCCGCGGAGTGGGAGCCTCTTCAGCTCAGCCGACAGTACGACCGCGCCTTCGTCCCCGCAGCAGACAAGAAAGGCGCCCTGGTGGGGATGGGGATGACCGAGAAGCAGGGCGGGTCCGACGTCCGGGCCAACACCACGCAGGCCGAGCCGATCGGAGCCGGGGGCCCGGGTGGGGAGTATCGGATAACAGGTCACAAGTGGTTCGTGTCTTCGCCCATGTCGGATGCCTTTCTCATCCTGGCCCAGAGCCCGGGAGGGCTGTCCTGTTTCCTCATGCCCAGGTTCACTCCAGACGGCGAGATCAACGCAATCCACATCCAGCGGCTCAAGGACAAGCTGGGTAACCGTTCCAACGCCTCGTCGGAAGTCGAGTTCGCCGGCGCCTGGGCGCGCATGGTCGGTGAGGAGGGTCGTGGTGTGCCCACCATCATCGAGATGGTCGCCGGGACCCGGCTCGACTGTGCCGCGGGTTCGGCCGCCCTGATGCGTCAGTCTGTTGCCCAGGCCATCCACCACTGCCGTCACCGCTCCGCCTTCGGGGCACCCCTGATCGAGAAGTCCCTGATGAGGAACGTCCTTGCCGATCTCGAGGTGGAGACGGAGGCCGCGGTGCTCCTCACCATGCGTGTTGCCGGAGCATTCGATCGGGCCGAGGTTGACCCCCATGAGACGCTGGTCAAGAGGATCCTCACCCCGGTGGCCAAGTACTGGGTCACCAAACGATGCAGCGAGGTCACCCGGGAGGCGTTGGAGTGCCTGGGTGGTGGGGGATATGTGGAGGAGTCGATGATGCCCCGGCTCTACAGGGAGTCACCGGTGAACGCCATCTGGGAGGGGTCGGGAAATGTGATCGCCCTCGACGTCCTTCGGGTGATGGCCAAAGAGCCCGCCGCTGTCGACGCCCTCCGCAGGGAGCTCGACAATGCCAGGGGCCACGACCGCAGGCTCGACAGGGCCATCGACCGGGCGTTCTCCGATTTCGAGATGGGTGACGCCGAAGGCGGTGCTCGCAGGCTGGTCGAGCGTCTCGCCGTTGCCACCGCCGGAGCCCTGCTCGCCGAGCACGCCGCACCCCCGGTGTACGAAGCCTTCGCCGCCAGCAGGCTTGGGGGAGACAGCGGTGCCCTGTTCGGCACGCTGCCCGTCGGGCTCGACCTCTGGGCGATCATCGAGCCTGCGGTGCCCGAGTAGCCATGGCCACCATCCGGAAGCTCACCCATGCGGCAGTACTGGTCACCACCGACGACCATGCCACCCTGATCGACCCCGGGGTCCACACCTTCGCCAGTGGCGCCATAGACCTCAGCGACCTGGGCGAGGTGACCCGGGTGCTGATCACCCACGAGCACGCCGACCATGTCGACCCGGCGTTTCTCCGATGGCTGATAGACCGCAGCCCCGAGTTGAGCATCTACTCCAACCAGGCGGTCTCCGACCTGCTGGGGCATCAAGGGATCGAGGTCTCGACTGAGGTGCCCGACCGGGTCGAGGCCGAGGACGTGCTTCACAATGTGAATCCAGCCGGAGCGTCCCCACCAAACAGGGCTTTCACCGTCGAAGGTGTTCTCACCCATCCAGGTGATAGCCGGCAGCCGACCAGGACGGCGGCGACTCTCGCGGTTCCGTTGATGGTGCCCTGGGACTCGACAACAGGCGCCATCGAGTTCGTTCGGCGCCTCGGTCCTGCCCAGGTCGTACCCATACACGATTCCTATCTCTCCTCCGAAGGTCGATCCTGGGTCGAGGGGATGGCGAGACGCCTATTGGAAATCGACGGCATCGAGGTCGTCGACGTGGGTTGGGGTCAGAGCTTCTCGGTCTGAGTTTTTGATCGACACCTCAAGATTCAATTCGATCTCCTAACGTTGGGCGCAGATGACCGATAGCAACCAGGCGATGGTCGAGGAGCTGGTCGCTCGTCTGCTGGACGAACATCCTCCGGGCCAGGCCGACCAACTTGAGTTTTGGGGGGCCCAGTACGACCTCGGGCTCGCCTGGGTTTGGCACCCGGAGGGATTCGGCGGACTCGGGTTGCCCCGGCGTTTCCAGACCCGGATCAACCAGCGGCTCATCGAGGCTGGTGCCAGCAACGAGAACCGGCTGATCAACATCCTCGGCATCGGCATGGGGGCCGGGGTCCTTGCCGCCCATGGCACCGACGAGCAGAAGCGCCGTTGGCTCCGCCCGATGTTCACCACGGAGGAGATCTGGTGCCAGATGTTCTCCGAGCCTGGCGCCGGTTCGGATGTGGCCGGCCTCTCCACTTCGGCGGTCCGTGACGGCGACGAGTGGGTGGTCAACGGCCAGAAGGTGTGGACCACCCTGGCCCACATGGCCAAGTGGGGGATGTTGGTGGCCCGCACCGATCCGGAAGCGGTCAAACACGAGGGCCTCACCTACTTCGTCATCGACATGCGGTCCGAGGGAGTGGAGGTCAGGCCCCTCTATCAGATAACCGGTGAGGCCGAGTTCAACGAGGTGTTCTTCAACGACGCCCGGATACCCGACGAGAACCGGATAGATGCGGTCGGGGCCGGTTGGCGGGTCGCCCTGACCACCCTGATGAACGAGAGGGTGGCGATCGGGGGAAACGCCATGCCTCGTGGCTCCGGGCTGATCGGGGATGCCCTTGAGGTGTGGAAGGAATCGGGATCCACCGACCCGGTGCTGAGGGACGAGCTGGCCCGTCTCTGGGCCGAGGCCGAAGCCGCCCGTCTCACCGCCGTCCGGGCCGACGAGATGGCCGACGCCGGGGTGCCCGGCCCTGAAGGGTCGACCGGGAAGCTGGCCTGGGCCACCCAGAACAAGGAGATCGCCTCCTTCATCCTCGAGATCATGGGGCTGGAAGGGACCTTGTTCCCTGGCGGCTATGAGATGACGAGGCCCACCACCTTCGAGGATCGAAGCCCTCAGTCGAGCTTCCTTCGCACCCGGGCGAACTCGATAGAAGGCGGGACTTCCGAGATCATGCTCAACATCCTCGGCGAGCGGGTGCTCGGGCTGCCCGGAGAGCCTCGTGTCGACAAGGACCTCCCCTGGAAGGAAGTGCCCCGTGGCTGAGGCCGTCTCCTACGCCCCGACGGAGGAGCTCGACCTGATCAGGTCGACAACCCGCCGCTTCCTCGAGGAGAAACTGCCCCTGCCCGTGGTCCGGGACCTGATGATGTCGGAGGCAGGTTTCGACCGGGGCATTTGGGGAGATCTAGCCGCCATGGGGTGGACCGGCATGGCCATCCCGGAGGACTTTGGGGGAGCCGGGTTCGGGTTCGTCGAACTGTCGGTGGTGCTCGAGGAGATGGGCCGGATGGTGACCCCGGGCCCGTTCTTGGCGAGCGCGGCGTTGGCCACCTTCGCCATCATCGAGCTGGGCTCCGACGAGCAGAAGGAGCGCCTGCTCCCGGATCTCGCCTCGGGCGAGAGGATCATGACGCTGGCGGCATATGAAGACCCCCGCGACTGGGGTTTGGGCGAGCTCGGCACTGTGGCCCGTCGGGGCGACAGGTCATGGGTCATCGAGGGCGCCAAACGACATGTCCTCGATGCCCACTTGGCGGACGTGATCCTGGTGGTGGCCCGGCTCGATGGTGGGCTCGGCTTGTTCGCGGTGCCGGCAGGCGCCGAACGGGTGTCGATCGAGCAGGTCCCGGTCCTCGATCCGACGCGTCGGCAGGCGACGGTGACCCTCGACGGTGTCGAGGTGTACGACCGCGATCTCATCGGCGGCGCAACCACGGATCTCTCCCGTGTCATGGCCCTCGGTTCGGCAGCCCTGGCCGCCGAACAGGTCGGTGGTGCCCAGCGGGTCCTCGAGATGGCGGTCGACTACGCCCGGGGCCGCCATCAGTTCGGCCGTCCGATCGGCTCCTTTCAGGCGATCAAGCATCGGTGCGCCGAGATGCTGATGAAGGTCGAGCATGCCAAGTCGACTGCCTATCACGCCGCCCGGGTCGCCACCGACCACGACGAGTTCTCGATTGCGGCCCCTCTGGCGGCGTCGGTCTGCTCGGAGGCGTATGTGTGGGCGGCCGGCGAGAACATCCAGATCCACGGCGGCATCGGCTTCACCTGGGAACACGACGCCCACCTCTACCTCAAGCGCGCCAAGTCCTCCTCCCTTCTCCTTGGCGACCCGAGGTATCACAGGGCCCTTCTCGGACGGGCACTCGACCTCTAACTCCCCCCGCATCCTTAGGATCAGTCGGCCAGATATGGCCGGGAACGCGTCGAGAATCGGGCGGGCGGCGCTAAGGGACTGAACGAAACCCGTATTCGGCCAGATATGGCCGACTGATCCTAAGGTTCGAGAAGGAGGACGCCCGTCAAGTGGCCGAGCAAGACGGACACAGCCCGGTCACGACCAGTTCGATCTGTTCGGCGAGGAACCCGTGGCCCGATCGGAGATGGTCACGGATCTGTGAGACGGTGTCGCCTTCGTGGTGGTCGACACGTCCACAGAGGCGGCAGCGAAGGTGGAAGTGGTCGTCGCTGTGGGCCGTCTCCCAGTGCGATGCGCCCCCGCCTTCGAGGGTGGACTCCCTGGCCAGTCCCAGCTCGGCGAACAGGGCGAGTGAGCGATACACCGACGACAGGTTTATCCCCGGATCGACCTGACGGGCCCTGGTGGCTATCTCCTCGGCGGTCAGGTGCTCGTCCGATTCGGAGATGACCTGCCAAACCGCCCGGCGGGGCGCTGTGACCCGGTTGCCCGACTCGGTCAGGGCGGCTCGCAACTCCTCCAGTGACGTCGCTCTCACCGACGAATCGTAGGTCGCAAAGCGGGGATTGGGGGAGGGGAGCCACCCTCTCGAGGTCTCTGAGAAGTAATTGCCACTGGTTCGCAATTGCGATACGGTTGCAGGAGGAAGGAGGTCGACGAAGTGCATGCACCGGATGGGTTCCTCACCGCGGGAACGGCGGTCGCCACCGCCGGCATAAGCGCAGGCACCATCGGGGTAGCCCTGCGACAACTCCGGACACAGGTGACCGAGAAGATGGTCCCGCTGGCCGGCATCGTGGCCGCCTTCGTGTTCGCCGCCCAGATGGTCGACTTCCCGGTGGCGGCCGGCACTACGGGGCACCTGATGGGAGGGGCCCTCGCCGCCATCCTGCTCGGACCCCACCTGGGCGCCCTGGTCGTCGGTGTGGTGGTCTTGGTCCAGGCGGTGTTCTTCGCCGACGGCGGACTGACCGCCCTCGGATACAACATCCTCAACATGGCGATCGTCCCCGCCTACGGCGGTTGGGCAGCCTTCACCCTCTTCCGACGATTGATGCCGGCTTCGCGTGGGGGCGTGCTCGGTGCCACCGCACTGGCCGCCTGGTTGTCCGTGGTCCTCTCGGCTGCCGCCTTTTCCATCCTCTGGCTGTTCGGAGCATCAGCCCCGGTCCCCTTCACCCGCGTGTTCGCCGCGATGGTCGGTATCCACGGCATCATCGGAGTCGGTGAGGCGGTGATCAGCGCGCTGGCCGTGGGAGCGGTCCTGGCCTCCAGGGCAGACCTGGTGCATGGGGCCCGCGATCTCGAGCGGGAGCAACTCGCCGACGGCTCGAAGGTGCCGATGCGCACCTTTCTCATCGGGGGCTTGCTCGCAGCCTTGACCGTGGCAGCGATCGTCAGCCAGTTCGCGGTCGACAGCCCCGACGGCTTGGAGTGGGTTGCCGAGGAGCAGGGCTTCGATCAGGTCGCCCGCGACCATCGCTTCGAGGACTGGGTGTTCGCCGACTACGCCACCCGTGGGATGGAGAACGAGACCCTGAGCCTGGCGATAGCGGGGATAGTCGGGACTTTGATCACGCTCCTGGTCGCCTGGGGGATCCTCCAGGCGTTAAGGGAGAAACCTCCGACACGCTCGAGGGTCTGAGTCATGGGCGCCGGTCACGCTCACGCCCTCTACCTCCACGAGCACAGCCCGGTCCACCGCCTCGAGCCCGAGGTCAAGCTGGCGTCGGTGCTGGTCTTTGTCATTGCCGTGGCGATCACACCCCGGCAGGCTGTCCTGGCCTTCGGCATCTACGTAGTGGTCGCCCTGGCTGTGGTGAGGCTGGTAAGAATCCCCCTCCGATTCCTGGCCCTCCGGCTCCTGGTCGTACTCCCGTTTCTGATCTTCGCCCTCTTCATCCCTTTCATCGGGACCGGGGATCGGACGGGCATCTTCTGGTTCACGGTCTCGGTGGATGGACTGTGGGCAGCCTGGGGGATCATCGTCAGGGCGACCCTGGGCGCTACGGCCAGCATCATCCTGGTGGCGTCTACCGAAGTCCCGGAGATCCTGAGGGGCATGGCGCGGATGCGTGTGCCGGCGATCATCGTGGCGATCGCCGGCTTCATGGTCCGCTACCTGGAGCTCATCGTGGAGGAGTTGCGGAGAATGCGGGTGGCGATGGCGTCCCGCGGATACCAGCCCCGTTGGCTGGGGGATGTGCGGCCGATCGCTGTTGGGGCCGGAGCGATGTTCGTCCGGTCCTATGAGCGGGGAGAGCGGGTCCACTCGGCCATGGTGTCCAGGGGTTACACCGGAGTGATGCCCGACCTGGGGGAGGCATCGGCAACACCAGGCTCATGGATTGGAGGGCTTCTCCTTCCTGTCGTGTGTCTCGTCATCGCGGTACTTGCGCTGTTGGCGGCATGAGCGGCGCAGAAGTCGAAGTCTCCGGGTTGGAGTTCACCTATCCCGATGGTCGGAAAGCCCTTCAGGGGGTCGACTTCACGATCGCCGGAGGTGAGCGGGTCGCACTCCTGGGGCCCAACGGGGCTGGCAAGACCACGGTTGCCCTGCATCTGAACGGCGTCCTCCGTGCCGACCGCGGGACTGTCAGCATCGGTGGCATCGAGCTGACCGACGAGTCCGTCCCCCAGGTGCGTCGCAAGGTGGGGATAGTCTTCCAGGACCCCAACGACCAGTTGTTCATGCCGACCGTGGGGGAGGATGTCGCCTTCGGGCCTGCCAACCTCGGCCTCGCCGGGGAGGACCTGGCGAGACGTGTGAACCAGGCCCTAGAAGCGGTCGACGCCGGGGAACTGGCCCCCCGGGTTCCCCACCATCTGAGCGGTGGCGAGAAGAGGCTCGCATCGATCGCCACGGTCCTGGCGATGGAACCCGACGTGATAGTTCTCGACGAGCCCGGTTCGGGTTTGGACCCGGCGGGGCGAAGGGAGCTGATCTCCACCCTCTCCAGGCTGGACGCCACCCTGATCGTGATAACCCACGATCTTCCGCTGGCGCTGGAGCTGTGCCCCCGGTCGATGGTGATGGACCGAGGGAGGGTGGTCGTCGATCAGCCCACGGGGTCCCTTCTCAGGGATGGGCCTCTGCTGGCCCAGCACCGTCTGGAGACTCCGTTCGGATTCGAGATCGTCGACCCCGGCTAGTGGACGTCCGTCGGGTCGGCCTCGGTGTGGATCACCCGCTGGCGATGTGTGTGGTGGCTGTCGGTGGGCATGTGGGCGGCGTCATCCAGGAACACCTTGCCTTCTTCCACGTGTAGGAGGGCGGCCCCGTATGCCTCTCTCAAGTTCTCGTTGGTCAGCACGTCGGCGGGTCGTCCAGATGAGATCACCCTTCCCGAGAGCAGGATCACATGGTCGGCGGCGAAAGCTTCCGACATGTCGTGGGTGCTCAGGACCACCGCGCATCCGTCTTCGACCTCCTCGTGTATGACCTGGTCGATTGCCAGGGCGGTGGTCACGTCGATGCCGGTGAGGGGCTCGTCGAGCAGGAGGATCTCATGGTCCTGGGCCAACCCCTGGGCGACAAAAGCCCTCTGACGCTGTCCACCTGACAGCTTGGCCAGATGCTCATCGGCGATGGCCTCGATCCCGAGCCGGCCCATGGCGCGGTCGATGGCGGTGCGGTCCGCCGGTGTGAGTCGCCGGTAGGGGCCGGTCCGGGCATAGCGGCCCATGGTGACCACCTCCCGGACGGATATCGGGAGGGCATCGCTCACCTTGGTCGACTGCATCACATAGGAGATCTGGCGACGGTCTCCGCCGATCTCGATGGACCCTGACTTTGGTTCGATGAGGCCGGCGATCGCATTGAGCACGGTGGATTTGCCCGAACCGTTTGGGCCGATGACTGCTGTCACGTGGCCGTACGGAATGTTGAAGTTCGACCGGGAGACCACCACCTTCGACCCGTACCCGAGGACGAGGTCGGTGGCGTTCACTGCGTTCACTGGCACCGTGAGCACTTTCCTTCGATTTCGAGCGAGTGGTCGGTCGGGGAGAAGGTTGTCAGCGACCCGACCTTCTCGACCAGTTTGGAGATGCGGGTCTCGAGATCTTCGGGGAGCTCGACGTCGTCGACGGCGCCGCATTCGAGACACACCAGATGGTGATGATGGCCGGCAAGCCAATCGGCGAGCTCATAGCGCGAGACCGACTGACCGAAGTGGGGCACCAACACGCCTGCTTCCTCCAAAACAGCCAGGGAGCGATAGAGCGAGGAGAGGGGTACTGCAGGTTCGATCACCTCATGGAGCTCGGCGGCCGAGAGCGGGCCGTCGGCGCGGGCGAGGGCTGCTGTCACGGCCTTCCTGCCTTTGGTGAAGCGGATTCCGGTGTCCGAGAGACGCTGTTCGATCTCCCGGTCGAGGGTGCTGTTTGTCATATCTGGTGGAGCCCTCTAGGGTTACTAGGAATGATTCTCATTATAGAAATACAACTGAGAGAAAGCAAATGAAACATCGGATCACCATATTGGCCTTCGCCATGTCCCTGGTGGTGGCTGCCTGTGGGCAGACCGGCGACCCATCGGACCGTCTCGACATCGTGGTGACCACCACCATCCTCGGGGATGTGGTGGCCAACATCGTTGGTGACGACGCCTCGGTGGAAGTTCTGATGCCAATCGGTGCCGACGCGCACGACTTCCAGGCCTCCGCTGCCCAGGTGGCACGCATCAACGCTGCAGATCTGGTGATTGCCAACGGTCTGGCTCTCGAAGAGGGGCTTCTCGGTGTCCTGGCCACAGCAGTCGGTGATGGCGTCCGCGTCTTCGAGGTGGCTCCACTGTTGAATCCCATTCCGTTCGGCGACAACGGGCACTCCCACGAACATCATGATGATGACCA
>CAYVTP010000015.1:0-12400 GCA_964454615.1 uncultured Acidimicrobiaceae bacterium | reverse complement strand
GATGATGACCATCATGATGATGACCATCATGATGATGACCATCACGAGCACGGGCACGACCACGACGAAGACCCTCATGTCTGGATGGACCCGGTGCGGATGGCCCAGGCGGCCCGTTTTATCGCCGCCGAGTTGGCGATCGTTGCCCCCGGAGTCGACTGGGCAGCCCGAGCGGAGGCTTACGCCGCCGAGCTGATGTCGGCGCACGCCGAGATCGAGGCGTTGCTCGCCGTGGTTCCCGAGGCCGACCGGAAGATGGTCACCAACCATGAGGTGTTTGGTTACTTCGCCGACCGCTACGGCTGGGAGCTGGTGGGGACCGTGATCCCGGGCGGCACCACCCTGGGGGCGCCCAGCGCAGCCGACCTCGCCGACCTGATCGAGACCATACGTCGTGAGGGGGTCCGGGTGATATTCGCCGAGACGTCCTCCCCTGACGTGCTTGCCCAGGTTGTGGCCCAGGAAGTGGGAGAGCAGGTCACCGTGATCACGCTCCACACGGAGTCCCTGGGTGAGCCCGGCTCGGAGGCCGATACCCTGATCGGGATGCTCCTGGCCAACGCCCGGGTGATCGTGGGCGCCATGACCGGCACCGGGTAGCGTTCCGCCCATGGAGTGGGTCTTCGAGCCGTTCCAGTACGCCTTCCAGCAGAGGGCGCTCCTCGGGGGCGCCCTCGCTGCCGTGGCGCTGGCCCTCGTCGGCACCTGGGTGGTGATCCGGGGCATGACCTTTCTAGGCGACGCCCTGGTCCACGGGGTGATCCCGGGAATCGCCCTGGCAGTGATGTTCGACTTCAACATGCTGCTCGGCGCGGTGATGGCCGCCTTCGTCATGATCGCCGGTATCAACCTGGTCCACCGCCAGACGACCTTCTCGGAGGACACCGGGATCGGTCTGCTCTTCGTGGGGATGCTCGCCCTCGGGGTCATCCTGATCTCCACCACCGCCTCCTATTCGGGGAGCCTGACAACCATCCTGTTCGGTGACGTCTTGGGCGTATCCCGGAGCGACCTGACGGTCTCGGCTGTGGTGGCGCTGTTCGCGCTGGTGGTGACCGTCCTGTTGCACCGATCCTTCCTGGTCCTCTCCTTCAACGAGCAGAAGGCTCGCCTGTTGGGGCTGAGGCCCAGGTTCGCCCACTTCGCCATGCTGGCGTTGATCACGGTGGTGATCGTCGGCTCGTTCCAGACGGTCGGCACGCTTCTCGTCTTCGGGTTCCTGGTGGGCCCGCCGGCGACCGCCGCCCTGCTCGTAAAGAGGGTGCCCATGATCATGGCGGTTGCGGCCCTCATCGGGGCAGCCTCGGTCGTCGTGGGTCTGGTCTTCAGTTACTACGTGGGGACGGCCGGGTCGGCAACCATGGCACTGGTCCCGATCGTGCTGTTCTTCATCGTGCTGACGGTGCGTGGATTCGTCGAGAGGACGAGGCGGCCGGCGCTGGTCTGAACAGGTCGTGACGGCCCCTCGGGCCGCTCAGCTCTGGCGGTGCTCCAGGAAGTAGTAGAGGGCCGCACCCAACGGCCCCAGGAAGACGAGCAACAGGATCCAGATGAGCTGGTTGCCTGTGTGGTACCCGGCCTCGTCGCTCTTCTGGAGGACCTTGACCAACGCCCAGATCCAGAGGACGAGCAAACCGATGCCCAGACCCCCAAAGAGGATGAACAGCAGGGCGACGGCCAGGAGCTCACTCATTCCGATAGCCAGATTAGGGGGCGGCTCGGTGGATGCGTCTCAGTCTCCGAGTTCGGTGAACACGGCCTTGAGAGTCCTGAGCATGATTCTCATGTCCACGCGGTTCGAACGTGTCCTCACGTACTCCTCGTCCATCCTGGTGCGCTCGTCGAGGGTGACGGTGTCGCGTCCACTCACCTGGGCCAGGCCCGTGATCCCCGGCTTCACCTGGAACCTGATGCTCTCCAGTCCGACGAGAGCTGCCTCGTCTGGCACCAACGGTCGGGGACCGACCAGTGACATCGATCCCCGGAGCACGTTCCAGAAGTTGGGGATCTCGTCGATCGATGCCTTTCGCAGCACCCTGCCCACCCTGGTCACCCGGGCGTCCCCGGCGATGCGAATGTTCACCGGTTCCTCCGAGTGTCGGGCAGCCTCGAGTCGTGCCAGGTGCTCTGCGAATACCGCCTCGTCGGCGTTGGCCTCCATGGTCCGGATCTTGACCAGGCCGAAGGGCTGGCCGTTCTTGCCGAGGCGGGTTTGCTTGAAGAAGACCGGGCCGGGTGAGGTGAGTCTCACGGCCAAACCGGCCAGAAGGACCACCGGGACGCTGAGCACCAGGATCACCAGGGAAACCCCGATGTCGACCGTTCGCTTGGTGAGTGCGTAGGCCGCCTGAGCGCCCGCCCCCGTCTCCGAGGCGGAAACCGCTCCGATCACCAGGCCGACCAGAGAGACGACCGCACCGGCGAGGAAGCCAAGGGCGACCCGGGTGATCGGGTCGGTTCCAATCGACACCACGATCGCCGCCGAGGCTGCGACCAGTCCGGCCATCCAGGCGATTGCCAGGCTGACGGTGCGCCCACGGGCCACCAGGATCTGGCCGACGAACAGACCCGAACCGGCGAAGACCACCCCGGTGGCGATCAGGGCGGCGTCGATCCTCTCGGAGGCGAAGCCTTCCCCGAAGACCGCTGTCACCCACGGTCCCAGTGCCCAACCCAGGACGGCGGCCACGGCTCCCAGGCCGATGGCGGCCCATGCCATGCCACGGGCCCAGGCCCTCAGCTCCTGACGCTCGCCACGGGCAGCCATCTCGGTGAAGGGCGGCAGCACACGGGCGAGGAGGTTGTACCCGAACACCAGCGGAGCCCGACCGAGGGTGAAGGCGGCAAAGGCGATGCTTTGCTCCGTGGGGCTGCCTCCCAGCATCCCGACCACCACCGGCCCGCTCAGGAGCAGGGCCTGGGTGGCCGCAGCGGCCAGGACGAGCCCGGTCAGCAGGCCCCGGTCGGTGACGCTCGCTCTCGCTTCCTGATCCAACTCGGGTCGGTCCACCTCGACAGGGCGGAACGGCTTCCACATGGCGACGACGAGGGGCCCGATGATCAGGCCGAGGGCAAGGCCCGAAGCCGAGGGGTGTATCAGGGTTATGGCCAGTGCGATAGCCAGTCGGACCAGCGAGGCCGCCGCCGAGGAGGTCCCGTAGGCCTTGAACCGTCGCCATCCGGCAAGATGCCCTCGGGCGGCCACGAACAGGAAGTGGACTCCGATGGTGAGGGCGGTGTAGGCGATGAAGCGGTGGTCGCCGTTGAGGAAGCGCTCTACTCCGAGGGCTGCGAACAGGGTCGCCCCCACAGTGGCCAAACCGGCCAGCCAGTAGGCCGTCTTGGGCAGTCCGGTCCTCGACCTCTCCAATGTGAGCCGCCTGATGACCAGCTGCTCGATGGGCATCAGGATGACGATCAGGACCAGGAAGTGGACGGAGAGCAGAAATGACACCGGGGCGAAGTCCTCGGTGCCGAGGGTGCGCCCACCGAGGAACTGGTACAGGTAGGCGGCGACGCCGGCCACCGCGCTCCCACCGACGATGTAAGCCGTCCCGTCGCTCCTGAGGTAGGCGTACCTGGCGCCGGGACCCTGCCCGGGTCCGGGTTCTACTGGTGAAGACGGGCGATGACTCATCGAGGGGTGGTCAGGTTATTTGCCAGCGTGCCGAATCACCGCCTTAAACCCCCGAACCTTAGGATCAGCCGGCCAAATACGGCCGGGAACGCGTCCGGTATGGAGGGCCTCAAGGCCTGGGTGGCCCAACGCCCATTCTGTCTTCGCTCTCGGCCAGATATGGCCGGCTGATCCTAAGGAACGAAGAGGAGTGGGGGCGGTCCCAGGAACCCGGCATGGGCCAGCCGACGTCGTAGCATCTGTGGCGGAGATGGTTCCCTCTCAATCCCTGGCCGGGCCGGCGCGGCGGCCCGAGCTGGCAGCCCTGCTCTCGTCTCTCCTGCCCGGTCTGGGTCAGGTGTACGCCGGCCGGGGGCGTTCCGCATATCCCTATTTCGTATTCGACCTGATCCTGGTGGGTTCTGCTGTCCTCGTCGCCGCCCGATTCCAACTCGAGGCGGTCAAGGCCTGGGTCAGCCCTACCGCCCTGCTCATCCTTCTCGTCGTCAACCTGGCTCTCCTCGCCATCCGCCTTGCCTCGGCGGCCGGTGCATACCGCTCGGTGCCCCGGGGCCCCGAGCACGGGGGCTTGGCCACCGGCCTGACCCTTGCCATCGCATCGGTCGTTCTGATCGTCCCCCATGTGGTGTTCGGATATCTGGCCTGGGTGCAGTACGACCTGATCACAACCGTGTTCGCTTCCAACCCTCCGGTGGCTGCACCGGTCACCACATCGTCCACCAGCCCTCAGGGCTCGCCCACGACCCAACAGGGAGAGACAACCACCACCGAGCCCACGACCACCACGACCACACTGCCCCCCCGCATCTGGGACGGATTGGGAAGGCTCAACATCGCCCTCCTCGGCTCGGACATGAGGCCGAATCAGGAGACCCTCGATCCCTCCGACCGCAGGTACCTCGGGCATCGCACCGACGTCATGATCGTGGTCAGCATCAACCCCGCGCCCCCCTACGACGTGGCGGTCCTCTCGGTGCCTCGGTTCCTCTCCAACTTCGAGATGCCCGAGGGTATGGGGGTCCAGAGGTCGCTCGACGATTGGGACTGGATCGGCCATGTCTTCCGACGCGCCGAGGACATCAGGCCCGATCTCTACCCGGGGCCGGGGACACCGGGGGAGAACGCAGTGAAGGCCGCCCTGGGAGGTCTGTTCGGTATCGACATCCACTACTACGCCCTGATCACGGTGGGCGGGTTCATCGACCTGATCGACGCTCTGGGCGGTGTCGAGATCGATGTGCCACGACGCATCGTCGACCGCAACTACGACACGGCTGACAACCACTGGGGGGCCACCCGCGCCACTGTGGTCATCGAAGCCGGGCGCCAGCACCTCGACGGCTATCACGCCCTGGCCTACTCCCGGATCCGCTCACAGTCCCACGAGTTCGCCCGGATGCAGCGCCAGCGCTGCATCCTCGTGGCCCTGGTCGAGCAGACCAACCCGCTCTCGCTGCTGCTCAACCTGGGGTCGGTCTCCAATGCGATCAAGGACAACGTGCGCACCGACATCCCGGTGGACAAGCTGGTCGACTTCATCGACCTCCTCCCCAACCTCGAGACCGGGAACTTCACCACCCTCTCCATAGAGCGATCCGCCTACGAGATACCTGCTCCCAACCCGAGCATTCGCTACTTCGACATAGCCCAGATCAGGGCAGACGCCCAGTTCCTGATGCGCGACCCGGAGCGGGCCAGGGAAGCGCTCGGGCTCAGCGGCCTCGACACCACCTGTGAGGAGTCCCTGGACCCCTGATCCGCCTTGGACGGGGGTCACGGTTCTGGTTCCAGCGGCGACCCGGGCCTCGTCCTATCGGGCCTTCCGGTGAGGATGCCGGATGCCCGGTGCCTTCGTCAGAAGTGGCGGGATGGCACTGCTTGCGATCCTCGCGGTCCGATCTCGACGGCTTCTCAGACCACGCGCCTTGGGCACGTCGACCTATTCCGGGGCCGTGTCTTGCCAGTATCTGTCACCCGGGAGACCGGTTGGCAACGTCTAAGTGGCGAGATGTCACTTTCCGGGCGGAACCGCCCGATCCCAGCCGGCGTTGTTGTACTCCGTGACCGGTAGTTACGCCCCCAGCACCCAAGGCCCCAAAGCCGAGTCGGCGGCCCTTCTGTCGTCGCTGGTCCCGGGGTGGGGCCAGGCCCACATCGGGCGGAGCCGGCTCGCCTACCCGATGTTCGTCGTCGACCTGATCCTCCTTGCGGGCCTGGTCCTGGTGCTCTCGCGGTTCCAGCTGGAGGCGGTGAAGATGTGGGTGAGCCCCGATGCGCTGATCGCCATCATGGCAGGCAACCTGGTCCTGCTCGGGTACCGCGCCTTCGCTGTCGCCGCCGCATACCGCCACGCTCCGAGCACCGCAGAGCGCCCCCTCGCCTTTGCCCTGATGCTGGCCGCCGGAGCCCTCCTCGTCTTGCCTCATCTCTTCGTCGGCTTCATGGCCTGGACGCAGTACGACCTGATCAGGTCTGTCTTCGCGCCTCCTGTGGCGGTGGACACCACCACTACCACTCCGGCGCCCACCACGACGGTCCCGACCTCGACGACCACCGACACGAGTGGCACGACCACCACGACGGTGCCTGCGACCACCACCACGACCCGCGCCCCGACCGTGTGGAACGGCCTCGATCGGCTCAACATCGTCCTGCTGGGCGCCGATGCGGGAGCCGGTCGGGACGGCACCCGGACCGACACCACGATCGTGGTCAGCATCGACCCTGCCACCGGCGAGGTGGCCATGATCTCGGTGCCCCGGAATCTGTCCAATGTGCCGCTGCCCGAAGGGATGGGCCGCTGGGACTGCAACTGCTTCCCCGACCTCCTGACCCACCTATATGACGCCGCGGAGAGAGACCCGGAGGCTTACCCGGGCCCCGATCCCCCATGGTTCAACGCCATCAAGGGAGCCCTTGGCGAGCTCCTCGGCATTCCCATCCACTACTACGCGATGGTGACCCTCGATGGGTTCGTAGGAGTGGTCGACGCCCTCGGCGGGGTGACCATCGACGTCCCCAAGACGATCGTCGATCCCACCTACCCCCATGAGAATGGGACGGTGGTCCGGGTCGAGATCCCCGCCGGCCGTCAGCACCTGGACGGGCACCTGGCGCTCGCCTACTCGCGGATCAGGCGGACGTCGGACGACTTCGCTCGGATGCACCGGCAACGCTGCGTGTTGGGGGCTGTCGCCGACCAGACGAGCCCTCTCGGACTGATCATGGGTTTCCCAAAGCTGGCCGAGGCGATCAAGAACAACGTGACCACCGACATCCCTCAGGACCGCCTGGTCGACTTCGTGGACCTTTTCCCCAAGGTGAGCACCGACCGGATGGTCTCCCTACGGATCGACCGGTCCTACAGGGTGGGGTCGGCGCCGGGGAGGACGTATTACGATCTCGACCGCATCTTCCGGGAGACCCAGCTGCTGATCGAGGACCCGGACGCGGCGCGGGAGCAGTTTGGCCTGGGCCCGCTCGACTCGGTTTGCGACGAGTCCTACGACTGATCGCTCATGGTGTGCAAGTGACCGTCTCCAGGGCGCATGGGTGCACGCGGTCGGTTGCACCCGATGGTTGGTGCAAGGGCTCCCCGTCAGCGGGGCAGGCTGCACGAGCGTGACATTGGTGTCACCTAATCCCGGCATCGGCTCCGTCTCAAAGGCATGATCATCGCCATCGGCGTGATGGACAACGAACAGGTATATCGGCAGTACGCCAGGGAGCTCACCGAATACGCGACCACCCTGGTCGGCCCGTTCGATGCAGCCGACGTGGTCACCGATGCCTGCCTGCGGGCATTCGCCACCAGGGGCTGGTCGGGCGTGGAGAACCGTCGGGCATACCTGTATCGGACCGTCTACTCGGTGGCCAAGGACCACCACAGAAGCACTCTGTCCCGGAGGGTCAGGGAGTCGAAGGCTGCCGGCCGCGAGGCGGTGATGCCGGTGGAGGTCGACGTCGACGTGTTGCGGGCCGTCGAAAGGCTGTCGGTCCAGCAACGGGCGGTGATCTACCTGACCTACTGGGCGGACCTGCCCCCCGACGAGGTGGCGGGGATCCTGGGGGTCTCGACCGGGACTGTGAAACGGCAGCTGGCGAGGGCCCGCCGACGACTTGGAGAGTGGTTGTCATGAGAGAAGACGACAGGATGCGTGAGTTCGTGGGGAGGGTTGTCTCGATGTCGCCGGAGCCGGCCGACTTCCTCGAGGAGTCGCCGATGCCGGCCCTACCGCGCCGGAGCGGAGCCTGGGTGGTGGCCGTCGCCGGGCTGGCCGCGGCGGCACTGGTGGTGCCCATGCTCTTCGGCTCGGCTCCACCGACAGCAGGCGACCCCGGGACCACCATCGCGTCGCCGTCGACCACCCAACCCCCGCCGGGCGGGCAGGATGTCACCGTCTTTCTGACACAGGGGCCGGGCAACAGCCCGACCGGGAATCCGGCGTTGATCGCGGTCTCGTGGTTCGACGGTCCGATCCCGAGCGCTCAGGGGGATGGCTCCGGCAGCTGGCTGCTCGGGCATCTGGCCCTGCAGCCCCATTTGATCCCGGAGGGTTTCACCTCCGCCGTGCCCGCTGGAGTCTCGGTGCTCGATGAGAGGGTCGAGTCCATCGGGGGCCGGCAGGCCGTCGTGTTGGACATGAGCCCGCAGTTCCTGGCGGGTGCGGGGGGACTCCTCGCCGACATCACCATGCTGAACCAGTTCATCTATACCGCGACTGACCAGCGCCCGGGGATGGCGGTGCTGTTCCTGGTCAACGGTGAGACGATCGAGACCTACGGGATGGAGGGGTTGTCGTTGACCGATCCTGTGGACCGCGACACCTTCCTGGAGTATCTCAACCCGGTGTTGGTCACCGGCATCCACTGGAACGACGACGGGTCGCTGACCATCGAGGGACGGGCCAACGTATTCGAGGCCAACCTCTCCTATAGGATGATCTTCGACTCGGCGATCTATGGCCCCGGCTTCCAGGACTCTTTCGTGACGGCATCCTGCGGCTCGGGATGCTGGGGGGAGTTCGAGATAAGGCTCGAGGCGGAACAGGCGTCCAGGACCTCCGTGATCGAAGTCTCCGCTTCCTCGGGTGAGGACGGCACCCAAACCCACCTGATAAGACTGGCGCTGCCTCCGCGCTAGCGTCGGACTCGCGACCAAGTGGCGCCGTCGCACCCATCTCCAGCGTGTGCAGGAACTGACCGATTCGGTTGCGCGGTGCACACGCAAGCAGGGCCAGAGCACCGCTCATGAGAATGCGGGCATCACCTCGCTGGCGAAGAGGTCGAGGCTCGACGGGTCGTAGGCCAGGTCGTAGAAGTTGATGATGGCGTAGCCCATACCGGCGTCCTGCCATCCCTTGAGCTTCTCTATCACCTGCTCCGGTGTGCCCGACGCCTTCCGGTACATGTTGGTGAAGCTCTCCGCCCGATCCTCTGGTACATGCCCCCCCATGTGGTCTCCCAGCCACTCGAGCTTGTCTTCGACCCCCACCTCGGTGTCGGCGCAGAGGATGTTGAAGTTGGCCGATCGGGTGATGGAGTCGAAGTCGCGGCCCAGGTCGCGACAGTGACCCTTCAGGACTTCCGACTTGTGCACGAAGGCCTCGAGCTCGATCCCAAAGTTCGAGTAGTCGGCGTGCTTGGCGGCGATCCGTAGCGTGACCTGCTCGCCTCCCCCCGCCACCCATATCGGGATGTGTGGCTGCTGCAGGGGCTTGGGCTGGCTGATCGCACCCTTGAGCGTGTAGTGCCTGCCCTGGTAGCTCACCTCGTCCTGGGTCCACATCGCTTTCATGATCTCGACGCCCTCCTCGAGCATCCTGAGGCGCGGGCCCGGGGCAAGGAACGGATAGCCGTAGCCGTCGTGCTCGTGCTCGTACCACCCGGCCCCTATGCCCATCTCCAGGCGCCCCCCGGAGATGACGTCGATGGAAGCAGCCACCTTGGCCAGGTAGGAGGGCGGGCGGTAGGTGTTGCAGGTGCACATCTGACCGAGGCGGACCGTTTCGGTCGCGGCCGCAAACGCCGCCATCATGGTCCACGCCTCGTAGGTCACTTCCTGGGTGGGGACCGGGATGGTGTGGAAATGGTCGTAGACCCAGAGTGACTCGAAGCCGGCGTCTTCGATCCGCCGTGCGGCCGAGAGCATCACCGGCCAATGCCGTTCTACGGGGAGGCCGGCGAGGTCGAGCCGCCAGCCCTGGGGTACGAAAGCTCCGAATCTCATGGGCGCAACCGTAACCCGTCACCGGCAATCCGCGGTCGAGAGGGTGCCGAACCGGGGCTGCGCCTGCGGTCCCCGATGTCTCGGTCATGCCTGGCCAATCCCATAGGACATCGGACCGGGTTCCTACCCTGGGATCAAATGGCACTGATCCTCGACCTGCTCTTCATCTTCGTACTCCGGGCACTCGACGTTGGCATGGCCACCGTGCGAATCGTCCTCCTGGCACGGGGCCGCAAGGGCACCGCAGCCATGATCGGGTTCTTCGAGGCCCTGATCTGGGTGATCGCCGTGGCCCGGGTCCTCAGCGCCCTCGACGACCCGGCCCGCATGATCGCTTTCGCTGCCGGGTTCGCAGCCGGGACCTATATCGGGTCGATAGTGGAGGAGTGGTTGGCCATCGGTCAGGCGCTCGTCCGGATCGTCACCCCGTCTACGGCCCCGCCCATCGCCTCGCTCCTGCGTGAGAGGGGCTTCGGCGCAACCGTGGTCAACGGCGATGGTTTGCAGGGGGAGGTCAGGGTGATCTTCAGCGTGATGCCCCGGAAGGCTGTCGACTCGGTCCTGGCGATGATCAGCGAAGTGAGCCCGGAGGCGTACGTCACCATCGACGACACAGCCTCGATCGACCTGCACAAACGGCACGAGCGAACGGTCCGCAAATAGGGTTGCCGGGCCGCTCCCTCACTGGATAGGGTCGCCCATATCGCCACCGCATTCGATCTCGCTTCCCGGTTCGTCGACGAGGCTGCCGCCATCAGCCCGGTCCTGGGCACTTTCCTGGGAGTGACTGGGAGGGACCACGAGTGGGGTGAGTCGCTTTCGCTGGAGGGAGTCGAGGCGACGACCGACCTGGCGCGTCGTTATCGCCCGCGGTTCGCCGAACACGTCGGCGATCCTGACCGCCGTCAGAGTCTCGCTGCCCGGGTGGCGTTGGGAGGCATCGAAGAGCGAATCGCCGGGTATGAGGCGGGAGACCACTTCCTCGACCTGAGGCACCTCGGATCCTCCTTCCATCAGATTCCAAGGGTCTTCGACGTGATGCCCACGGCCACCGACGAGGAGTGGTCGGCCATAGCCCGAAGGCTGGCCACCATCGACAGGCCCTTCGACGACTATCGGGACCGTCTCGACGAGGGTCGAAGGCGAGGGATCACGGTCTCCAAACGACAGGCGCGCTCGGTCATGGAGCAGGCCCGGCACCTTGCCGGCGACGACTCCGCCTTCCTGGGACTGCTTGCCAAGTCCGCCGATCGCCGTCCCGATCTCCCCGACCTGGTGGACAGGGCCCGGGAGGCTGCCGCCGGGTTCGCCGACTGGCTGGGGGAGGTCTACCTGCCGGATGCGGTCGACGAGGACGGCGTTGGAGAGGACCGCTACCGGAGGGATGCCGACCGGCTGGTCGGGATGGATGTCGACCCGACAGAGGCATACGCGTGGGGTTGGCACGAACTGGGCCGGCTGTTCGACGAGATGGAGAGGGTCGGTGAGCGGATACTCCCTGGAGCCGGCCTGGCCGACGTCCGCCAGCACCTGGAGACGGATCCGGCAGGAACGGTCGACTCCCACCAGAAGCTGATCGCCTTCGTCGAGGGAGTGCTCGGCCGCGCCGTCGACGAACTCGCCGGCCGTCACTTCGATGTGCCCGACCTGATACGTCCCCTCACCGTCCAGGTCGCTCCTTCCGGCAGCCCACTGGGGGCTTACTACCTGCCGCCCTCGGAGGACTTCAGCCGGCCCGGCGGGGTCTGGTACTCGGTGGGCGACCAGTCCACCTTCCCGCTGTACAAACATGTCTCCACGGCTTATCACGAGGGATTTCCCGGGCACCATCTGCAGATAGCCACTGCAAAGTTCCGTAAGGACGAGCTGAGCCGCATCCAGCGCTCGTTCACCTGGTACCCGGGCTACGGCGAAGGTTGGGGGATGTACGCAGAGGTGCTCATGGGCGAGCTCGGCTATCTGGAAGATCCGGCCCACTACTTCGGGATGTTGACCAAGCAGGCATATCGGGCGGCGCGGGTGGTGGTCGACATCGGTCTCCACCTCGGCCTGCGTATCCCAGACGACGCCGGGATAGCACCTGGGGAGAGGTGGAGCTTCGAGTCGGCAGTCGAGGCCATGGGCGAATACGGGTTCCAGACTCCGGCGCAGGCGGAGGCCGAAGTGTTGCGGTATCTCGGCTGGCCGGGGCAGGCCATCGCATACAAGCTTGGTGAGCGTGAGATCCTCTCGATTCGAGCCGAGACCCGAAACCGTCTCGGCGGGGACTTCGACCTGCGAGCGTTCCATGCCGCCCTGATCAATCACGGGCCGATGCGTCTCGACCTCCTTCGGCAGGTCGTTGGCGAGTCTCTCGGTTGAGGCTTGTCTGTAGAGGCCATCTGCCGATATTCTGTCCGTAGAAACGCTCATCAAGAGCGGCTGAGGGATCAGGCCCTTCGAAGCCGCGGCAACCGACAGATCGCACGGTGCCAATGCCTGGGACGATGAGTGACCTTGGGCGCAGGCTCACGGTTCTCTCTCAAGCGTTTCGT
>CAYVTP010000014.1:22144-24218 GCA_964454615.1 uncultured Acidimicrobiaceae bacterium | reverse complement strand
GCCGGAAGGCCGGTCGGATCGGTGGGGCAAGCAGACGCCACAACACCAGCCCGACAAACAGCCGCCTAATCCACTTCACCCCTCAATTCTCCCCGAGCGAAGACGAATTCGCCAACGGGCACTCCGCCGACGAGGTGCTCCTCGATGATCCGGTCCAGCTTGTCGGTGTCCAGGCCGGCATACCAGGTGCCTTCCGGGTATACGACGGCGATGCAGCCGGCCTCGCAGATCCGGAGACAGTCCACCTTGCTCCGCAGGACGCTGCCACTTCCGACGGCGACCGGAAAGGCTTCCTTGTCGGGCTCGCCGGACCAGGCGGGCGGCGACGAGGACAGTCCCAGCTGCTTGAGGCGGATCTTGAGATGGGTCCACAGCTCGTGCGTCTCCTCCCTCGGTGCGCACCTGGGGTTGGTCTGGTCGGCGCAGAGGAAGATGTGGCGTCGGGCCCCTGGGATCGACAGGGCGCCGGCGATGTTCTCCAGTCGCTCGTTTTGATTCACTTCCCAAGGAACTTTCTGGCTACCACCTCGCCCTCGTCGATCTCTCCGGTGGGGACAAAGCCGAGACCGGTGTAGAAGTTCCCGGGCGATCCCTTCCCTTCGACCCAGCTCACCAACACGGTCTCGGACCCAAGCGACCGGAGGTGATCGAAGACCAGGTCCATGGCGACGGTGGCAATACCCCGCCGCTGGTGCATACGGTCGATGAGCATGCGCCACAGGTAGGGCTCCGGATGGGCCTCGGTCTGCAGGGCCACCATCACGGCCCCGACGATCTCGTCGTCGGCGACGATGGTCTTCAGCCACGGCACCACGGGGGCCCCGTCCTCCTCGTCCGGATACCACGCCTGGGCGATGGTCCGCCCCATGGGTTTCACGAATCGCTCCTGGGACCGGTGGGTGCGCAGCCCCATCACGCCGCCCAGGTTCGCAGCGGTCACGTCACCGAGGGCCACCACCGCTGGGGATGTCCTCGGGCGGTTGACCCAGGCCTCCCAGTCCTCTTTGAGCATGCCGTAGATCCAGTCGTCCGAGTTCTCGTCGCCAACCCAGAACGACCCACGGGTGTGCCCCTCGAAGAGCATTCCCGCCCTCTCGAGGACCATCGCCGAGGCCGGGTTGTCCGGATGGAGCATTCCCCACACCCGGGTGAGTCCGAGATCGTCGAAGAGGTAACGCAGCAGGGCGGACACCGCCTCGACCGCGTAGCCCTGCCCCCAATGCTGGTGGCCGAGCGTGTAGCCGATCTCGGCACTCCTTCCCTGCCAGGTCAGGTTCACGGCCAGATCCCCAATCACGCTGCCACTGGAGTCTTCGACCGCGGCCATCCACCACTCTTCGTTGGTCGGCCCCTCCAGGGCCACCACCCCCGAGATCAGCTTCTCGGACCGATCCTTCGGGTATGGCAGCTCCCAGTTCTGGTAGCGGGCCACCTCGGGATCGTTTCGGCGCCGGTAGAGCCCTTCGCTGTCCTCGGGGCGCATCGGTCGGATGGTCAGGCGGTCTGTTCGGATCGGCTGGAACAAGGTGAGGCGACTGTAGGCCGGCGCGGGTCACCCGGCCTGCCGCTCCCCGAATGTCCCTTCGAGGCGGTCCCGTATACCCTTCTCAGCTCGATGACAGACCCGAACGACCAACCCACGTTCCTCACCCCCGCCGCCATGGAGAAACTGGCGGAGGAGCTGGAGCACCTCAAGACCGCAGGACGTCGGGAGATGGAGGACCGCATCGCCGAAGCCCGCTCGCATGGTGACCTCCGGGAGAACGCCGACTACGACGCGGCCAAGAACGCCCAGGGCCTGATGGAGGCCAGGATCCGCCAGTTGGAGCATCTCATCCAGACCGCAGAGGTGCGCGTCGTGGAAGAGTCGGACACAGTCGACGTGGGATGTGTGGCAACCGTTGTCGACTCTGACGGCGACGAGGTGGAGTACTTCGTTGCTCCCCAGGAGAACAAGGTCCCAGGGGTGCTACTGGCGTCGCCTTCGAGCCCCCTCGGGGCCGCGCTGATCGGCGCCAAGGTCGGCGACCAGGTCTCCTACGAGGCACCCGCCGGCACCTTCACGGTGAAGGTG
>CAYVTP010000014.1:460-22044 GCA_964454615.1 uncultured Acidimicrobiaceae bacterium | reverse complement strand
GGTCGGCGACCAGGTCTCCTACGAGGCACCCGCCGGCACCTTCACGGTGAAGGTGGTCGGGGTCCGCCCCTATCAGGGCTAAACCCTGGTTCCTTAGGATTGGACGGCCATATCTGGCCGGGAGCGAGGAGAGAATCGCCTCCCCGGGTCAGTCAACCGATCCCGCGGCCCCGCGCTAGCCTGACCCGGCTCTACACCCCCGGGGGCGACCATGAGACTTCGGCTTCGTAGCCCGCGACAACTCGCACGGACCCTGCTCGATCTCGCCCGCCGAGAGCCCGAGGAGGTCGCCGACTACCTGGAGGCCAACCCGGAGGAGTGGGAGGCCCTGGCCGGAGCCCTGCCCGGAGACGCAGCCGACGTCCTGGAGCAGCTGGACGAGGAAGATGCCGCCGGCCTGCTCACCGGTCTTGACGCCCACGAAGCCGCCGAGGTCCTCGAGGAGATCGCCCCCGAGCTCGCCGCCGAGTTGGTCGAGGACATCCCCGTCGCCAGCCTCGCCGCTGCCCTGAGCGAGATGCAGGGGGACGCAGCAGCAGATCTACTCGGCGAGTTGGACGAGGAGGTGGTCGAGGACCTTCTCGCTGCGATGACCGACGAGGCAGCCGAGGAGGTCCGGGGCCTGCTCGCCTACCCGTCCGACAGCGCCGGTGGGCTGATGACCACCGACATCGCCAAGCTGCCCCTGGGCCTGACCACAGACGAGGCCATCGAGCGCATCCGCCAGCTCCACGACCAGTACGAGGACCTCTCCTATGTATATGTGGTAGACGATCAGGAGCGGCTCGCAGGCGTCATCTCTTTCCGGGACCTGGTGTTCAGACGGCCCGGGTCGCCTCTGGCCGATGTCATGTTCCAGGACCCGATCTCGGTCTCGGTCCACGCCGACCGGGAGGAGGTGGCGGACATCTGCCAGCGGTACCACTTCTTCGGCGTTCCGGTGGTCGACGACGACGGGGTCCTCGTCGGGATGGTCACCACCGAAGCGGTGATGGAGGCGATCCAGGACGAGGCGTCGGAGGACTTCGCCGCGGCGGTGGGTGCCGGTCCCGGGGAAACGGTGTACACCGCCATCGGCCGCTCTGTCAGGGCGCGCTCCCCCTGGCTCATGCTCAATCTGTGCCTGGCGATCGTGGTGGCCATCGTCGTCGAGCAGTTCACAGGAGTCATCGCCCGTCTCCCCGTGCTGGCGGCCCTAATGCCCGTGGTGGCAACCCTCGGGGGAAACAGTGGCCAGCAGAGTCTGGCGGTCGTCGTCCGGGGACTGGCCACTGACGACATCCCGGGCAGCCAGGTCCCTTCGGTCCTGACCCGACAGGCCCGGATCGGCTTTCTAAACGGGCTCATCCTGGCCACGTTCGCCGGGGCGCTGGCGACCGCCCTGCTTCTGACAGGGGTCTTCGATGCCAACGCCACCCCGATCTGGCGGATCGCCATCGCGGTCTCGATCGGGGTGATCGTGAACCTGATGATCGCCTCAGTGGCGGGCACCGGCATCCCGCTTCTGCTGAGACGCCTCGGTCAGGACCCGGCCCTGGCCTCCACCATCTTCCTGACCCTGATCACCGACTCGGTAGGGTTTGGCGGCTTCCTGATCGTCGCCGGCCTGCTCACCAGATAAGGATCACGACCCGAGGATCACCTGGCCGAGGCTGGCGAACGGGCCACGCCACACGAGGAGGTCCCCGTCGACGAGTGAGGCGAGGTGGTGGCGGCTGATGAGGGTCCTTTGCTCCTCGGTCCGGGAGCCCTCCGGAACCATGAACGCCTGCTGTGCCTCGTCGCTGTCGAACAGCTCGACTCCCCAGAGACCCGGCGAGGCCTGCCTCAGCTCCCTGAGGAAGTTCTCGATGTCGATGTCTGTGTAGCCGGCCCTCGGGATCACCAGATGCACGATGTCCCCGCCGGTGGCCTCCTCGGAGTGGGCCTGCCGGAACTGGTCGACGACCTGTCCCCGCAGGGTGGTGGTCGAGTTCTCCGGGGCTGTGGTTGTGGAGCCTTCGTCGGAGCCGGGCGCCGACGTCACCGAGCCCCCCTCTGCCGAGGTGGTCGTCGTCTCTCCGCCGTCGCCGGTGCAGGCCTGTGCGGCGACCAGCAGGCCGGCCAGGGCGAGCAGGGAGATGCGGGAGTGTGCAGGTCGGTTCACTCCCCAGAAACGTCTCCCCGCCGGCTGTGGTTCCAGCCTCAAGCCCCTACCAGGGAGCGGAAGGCGGCGGCCAGGGTCCCGGTGACGGGCCCCGGCTCCCACACCCGGTTGCCGACGGCGGACACCGGCTGGATCTCGCGGACGGTCGAGAGGGCGAGCACCTCCGACGCCACCTCCAGACGCTCCAGGTGGGCGGCAGTCTCGGTAATGGGGATCCCTTGACCGTCGGCCAACTCGAACAGGACCCTACGGGTGATCGAGTCGAGGATCCCGAGGGCCAGACCCGGTGTCTCGACCACGCCGTCGACGACCCAGGCCACCGAGAAGGTGGGGCCCTCGAGAATGGTCCCGTCGACGGTGGTGAGGAGAGCGTCGTCGAACCCGTGTCGCTGGGCTGTGCGGGTCACAGCCATGTTCGGCCCGTAGGAGATGGTCTTTGCCCCGGCAAGCTCCCATGCCTCCCCTGCCCCATGCCACGGGGCCGCCACCGGGTAGAGCCGGGCGGGATCGACCGGCGAGACGATGGTGTGAGCGAAGACGATCACCAACGGGCCCCCTACCACCCCAGGCACATTTGGACCGCGGGTGGCCACGATCCTGACGACCGAGTCGGGGATGGCTCGCGCCGAGGCCTCTGCCCAGGAGGCGATGTGTTCGAGTGGCGGCAGCCCGATCTCGAGCATCGCTGCACTCCTTGCCAGCCTCTCCAAGTGCTCATCGAGGCGGAACATGGCGCCCCCGTAGACCCGTATCACCTCGAAGCAGCCGTCGCCCCGCAGAACCGACGAGTCGGTGGCGGGCACATGGCCGTCCCCGGGCTCGCCATTGATGAGGATCGGTGAGACCCTCAAGACATCCCCGGACGGAAGGCGTTGGTGATGGGGAGGCGCCGGTCGCGTCCGAAAGCCTTTGTGGTGATCTTCACCCCGGGAGCCGCCTGACGTCTCTTGTACTCGGCAGCATCGACCATTCGTGCCACCCTGACCACCATATCGACGTCGAATCCGTCGGTGACGATTTCCCGGACCGACATCTCTTCCTCCACATAACGTTCGAGGATGGCGTCGAGCACCTCGTATGGAGGCAGCGAGTCGGTGTCCAGCTGATCCGGACGGAGCTCGGCGGATGGTGGCTTGTCGATGGTGCTCTGAGGGATGACCGCCCCTTGGCGGTTGCGCCACCTGGCCAGGTCGTAGACGAGGGTCTTGAACACGTCCTTGAGCACCGCATAGCCGCCGACCATGTCACCGTAGAGCGTGGCGTACCCGGTAGCCATCTCCGACTTGTTGCCGGTCGCCACCACCAGATGCCCGAACTTGTTCGACAACGCCATGGCGACTGCGCCACGGACCCGTGCCTGGATGTTCTCCTCGGCGACACCCATGCCGGTGCCGGCGAAGAGGCCCTCCAGGGCGTCGAGATAGGCCTGGAACACGTCGTCGATGGGCACCAGGTCGAACCGGATTCCCAGGTTGGAGGCGAGGGCCAGGGCGTCGTCCACCGAGTGTCGAGACGAGAAGCGGGTGGGCATCCCCACACCCCAGACCCGCTCCGGGCCGAGAGCATCGGTGGCAATGGTTGCGGTCAGGGCCGAGTCGAGGCCCCCGGAGAGCATAACCAGGACCGACTCGAACCCGTTCTTCCTCACGTAGTCCCCCAGCCCGATGGACAGTGCTCGGTACACCTCCTCGGTCGGATGCAGCAACGGCGCCGCCGCTGCCTGCGCCTTGGACTCGGGCGGCCGATGCTCGGCGTCATCTCCCACTTCGACGTCGACGACGAAAAAGTCCTCTTCGAACTGGGGCGACCGGTGAAGCACCGCTCCGTGCCGGTCCATGACCAGTGATGCCCCCTCGAACACCAGCTCGTCTTGTCCACCAAACAGATTGAGATAGACCAGCGGAACCCCGGCCGACCGTGCCCTACCGGCGAGCATCGACTCCCGCGACAACGCCTTGCCGCGGTGATAGGGCGAGGCGTTGATGTTGAGGAGGAGCTCAGCGCCGGCCGCCGCCTGAGCCATGGGCGGCCCATCCGCCAGCCACATGTCTTCGCATATGGAGACCCCGAGAGAGCGCCCCCTCACCGTCCACAACTTCGCCGGCTCGATGCCGGCAGAGAAGTTTCGGTCCTCGTCGAAGACCCCATAGTTGGGGAGCAGGACCTTGTGATAGACGCCGACGATCCCCCCGTCTCTCAGCAACGCCGCCGCGTTGGCGACGGTCCGCGGTGCCGAGTCGACGGCGCCGGCGTGGGCCGGTTCACCTTCTTTCCTGTCAACGAAGCCGACCACCACAGTGGTCTCTCCGGCGAGGGCTGCGAGCCGGCTCAGTGCGGCCAGGTTCTCTCCAACGAAGTCGGCCCGGTTGACCAGATCTTCGGGCGGATACCCGGTGAGGGCCAGCTCGGGCGTGAGGAGTATGTCTGCCCCGGCGTCTTCGGCCCGTTCCATTGCCGAGACGATGGCCGCTTCGTTGCCGGCGATGTCCCCGACGTGGAGATTGAGTTGAGCGCCGGCGACGCGGAGTGTCATCGCCCCCAAGGTTACGGTCTATCCGGCGTCAGAACATGCAGCTCGGGCGATGGCCCCACGCCTCCCGCCTCCCGCGCCCCGTCCCGGACATAACCTGTCGCCGTGACCTGGAGGGCATCTTCCGACTTGCTGAGGACGGTCGTGACCGCCACGGCCGACCCGGAGGGCGCGCTGGCGCGCCTCGAACCGGTAGTCGCCGCCGACCCGTCACTCCTCGACGACCAGGGACGGCTCGAGCGAGCTGCCGCCATCGCCGGCGCCAGCAGGGCGCTGGCCTCAGCCCTGGCGGTCAACCCCCAGCTGCTCGACGGTGTCCCACCCGATTGGTCGGTGCCTCTGTGGATCCGGGCGATGCTGATCGAGATCGCCGGCGACGACCTTCTCGGACGCACCGACATGGAACAGGCAACAGCGCGCTTTTCGGACTCCATGGACCAGCTGGTCTCGAAGGCTCTGGACCGAGCCCGGGGGATGGTTTCGGAGAGGCATCCACTGGCGGCCGACGTGCCCCTGGCTGTGATCGCCATGGGGAAGTGGGGGGCCCGGGAACTCAACTACTGCTCGGACATCGACCTGATGTTCGTCCACGAACCGCCGCCGGGGCTCGAGGCAGAGGCAAGGTCTGCGGCCATCGCCCTCTGCGGCCGCCTCATGTCGGACCTTTCGTCTCCCACCTTCGAGGGAACCGCCCTGAGGGTCGATGCCGACCTCCGGCCGGAAGGAACCATGGGCCCTTTGAGCAGGAGTCTCGAGAGCTTCCGCAGCTACTACCGGCGTTGGGGTGAGCCATGGGAGCTCCAGGCGCTCGTCAAGGCCCGGCCGGCGGCGGGAGACGCATCGCTGGGAAGCAGATTCATGGACCTGGCCGACTACGTCATCTGGGGAACAGGGCTCGACGCCGAGGCCCTCCGCAGCGTTCGCTTGCTGAAGGCGCGGTCGGAGGAAGGAGTGTCGCAGCGCGATCTCAAACGCGCTCCAGGCGGCATCCGGGACATCGAGTTCTCGGTCCAAATCCTCCAGCTGGTGCACGGGCGGTTCGACCCCGATGTCCGCTGTCCCTCCACCCTCGACGCACTGGCTGCGTTGGAGTCCAACGGATACATAGCCGAACACGAGGCATCCGAGCTGGCCAACGCCTATCGATTCCTCCGCGACGTGGAGCACCGGATCCAGCTCTGGGACCTGGAACAGAGCCATGTCCTGCCCGATGACCGGGCGGACCTGGAGCGCATCGGCAGGAGCCTGGGGTTGGGGCCGGATCCCGCCTCCCAACTCGAGGGAACCCTCGGGAGGGTTCGCCGTCAGGTCCGCGACCTCCACGAGCGTCTCTATTTCAGACCCATCCTCGACTCCCTCGCAGGCATGGCTAGCGCCCTTCTCGACCCCGACGCGGCGCGCTTGAGGCTCGAGGCGCTCGGATTCCGGGATGTCACCGCGGCAGCCAGGGCCTTCGAAGACATGACCGGTGGCCTCAGCCGCAAGTCGCGGGTGATGCAGCAAGTACTCCCACTGATGCTCGACTGGCTGTCCCAGTCTCCCGACCCCGACCTGGGGCTCTCCCAGATGCGTCTCCTCCTTGCAAACACCACCGACCACGGGGCCCTTGTCGGCCTGCTGCAGACCAGCCCGGTCGCCGGGGAGAGACTGTGCCGGCTTCTCGGGACGGGGAAGCTCCTTGGCGACCTGATCGACCGGATCCCGGAGTTCATACCGCGCCTCGCCTCGGACCAGCCCAGTTGGGACATTCGGGAGGCGGGTGATGCAACGCTGCGCCTCGTCGGCTTGATCGACTCTCGCCCCGAGTTCGACGCCAAGGTGGGGACGATCCGGCGTTCGGTGCGACGGCGGAAGCTGCGCATCGCCGCCCGGGACATCCTCGAGGAGACGCCGGTCGAGTCGACGGTCGAGGCCCTCAGCGACACGGCCGACAGTGCCATGGAGGCCGCCCTGCACCTCCTCGACGCCGGCGATGACTTCGCTGTGATCGCCATGGGCAAGTGGGGCGGACGGGAGCTCTCCTACGGATCCGACCTCGACCTCATATATGTCTCCTCGACGGATGGAGCCCAGGACCGGGCTCATCGGGTGGCCGGGGACCTGTCCCGCGTGCTCTCAGAGCCGGGACGCCATGGTGAGGGATACCAGCTCGATCCTGGTCTGAGACCGGAGGGGAAGGGGGGACCGCTGACCCGCTCTGTGGAGGCGTTCCGCCGGTACTACGAGACCTGGGCGGAACCATGGGAGCTCCTCGCCCTGGTCCGCGCCCGCCCTGTGGCGGGCGACCCGGAGGTTCTTCGGGAGTTCGTCGAAGTGATCGAACCCGTCGTCTGGCGTCCAAGACTCGACTCGGCGGTGGCCCGCCAGATCAGGATGATCAAGGCAAGGGTCGAGTCGGAGCGAATACCGACGGGGGAGGACCCCGACTTCCACCTGAAGCTGGGGCCGGGAGGCCTGTCCGATGTGGAGTTCCTGACCCAACTCCTGCAACTGCGGCACGGAGGTGGGATTCCGGACTTGCGACTGACCGGGACCCTTCCGGCTCTGGGGGCCCTCCACGACCACCACCTCATCGACGCAGCGCAGTTCTCGGCGCTGGCCGACGGATACTCGTTCCTGACCAGGGTTCGGCTGAGGCTCCATTTGCAACGGGGCCAGGCGGGTGAGGCCCTCCCCTCGGATCCCGACCATCTGGCCCGTCTCGCCGCATCTCTGGGCTACGACCGGCATGGTGAGCTCCGGGAGGACTACCGGCGCCACACCCGTCGGGCAAGGCGGGTGTTCGAGTCGCTCTTCTACGAGTGAACCGCACCGGTTAGCCTCCGCAGCCGATGTCCGACCACCTCGAGAGCCTGGTCGACGAGATCACCCCCCTCGTCGTCGGTCTCCGCCGCACGCTTCACCGGGTCCCGGAGCCCGGCCACCAGGAATTTCGCACCACCGAGCTCCTGGCCGAGGCCCTCGCGGCCAATGGCGTGGAGCCGCGGCTGAGAGCCTCGGGCACGGGACTGTGGGCGGAGACCGGACCGGGACCGACCGTGGGATTCCGGGCGGACATAGACGGCTTGCCCATCGTCGAGCCGGAGGATCATGACCCTCGCTCGGAGAATCCGGGCTGGATGCACGCATGCGGCCACGACGCACACGCCGCCATCGGCGTCGGGATAGCCATCGTCATGGCCAGGCTCGGTGAGAGCTTCAGGTTCCTATTCCAACCGGCCGAGGAGAAGATGCCGGGAGGGGCCAGGATGCTGGTCGAGGAGGGCCTGGTCGACGACCTCTCGGCGATCATCGCCTTCCATGTCGACCCTTCCTTGGAGCCTGGAAGAGTGGGCATCAAGTCGGGCCCGATCACGGCGAGCGCCGATGGCCTGCGGATCCTGCTGGAGGGGCCGGGTGGGCACACATCCCGGCCTCACAACACCGTGGACCTGGTCGCAGCCGCCGCCCGGGTCGTCACCAGCCTCCCTGCGGCGATCCGCGAGGCTGTCGACCCGGGCATCCCCGTTGTCACTGCGTTCGGCGCCGTCCATGGCGGCGACGCACCCAATGTGATCCCTACCCGGATCGAGCTTCGAGGCACGGTCCGCACTGGTGACCGTGCCCTCTGGGGCGGCATGGGGACTCTCGTCGATCGAGTCCTGGCACCCATCGTCGCCGCCACCGGAGCTGAGTACAGGCTCGACTATGTGCCGGGGGTGGCCCCGGTCATCAATGACGAGGGCGTCATCTCGGCCGTCACCAGGGGCATTGCCTCTCGGCTCGGCGAGGAGCACCTGGCACCCACTCACATGAGCATGGGCGGAGAGGACTTCTTCGAGTACCTGGACCTGGTCCCTGGTGCACTGCTCAGGCTCGGTGTCCGTTCAGGTGGCGGCGACATCCACTCCGCGACCTTCAGGATCGATGAGGCGGCAGTCGGGTTTGGCGTGGCAGCCGGCTGCTCTGCCCTGTTGGAGCTGCAGACGAGCCGGGCCGGGGCCTAGATCCTCTAGACCTCCAAGCCGACCGCGGTGGCGACTGACCGCAGCTCGGCCATCAGGGCCTCGAACTCCTCGGGAAGGAGGGCCTGCTCGCCGTCGACCATCGCCTCGTGCGGCGCAGGATGGACGTCGATCATCACCCCGTCGGCCCCTGCGGCGATCGCTGCCCTGGCCAACGGCGCCACCAGATCACGCCGCCCGGAGGCGTGGGAGGGGTCGACGATGACGGGCAGATGGGTCCGGGCCTTGGCGACGGGCACCGCGGTGATGTCGAGGGTGTTGCGAGCCGAGTCGTCGAAGCCCCTGACTCCCCGCTCCACCAGGACGATCGACTGGTTCCCCTCGTTGAGGACGTACTCGGCGGCGTCGATCCACTCGTCGACGGTGGCCGCCCGGCCCCGCTTGAGGAGCACCGGTCGGGACTGCCTCCCAACTTCCCTGAGGAGGGCATGGTTGGACATGTTCCGGGTCCCGATGCGGAGCATGTCTGCAAAGCTGGCCACGATCTCCACATCCCTGGGATCGAGCACCTCGGCAACGAACGGCAGGCCGGTTGCTTCCCGGGCCTCAGCAAGGAGATCCAATCCTGCCTTGCCCAGGCCTTGGAAGGTGTAAGGGGAGGTTCGGGGCTTGAAGGCGTCCCCCCGGAGGATGGAGGCCCCGGACCGTCGTACCGCCTCTGCCACGTGTAGGAGCTGACCGCGGCTCTCCACCGCGCATGGTCCGGCTATGACGACCAGCCGACCGTCTCCTATCGAGACCTGCCCCACCCGTACCACCGTCGCCTCCGTCCGGAATTGTCTGCCGACGCGACGACCACCACTGACCACTGGCATGACGCGCTCGACACCGGGGAGCAAAACCCAGGGGGCCTCGTCCTGAAGCCGCGTCTCGGTCGTGCCGTTCACCACGGTGCGGCTGCCGTCTCTGGTGACGGAGACGTCGGCCCCGAGTTGGTTGAGTCTCTCGACAACCCCGTCGACCTCTTCGTCGGTGGCGTCGGGATGCATCACGATGATCATCCGGTGTCTCCTGTCGGCGCTCAACATAGCCGTCCGGGAAAGTGAACCTGCAGACGCCCCCGGTTACGATGAGACGGTGGAAGCCACTCCTGTCAGGCCCGAGAGCTACGTCCCACACATCGGAGAATCCCGCCAGTACTGGAGGGACATCATCCTCGGGGTCAACGACGGGCTGGTCTCCACGTTCCTGCTCGTCGTCGGCGTGGTCGGTGGCGGCCTTCTCACCAACCAGGTCCTGCTGACCGGTATCGCGGGGGCGATTGCAGGGGCGATCTCGATGGGCGCGGGAGAGTATCTCGCCACCAAGTCCCAGGACGAGGTGCTCGCTGCCGAGCTCGAGCTCGAACGTCAGCACGTCGCCGACTTCAAGGAGTGGGAGCTGGACGAACTGAGAGGTTTCTTCACCAACATGGGTGTCCGTGAGGCCGACCTTGGCGGGGTCATGGCGGCCTTCGAGGACAACGACGAAGCCCTGCTCCTCGCAATGGGTGCCCTCGAATTCGGCTATGTCGACTCGGAGCGTCGGTCGCCATACCTTGCCATGGCGGCGGCCGGCCTGTTGTTCCTCGCCGGCTCCCTCCCCTCCGTGGTCCCATTCGTCGTCTTCGACGACACGACTACGGCCCTCCTCTGGGCAACCACCCTCACCCTGACCGGGCTGTTCATCGTCGGGGTGGTCAAGGCGAATGTCAGCCACGGGCGGTGGCTCCGCTCCGGCCTGGAGAACCTGGTGATTGCGGGAGTCGGCGGTGTCCTAGCCTTCATCATCGGCTCTCTCGTCGGAGGAGCCCTCACCTGAGTCCGAGTTTGCGTTGAGATGGCGCTCTGCTTGCAATAGTTAGCACCTGGCTGTAAGCTGGCCTCAGTGAGCGAGAGCAAGCACTCCGACCTGGGCGAGTTCATTCGCCAACAGAGGGAACGGGCAAACCTTTCCCTCAGGAGGCTGGCCGAGAAAGCGGGGATATCCAACCCGTACCTCAGCCAGATCGAGCGGGGTATCAGACGACCCTCGGCAGAGATCCTCAAGAGTCTCTCGAGAGCGCTCGAGATCTCGGCCAACTCGCTCTACACGAAGGCAGGCCTCATCGATGAGGACCTTCCGCCGGCGACGGTGTTCGAGTCCATCGAGGCCGACGCCAGGCTCACAGCAGATCAGAAGAAGGTGCTGCTCGACATGTACCGGGCTTTGGTCCGGTCGAACGGCTCAACAGAAGAGACAAAGGAGTAGACAGAATGCAGGCAAAGAGCGTCATGTACGCAGCCGTCGGCGCCCCCGTGATGGCGGCCCGGAAGGCAGGCGAGCAGGTGAGCAACCTGAAGACCAAGTGGGAAGCCGAGAGGGCCGACTACACCAAGGTCGCCGAGAAAAAGATCGCCGATTGGGCTTCGGAGGGCGAGAAGGTCGTGGCCAGGATCAGCGAGGGCAAGGTCGTCGAGGAGATTTCCTCGAAGGTCGACCTCGATCAGGCCAAGGAGCAAGTCACGAAGCTGCGCGATCAGCTCGAGGACATGCTGGCAACCTGGCGGACCTCATTCCGCCCCGCCGAGAAGAAACTGGTCAAGACCGAGGTCGAGGAGGCGGTGAAGCCGCCGGCGTCCAAGGCCCCGGCTACAAAGGCCCCGGCGACCAAGTCCCCGGCAAGTAAGCCGGCAACCAAGAGCGCGACCACCAAGACTTCTGCGGCCAAGACGACCAAGTCGCCCACGGCTGCGAAGACGAGCACAGCGAAGGCCACCAAGGCTTCCTGAGCTCACTCCTCCTCACACAGGAAGAGGGCCCCGATCGGGGCCCTCTTCTCGTTGCGCCCTCGTGACGACGACGGTGTCAGCCGATGCTCGGCTCGAGCTCCTGGGCCGAGGAGATCCAGGCCTCGACCATGCCCTCGGTGGGGAGCCGATTGACGACGCGGTTGGCGCCGTTGAGTCCGATGATCTTGGCCACCAGCGCCGTCGGGTTACGTCGCCGAAGGTCTCTGAGAGTGTCGACACCGGCAGCCACCAGTAGCTCGGCGTACTCGGACCCCACACCGCCCACCCTGAGAAGATCGGCGTGGTGGACCCACGTCGTCAGGTCCCTGGAGCTCAGACCCGTCGCCTTCGAGAGCTCGTTACGAGCCCGCTGGGACGATGCACGCTCGATGAGCGCCTTGCTGGTCCTCACCCCTGCCTTGCGCAGCCGGGTGGCTTGCTTGTGGTCGATCCCGGCGACTTGATCGATACGAGCCATACCTCTCTCCGCTGAGCCCTGAAGCGTTCCTTCCGACTCTAGACAATCGGACGGGGACGCAGGTCGGTGACGTCGACGTCGGTGTCGACACTCCTGGGGTGCGAGACCGAAAACCAGACCTCGTTCACCCACTCGGGGTGTGCCTGCCAGAGCCTGAAGGTGTCCTCGTCTCCCTCGAGCGACATCAGCCTGGCCCAGACAGACCTCTCCACCACCACCGGGTAGTCCTGCGAGTACCTGTACTTGGGCACCGACACCGGTTTGCCCGACTTGGCGTGGGAGGTGAGCAGGTGGGAGACCACTTCTGCGGAGACCTCGGGCTGATCGCCGGCCAGGATCAAAGCCCTCTCGCACTTGGACAGACGGGTCAAGGCATCGAGTGCGACCCTGAGCGACGATGCCACACCTTCCGCCCACTCCGGATTCTCGATCACTCCGGCGTCCTCGAGGTCGGTCTCCTCCAGAATGCGATCGGAGTCGTGACCGAGCACCACCCAGACCTCTTCGACGGGAAACGCCCTGGTGCGAGAGACCACGTGGCCGAGCAGGTTCGAACCGCCCCAGGGCTCGAGCTGTTTGGTCCTCCCGAGACGGGTCGACCCTCCGGCAGCGAGGATGACGGCGGCGGTGGGCACGACCTGGAATCTAGACCGACACGGGGAACCTTGTCAGAGCGCCGACTCCGGCGGAGTCCACCGGGGAGGCCACCACGATCTGATGCACCGTTCCCCCTGACGCGACAACGGACTCCATGACCGCAGCCACCACGTCATCGAGCTCGAATGTCGCGCTCCCGCAGACCGGGCACTCCCTCCCATCGCGGGACAGATGTGAACATCTCTGGCACATCGTCCCTGGCCGAGCGAACTCCCCGGCAACGACCAGACGGTCTATGGCGCGCGCATTGGCGGCGTGGAGGACCGAGGTCAAGCCGAGGACCGCGTTGCCTCCGCTCCAGGCGGTGTCACAGACCCGACCCGCCAGGGCCGACTGGCGCTCCCGTCGCATCTTCTCGTCGAAAGCGGTTACCTCCGCCCTTAGCCCGGCCGGCGAGAGCGACCCGGGAGTAGCCGCGAAGGTGAGTCGGGGGAGGCGGCCGAGGTAGGGATGGAGCCTGCCTGCCAGATCCTCGAGCATCTCGTCATGGCCCCCTAACACCAGGTAATCGAAGGGGCGACCCTCGTGGAGCTCGAGGAGCCGGTGCCCGGCCTCCTTCCACATGCGGAAAGTTGCCTCGAGTGCGCGCTGCCGCGCCGACTGCTCCTCGTAGCCTGCGAATCCGCCGTAACTCGGCCTCCCGATGTCAGACGCCAATGCCTCGCCGACCTCCTCCACCTGACCGCCGATTCCGAGGAATACGCGAGCGCTGACGCTGTCTGCGACCAGGATCCCTGACCGTAGAGGGCGTGACGCGGCGCGCAACGGGCGCAGGTATGGCATGGGCCCGAAGGTCGCCCGATTCGGTACCTCATGGCCGAGGCTCTCGACCACGAACAGGTCATCGATGGCGGAGGCGAAGATGGCGTAGCCGGGGACCGACTCCAGCTCGAACCGGGGAGCCAGGTCCCTTATTCGCTCCAGGTCGGATCGGATCGCCTTTGCCACCGGTCTATCCGATCCGGCCGAGCGCTCCCGCAATGGGCGCACCAGGTCTGAGAGCAAGGCGGCGAACCCTCCCGGGCTCGGCCGGTTCACGTAGACCGAGATCAACGACCCGCTGTCGCTCTTGAGGCCGGCTATCGGATCGACCATCGCTCATGTGGAACCTACCCGTCTCGTCGGGCTGATGTCCCTCAGAGGGCGCCGGTCAAGGCCTCGGTGAGCTCCTCCTGAAACCACCCGAGGATGTCCAATGCAGCACGCCGTTCCAGAGGCACCCGGTCGTGGTCGTCCTCCACGTCGATCCCCATCCGGGCTCCCAGCACCAGGCGAGCCTCGTTGAGTACCCTGAGGAGGGCATCGCCCTCTTCGGCGGTGATGGTCTGCGGCCCATCCGCTCCGATCACCTCCTGAAACGTGGCGCGGTCCGACCTACGAGCTTCCTCGAGCTCCGAACCCATGAGACGCCACCACTCCTGATTCGACTCGGGATCATCGAGGTAGACCGGGACCTGTAGGCGGGCCGCGGCCGGATCCGACTCCGGACCGGCGACAGCGGTCAGCATGGGCACGACGTCCCCGAGGAACCCCCGCTCGTCCGGCGACAGGTTGACCACCAGCTCACCGCGCTTCCAGGCGAACCTGCTCACTGCTCGATCGTCGCCCACAGCCCGTGCCCGTGGAGCCTGTAGCAGTCGAGCTCTGCCTGTTCCCGGGGCCCGTCGGCGACCACCGCCCGACCGTCGTTGTGCACCTGCAGCATCAGACGAGTCGCCTTCTCCTCGTCGTACCCGAACAGCTTTCGGAAGACGTAGACCACATAGGACATGGTGTTCACAGGGTCGTTCCAAACAACCACCTGCCAGGGACGGTCGAGGTCGACGTCCTCGTCGGTGCCGGGGACGATCACCGGGCTCGGGGCAGAGGTCATGTCATGTCCCCATCCGCGCTCTGCATCGGTCGGCCGCCTCGGGGAGATTGGGGTCGCCGAAAGGGATACTCCCCGCCTCGTATGGCGCCCCAACACCGTCGAAGCCCGGGACCGGATCGGGGAAGGCGGGCACGCCGAGGGATCTCACGCAACGGCTGAAAGCTTCAAGCATCTCCAACACACCTTGCCCGATCAGGGGCGATCCGTCCAGACCCAACGCCCCCGTTGTCAGGTGAGATGCGCATGCCTCGAGGGCCAAGGCTCCGGCTGCCGAACTGAAGTCGGCCCTGGAGAGTGAGAGCTCGAGGCGGGGCCTGCCCTGGGCATCCAGAGGGATCGGATCGATGTCGATGCCGAAGGCGCGAAGGCATGACTCGAAGCGCGCCGCCCCGGCGGCAACGCTCAGTGTGGTCGTGGTCTCCTGCGGCATGGTGGTGGTGGTCGGTGGAGGCACGGTGGGCGACGGCCTCAACTCCGAGGCTACGCAGCCGCCGAGTATGAGGATGGCTGCCAGCAAGCCGGGCGCTCTCCTCAAGGGGCCTCGTCGGGGGGAATTCCGTCGGCCAGGATCATGGCGATGTCCCGCACCTTGACGTCGTCCCGGCCAAGCTCCTTCACCCCGTCGTCGAGCATCACGAAACAGAAGGGGCAGGCGACCGCGATCTCGTCGGCCTCGGTCCCCAACGCCTCCTCGGCGCGTTCGATGTTGACCTTCTTTCCCGTCTTCTCCTCCATCCAGAACCTGGCCCCTCCCGCTCCACAGCAAAGAGCCCTGGTGCCATGACGGGGCATTTCGACGACCTCGGCCCCGGAGGCCCCCACTACTTCTCGCGGCGCCAGGTACACGTCGTTGTAACGCCCCAGGTAGCAGGGATCGTGGTAGGCGATCTTCTTGGCCGTGCCGTCCGGACGCAGGGGGCGGTCGATCCTCCCTTGGCCGAGGAGCTCGGCGAGGAGCTGACTGTGGTGCACCACCTCATACTCGCCACCGAACTGCGGGAACTCGTTGGCGATGGTGTTGAAGCAGTGGGCACACTGTGTGATCACCTTCCTCACACCGAAGTCTTCGAAGGTGGAGATGTTCTGAAGCGCCAGCTGCTGGAACACCAGCTCGCTCCCGGCCCGGCGGGCCGGGTCGCCGTTGCAGACCTCGTTCATCCCGAGGATTGCGAAGTCGATGCCCGAGCGGTGGAGCAAACGGGCCAGGGCCACCGACACCGCCGTGTTCCGATCGTCGTAGGAGCCGGCGCATCCGACGAACCACAGATACTCGGCCGAGGTGCGGCCGTTCTCCCCAAGCCGGGGGATGTCGAAATCGAGCTCGTCGGTCCATGCCGTCCTGGCCTGCTGGCTCAGCCCCCACGGGTTGGACTGGTTCTCCATGGCCATGAACGCCTTGCCCAGCTCCGACGGGAAGTCCGACTCCATGAGCGTCAGGTAGCGCCGCATGTCGAGGATCCGGTCGACGATCTCGATCCCCACCGGGCAGATCTCGTCGCAGGCACGGCAGGTGGTGCAGGCGAACACCTCGTCGGCCCCGACCCGCTCGAACAGCGAGCCTGCCCCCTCGAGCAGGGCGTTGGATGACACCGGAGGAGACACCCCTGCGAGAGCAGCAGACGCCTCGCCTGTCTTCAAGACCATCTCCCTCGGGTCCAACGGCTTACCGGTGATGTTCGCCGGGCAAACCGAAGTGCATCTCCCGCATATGGTGCAGGCGTCGGTGTCGAAGATCTGCTTCCAGGTCAGGTCGGACACGATGCTGGCGCCGATGGTCTCGATGTCGTCGGCTTCGAGCAGGTTGGGCATCTCCCGCATTGCCCCTTTCGGCCTGGGCCCGGGGGCGAGGGCCAGGTTTGCCGGAGCAGTGAACATGTGGCGAAGCTTGGTTGCCGGTATGACCACCAGGAGGAGGAGGAAAGTGGACACGTGGACCACCCACATGGTCCGGTGCCACCCGGCCGCATGGGCGGGGTCAAACAGGAAGGACAACGGGTAGCCGATGAAGGACCACACCTCGTGGGCGGGGCGTCCGTCGAGGGAGATCCTCGCCGCCTCCACGGCGAATCCGGTGATGCCCACAGCTGCCAGCACGGCAAGGATGAGCATGTCCTCCGGCTTCGTCTTCGATCTGATCCGCCAGCTGGGGATCAGGTAGCGACCGACCAGTGCCATGGCCAGCCCGCCGAGAAACACCAGGCCTGCAAGATCGAGGACCGCCGAGTAGCCCAGGTAGAAGGTGCCGTGCAGGAACTTGAGATGGGCGGGGAGGATGTGGTCGATCTCGAGGGTGACCGTCCCCAGGAACAGGACGATGAATCCCCAATAGATGGCGGCGTGCATCAACCCTGCCCGCCTGTCCCGCATCAGGGTCTTCATGCTGAGGCCGGCCCCTAACCGGGCGATCCGCTCCCGCCACTGCCCTGTTCGGCGGTCGGGGCCACCCTGCTGCCAGCCCCTGGCCCGAAGGGCGAACAAGTGGAACATCAGCCAGATGAAGGCCGCGGTCACCAGGTAGAAAACCAGCTTGACCGGGTCGGGCACGTTCCCGAAGACCACCCGCCCTATCTCGAATCGGGGATGCGACTGGAGGGTTCCGGCCACACCGAGAAGCAGCGTGGCGACCGCTCCTGCGACGCCGACCAGCTCCAGTATCAGGGCCGCGCTCGGACGTCGCCTGAGGGTTTCAGACTGCGGTCGTTCCTCGGTGGTGACGGCCATGGGCTGAGTGTAGGGCGGGACCCTGGGGCCGTTCGTGTGCTGTACCTAGTGGCGGTGCCGGGCCGGCGAGAGCCCCCTGGAAGCGATCCGGGCCGACAACCAGGTGGTGATCGGGACCGCTGCCACCAAGCCCATCGACCCCACCAGGGTCCGCACGATCTCGACAGCGACGACCTCCGAGCTGGCGATGACACCCATGGCCTGGGCCGAGACGCTGAACAGGATGAGCAGTGGGAGTGATGCCCCGGCGTATGCCAGTAGAAGCGTGTTCACCGTCGACACGATGTGGTTGCGCCCCACCCTGACCCCGGCCTGGAACAACCGCTCCGGCCCGAGCTCAGGATTGGCCTCGTGGACCTCCCAGACCGCACTCGCCTGGGTAACGGTAACGTCATCGAGAGCCCCCAGGGCTCCCAGGACGATGCCGGCGAGCACCAGTCCGGAGAGATCCAGATCCGGGATGGCGATGAGGAAGAAGGCGTCGTCGCCGGTGAGACCGGAGAAAGAGGCCAACCCGACGACCAGCCAGGAAAGCAACACGGTGAGTGTGAGCGCGGCAAAAGTGCCAAGGGCCGCGGCATGGGTGAACGGGTTGTAGCCATGGGCCAGGTAGAGGGTGACCATGGCGATCACTCCACCTCCTACCAATGCCACCAGCATGGCGTCGGTTCCTCTGACGATCGCTGGGAGGATGAACACCAGCAGCACCCCGATGCTGATGACCAGCCCACTGAGGGCGGCGACCCCCTTCAGCCTTCCCAACCCGACCACGGCGGTCCCGAAGATCAGGGCGAGCACACCGAGCAGGATCCGGCGATCTCGGTCGGCATACTGGAAGATGGCGGTTCCGTCGGGCAGGTCGACGACCGTGAGGAAGACACGGTCCCCGGTTGCCAGATGCGGCTGTCCCCTGTCATCGGGGAATTCGAACAGCACCTGCTCCCCTTCGTGGGGCCCGCCGGTGATGACCACCTCCGCCCTGTTGCAACGGAAGTCGGGGGCATAACTGCAAGCTCCTTCTTCTGACGCCTCCACTCTTCCCGGGGCGGTGTCGTCGGCGAAGCCGATCAGCTCGAAGTCGATGTTCGCCTCCCCCCTGGGCCAGAGCACGATGAGACCAACCAGCAACACCATGCCGATGGCCAGGATGGAACCGGACAGCCAACCCCCTTCGAGCAGGTTCCGGCGATCCGGCCCCACGGGGCGCTCGAAATCGGAGTGGTGCTCGGACATGGGCCGACAATGGTACGGCCAGGCCGTCAGGGAAAGCGGAGTTCGACCATTGGCGCCGATTCGACGAGTCGGTCGAGCCCGGCCTGGGACCGGTACCAGGAGGCTGCCCGCGTGCCGAACAGGCGGCGACGGAAGGCGTCGTCGTCTATCTCTTCGGCAAAGGCGTCGAGATCGCGACCCTCGACGTGGACCACGACGCGGGGATCCGCCCTCACGTTGGCCAACCAGTCCCGGGGTCCGGGTGTGCCGGTGACAACGAACCTCCCCTCGAAGTGAAACCACCAGATCTCCACCCGATGCGGCCTCCCGCTGCGACGACCGGTGGTGATCAAATCGATGGTGAGCGTGTTCGCCAGCCGCTCGGTGGTCACCGGATCGAGGGGCATCGAAGCCACCCTAGAACCTCGAGTCGACTTCAAGTCAAGGGCGAGGTGCCTACCGACTGCCGACGATCGCCCTGACGAAGAACCACAGATTGGCAGGTCGCTCGGCCAGCCGCCGGGTCAGGTACGGGTACCACTGCGACCCGAATGGGAGATACACGCGGAGCGGGAAGCCACCTGCCAGCAGGTCTCTCTGGAGGTCGGCCCTCACCCCATAGAGCATCTGGAACTCGAAAGGCCCCTCGCGCTGCGCCGCCAGGGCGATGGTCTCATCGATCAGTCTGGTGTCGTGAGATGCCACCGCAGGGATCGTGTCAGAGGAGCCCATGAGCACCCTCAACTGGGCCGAGAAGGCGTCGTCGACCTCCCGCCTTGTCTGGAGTGCCACGGCCTCGGGCTCCACATAGGCGCCTTTGCACAACCGAATGTGCCCACCGAGGGGGATGAGTCGGGTCAGGTCCGATGGCGTCCTCCGCATCGCCGACTGGAGGGCGATCCCCAGATTGCCCTGCTCGACCTGGGCCTTCTCGTACATCCGGACGGTGGCCTCGGTGTAGCGGGAGTCTTCCATGTCGATGGTCACACTGGTCGAGGCGGCCGCCGCGGCAGCGGCCAGTCTGGAGATGTTCTCCAACGCGAGAGACTCGTCGATGGCCAGGCCCAGCTGCGTCGGCTTCACCGAGATGTTCGCATCCAGGCCGTCGCTTTCGATCCTGCGAAGACAGGTGAGGTACTCCTCCGTGGCCTGGGAGGCGGTCGCCGAATCCGTGACCTCCTCACCGAGCAGATCGAGGGAGACGCGGAAGCCCGCCCCGTTGAGCCGCCGGGACACGGCGACCGCCTCGTCGAGGGTGTCGCCGGCCACGAACCTTCGGGCCAGGGCCTTGCCCGGTCGGGTGGTGGTGATCACTCGCTCGACTGGAGCCGACCCGGTCAGCCCCAGGGTCGTCCGTGAGAACAGGCCCACTACTCGTTCCTGGCCTGGTTGGCAGCCTGGCCGAGCTCGCCGGACCTGACGGCAGCAGCACGCACCGCATCCTCCACAAGAGCCCGGAAGCCACGCTCTTCGAGCACGTGGACCGCCGCCGCGGTGGTGCCTCCCGGCGAAGTCACCGCATAGCGAAGCTCCGCCGGTGTCTTGTCGATGTCGGTGAGAAGGTGCCCGGCCCCTCTGATGGTCTGGTTGACGAAGCTCTCGGCGATGTCGCGCGGCAAGCCCTCCCGCATCGCGGCCTCGGTCAGCGCCTCTGCGAGGAGGAACACATAGGCGGGCCCGGTGCCGGAGACAGCGGTGACCGCATCGAGCAGCAACTCGTCCATGACGCGCACCGACCCGACGGCGCCAAGAGTCTCACGGGCCAATTCGAGGTGGCGTTGAGCTGCATTCGACCCTGCAGCGATGCCGGTGACCCCCTGGCGGACCAGGGCAGGTGTGTTGGGCATGGCCCGGACGACGGCAACCGGGCCGAGAATTCTCTCGTAGGTCGAGGTCTTGACGCCGGCTGCGAGGCTGAGGATGGTGTGATCGGGGGCGAGGTGTCCCTTGATCTGCTCGAGCAGGCCGACCACGTCGCGGGGCTTCACCGCGACCACGAGGAGCCGCCTACCTGAGATCGCCTCCACCGGGTCGAGGGTCACCGGGCATCCGGTCAGCCCGGAGAGATGCTCAGCGCGGTCCTTGCGCCTTACACAGAGACAGATCCTCGCCGGCTCCCACCCTGCAGAGAGAAGCCCGGCGGCCAGGGCCTCCCCCATGGCTCCGGCCCCGAGAATGGCCACAGATGTCTCAGCGGGCACGATGCGGGGATTCTACGGTCCAACGCGTCGAGCGATAGCCCAGTACCCGGTACCGCTAGAGAAGCCGCGATCGGATCAGCTCGACGACGGTGGCGACGGCCGCCGTGTTGAAACCACCGGGAATGATCAAGTCTGCATACCGCATCGAGGGTTGGACGTACTCAAGGTACATCGGGCGCACGGTGGCCAGCCACTGGGTGAGGACCGAGTCCACCGTGCGGCCCCTCTCGGCGATGTCCCGTTCCAGCCTCCTCGCCAGGCGTACGTCCGGATCGGTGTCGATGAAGATCTTGAGGTCGAGCTCCGATCGGAGGGCGAGCTCGGCAAGGACCAGTATCCCCTCGATCATCACCACTGGAGCCGGTTGGACCATGACCACGGTGTCAGAACGCAGATGTTGGGCGAAGTCGTACACTGGGCGCTCGATGGCCTGACCCGCCCTGAGGGCGGTCAGATGCTCGACGAGCAGCGAGGTCTCCAGTGAATCGGGATGGTCGTAGTTGACCTCCACCCGCTTCTCGAAGCTGAGATGGGGACTGTGGCGGTAGTACGCATCGTGGGGAATCACCGACACCTTGTCATCGAGTCGTTGCACGACTGCCTCGGCGATGGTGGTCTTGCCCGACCCCGATCCGCCGGCGATCCCTATGAACAAGGGCCTTTCTGGTGCCCACGGGCTGCGATCCGGCATCGGATGAAGTTAGCGGTGCGCAGCCCGGCGATCAGACGGGACTTGGCTGCGAGCTGGTTCTAGCGCTCGGACACCTTGTTGCGGAGCCGCCGGATCTCGTCGTAGACGCCGTCGGTGAGGGTGGTCGACGCCGGCGCAGACACTCCGACGGCTCCCGACACCAACTTGACACCCTCGGCTGCGATCCCGTCCATCTCCTCCTGGGCCATCGCGGGCTCCTCGATCACAGTCTCGCTGATCTGGGGGGCGTCGTAAGAGGCGGCGTCGGAGGCGCGGACGTCGGACGGGTGGTCAGACGGGGGCTCTTCGGAGGTTGCCTTG
>CAYVTP010000014.1:0-450 GCA_964454615.1 uncultured Acidimicrobiaceae bacterium | reverse complement strand
TCGTAAGAGGCGGCGTCGGGATCGATGAACACCGACGTCACTCCGTCGGGGGAGCCATCTCCGGCGATCCGGTCGAGCCACTCCGACTCGGCGTCCTCGCTCTGGATCTCGGTGACGACCCCGAGGCGATGGAGAGTGTGGAAGACCCGCACTGCCCCACCCCGCCCCATCTTGGACTCCAGGTAGCTGAACGAGAAGGGCTGGACCAGCGAGACGAAGACCGCCCAATCGTCGGGGTCGATGGTTATGGCACCCGAGATCGACGGGTTGAGCCGGATCCCGGCAGCTTCGAACAGACCGGCGCCGACGACTTCCTCTTCGAGGGCCTCGAGGGCCTCGACGTCGTGGAGGACGTCCTCCACGCCCCATCCGGTGGTCTCCGGCCCATCGGCCGAGCCTACGGAGAAAGACCCGCTGCTGAGGGAGGAGAGGACGTAGAGGATGTCGGCG
>CAYVTP010000013.1:0-25812 GCA_964454615.1 uncultured Acidimicrobiaceae bacterium | reverse complement strand
CCACCCCGGCCTGCACCGAGTACTGGATCTTCGGGCGGCGCCCTTTTCGGACCGGAGGCGGGTGGGCTGCCGTCCACTCCCTGAGGTTCCGGTTCAGCTCCCCGGTGGTGATCCTCGTGTTGCGCGCCGCCAGTACCGCCTCGATAGCCTTGACCAACCGGCCGACGCGGGCCCCGGTCTTTGCAGATATCCGCAGGGCGGGCGCCCAATCCACGAACCCGAAACGGTCTGGAAGGGACCGCTCGGTGATCTCCCTCTGCTCCTCGTCGAGCGCGTCCCACTTGTTGAGGAGAATGATCAGGGCTGCGCCGGCCTCGGCCGCCTCCCTCGCTATCCGCTGGTCCTGATGGGTCACCCCGTCGAGGGCGTCGACCATCAAGAGAGCCACATCTGCCTCGCCGAGCACTTCCCGGGCGCGGACCACGGCGTAGAAGTCCACATCTTCGGTGATCTGGGGTTTCCGGCGGATACCTGCCGTGTCGACCAGCACATAACGCAGGCCGCCGAGGTCGATCTCCACATCGATGGGGTCACGCGTCGTGCCGGGAATGTCGGAGACTATGACGCGATTCTCCCCGAGCAACTGGTTGAGCAGGGTGGACTTGCCGACATTGGGGCGCCCGATGATTGCCAGCCGGGGTAGCGAGCTCGCCTCACGCACCCGTGGCGCTTCCGGTAGGGAGCCCACCACCCGGTCGAGAAGCTCACCCACTCCCCTGCCGTGGTAGGCACTCACCGGCTGTGGCTCGCCCATGCCCAGCTTCCAGAACCGGTCGACGGTGTCTTCGACCTCCTGGTTGTCGACCTTGTTGACCACCAGGATCACAGGCAGCCCCGATGCTCTCAGGATCGAAATCACCCCGGTGTCATCATCCGTCACCTCGGTGGTGCCGTCGACGACGAAGAGCACCAGGTCGGCACCGGTCACCGCCGCCTCGGCCTGCTCCCTGATCGACAGGTTGACATTTCCGGCCGGCCTCGCCTCCCAACCCCCGGTGTCGAGCAGGATGAACTCCCGTCCCGCCCAGTCGGCTTCGAACTGGCGCCTGTCCCGGGTCACCCCGGGTGTCTCCTGGACCACCGCAGATCGCGACCCGATCACCCGGTTGACCAGGGTGGACTTCCCCACGTTGGGTCGTCCGACCACGGCGACGATCGGAAGCTTGCTCACGATCGCCCCCTCAGGCGCTGATCAATTCGAGGGCTTCGGTGGCCGTCCACTCCCGGTCCCGGTCGAGCAGTGTCTTCCCCGTGTAAGGCCTGGCCGTGACACCAGCCTCGACCATCTGCGAGAGGGTGGTGACGAACGCTCTCAGCTGCGGTGGCAGGGGGAAGTACTCCTCCTCCTCCGTCGACCTCCAAAGATCGAAACCGGCACTGGGTGCGAGAGTCTCGATGACCTCCTGGACCAGGTGGTCCGGCGCGGAGGCCCCCGCGGTCAGTCCCACCGTCCTGGCATCGTCCAGCCACACGGGGAGGATGTCCGAAGCCGCGTCGATACGGTGGGCCGAGATGCCCCGCTCCCTGGCGAGACGGACTAGGGCCTGGGTGTTGGAGGAGTTGTGGGAACCGACCACCAGGATCAGGTCGCACTCGGATGCCAGTTGGTCGACCGCCTCCTGGCGGTTGGTGGTGGCGTAGCACAGGTCTGACTTCCGGGCCGTCTTCAGGTTGGGGAACCGTTGGGAGGCATCCTCGAGCACTTGCTGCCACTCGAACATCCCCAGAGTGGTCTGCGCCACCAGAGCGACCCTGTCGGGGTCTGTCGGGGCGAAGTCGCCCAGGCCGGTCTCCGGCTCGATCAGGGTGATGGCGTCCGGGGCCTCGGCGACGGTGCCCACGGCCTCGTCATGGCCCTCGTGCCCGACGTAGAGGATGTCGAACCCTTTGCGAGACATCATCCTCACCTCGTGATGGACTTTGGTCACCAGCGGGCACACCGCGTCGATGACCACCGCGGCCCTCTGCCCTGCGCCCTCGACGACTTCGGGGGATGAACCGTGGGCCGAGAGCATCACCGGCGCTCCCTCGGGCACCTGGGAGATGTCGTCGACGAAGACCACACCAATCCGTTCGAAGGCTTTCACCACCCACTCGTTGTGGACGATCTCGTGGTAGCAGTAGACGGGGCCGTCGAAGATCCGGGTCATCCAGGTCAGGGACTTGATAGCCATCTCGACTCCGGCGCAGAAGCCGCGCGGCTCGGCCAGCAACACCCGTTCAACGGTCATGATGGGCCATGGTAGGGAGTGTCAGGGGGTTGCAGACTTCGAGTCGACCATCCCGGTGATGTGGGCTACGACCTCCTCGAAGGTCATTTCGGATGTGTCCACCACCACCGCCCCATCCGGCACAGACAGTGGCGACGCCACCCTGGTCGAATCGAGGTGGTCCCGCCTGGCCATCCTGGCCGCCACCGCGGTCTCGTCCTCCCCAGTCTCGCGGGCGCGCCGTTGCGCTCTCACCTCCGGGGTGGCGTCGAGGTAGATCTTCAGGTCGGCGTCGGGAAAGACCACGCTACCGATGTCCCTCCCCTCGACCACTGCCCTCCCCCGGTGGCCGTCCACCCAATCCCGTTGCCTCCCCACCAGCAGCGCCCGGACGTCGTGGTGGGCCGACACTGCCGACACGTTCCGTGTCACCCGATCGCTCCGGATCTCAGAGGACACGTCCTCTCCTCCCAGGAAAGTCCGCCCCTCTTCCTGCCCGAGGGACAGACCTGCCACCAGCGACGTCACTGCGGTCCCGTCCTCGGGATCGATCCCGGCTTCGAGGACCGCCAGTGTGGCGGCGCGGTAGAAGGCGCCGGTGTCGAGGTGCGGGAGACCTGTTGCCTCGGCCACGGCCCGGGACACCGTGCTCTTCCCGGTGCCGCTGGGCCCGTCGATGGTGATGATCAAAGTCATCGGCGCGGCAGCATAGACAGGAGAGGCCCCCGGCTCCGGAGGGTTGTCCTACTTGGGGGGTATCTTCGGACATTGGGGGCGAAGCCCGGAGCCGTGGCCCTCTCCTGGTCTCCAAGGTAGCCCCTCCCTCCGCCTCATGCGGCCTTTTGCTGCCTTCCTGGTGATCCCCGTCCCGGATAGGTCACCCTGAGATGGAGGACACCAGTGCACCCATGTCCTCCCAGTAGCCGGGCCAGGTCTTGGCCACCACGCCGGGGTCAACGACGGTCACTCCGGGCACCCTGAGCCCGCAAAGCGCCATGGCCATGGCGATCCTGTGGTCCCCGAAGGGGTCGATGGCTCCGCCTCTTGGTTCGATCCCTGCTACCCGGATGCTCGAGGTTCCCACCTCGACGCGGCCACCTATCCGCTCCATCGCCTGGCTGATGGCGGCCAGCCGGTCGGACTCCTTGTGGGTGAGGCCGTGGAGCCCTGTGAGCAGGGAGGTGCCCGAGGCGAACAGGCAGGCCACAGCCAGAGCCAGTGCGCCGTCAGGGGCGTCCGCCATATCTGCCTCCATCCCGATGAGGCCGGAGACCGGCCCTTCGACGACCAGGCCACGAGAGCCCTCATCCAGCCTGCAGCCCATGTTGGCGAGGTGGTGGGCCACCATCATGTCCGGCTGTGAGGAGTCGACGTGGAGGCCTTCGATCTCGACCCGCGACCCGGTGATGGCCGCTGCCACCATCGGATACACCGCGGCCGAGGCGTCCGGTGGGACCGAATAGTCCGCTGCCCTGTACCCGGTGTTGTCGATCTCGAAGCCAGTGATCACCCGACTCGGTGTGGCTCCGAAAGCCTCCATCACCTCGCAGGTCAGGTCGAGATACCCGTAGGACCCCTCCAAGCCGTTGACCCTGATCGAAGTAGGGTTGTCGGCGAGTGGGCTCACCAGGAGGAGTGCGCTGACCGCCTGGCTGGTCGGTGTCGGCCCGACGACGATCTCGGCACCCCAGAGCCGGGCCCGGCCGTGGACCGTGGCGGGGAGTGCCCCGCCCGGGGCATCGACCTCGATCCCCTGAGACCTGAGCACCTCGATGACCGGTGCCACCGGCCGCTGCCTCATCCTCGGTGAGCCGTCGACGGTGGTCGGCCCTTCGACAAGGGCGGCGAGCATGAGCGAGATCCGTGCGCTGAGGCCGGAGTCGCCGGCATCGATCGCCGCTTCTGGCCGGCGGAAGTGCCCCCCGGTGCCCTCCACGATCCACGGGTCCCCGCTGGTGTCGAGTTCGACGCCCAGCGAGCGCAGGATCCCGACCATCACTTTGGTGTCGTCGGAGTCGAGAGCCCCGTAGACATGGGAACGTCCCTCGGCCATGGCAGCCGCCACCATGGACCGTATAGTGAGGGACTTGGATCCAGGCGGGCGGATGACCCCCGAGAACGGCGCTTCCAACGGATCGAATCTCCCTCTCAATGGTTGCACCCGGAGGTGAGCAGCGCCCGGGTCTCGGCGACGGTGAGGCGCCTCGAGTCCCCGGGCGCCAGGTTGCGATCGGTGATAGGGCCGATGGCCGTTCTCACCAACCCGACGACGGGATGACCCACGGCCTCGAGCATCCTCCGCACCTCCCGGTTCCGGCCTTCCACCATCACCAACTCCACCAGTGACTCCCCGCCCTCGGTGGCCACGGCCCGTGCCCTCACGGCCCTCGCCGGCCCGTCGTCCAGTTCGACACCCTCCACCAGGCGGTTGATCTCGCCTCGCTTCACCTTCCCTAGGACACGGGCCAGGTAGGTCTTGGTGATGCCGTGGCTGGGGTGGGTGACCCTCTGGGTCAGTTCCCCGTCGTTGGACATCAGGATGAGCCCCTCTGAGTCCATGTCGAGGCGTCCCACCGGGTACAGCCTCTTGTCGGATTCCACCAGGTCGACCACGGTGGTTCTCCCGTGGGTGTCCTTGACCGTGGACACGACCCCGACCGGCTTGTAGAGGAGCCAGGTCTCGACCGTCGGGTCCAGAGTCACCGGGATGCCGTCGAGCGCCAGGACCTGCCCGACGGGGTCGACCCGGTCGCCGAGGACTGCCGTAGTGCCGTCCACGGTGACCCTTCCCTGTGCGATTGCCTCCTCAGCAGCCCGTCTCGACATGACACCCGCCGCCGACAGGGCCTTTTGGATGCGGACCGGGCCGGTCACGTGTATCAGTCAGGCCCTGGCCGGAGACTCTCCTCGAGGGTGTCGACGAAGTCTGCGGGGGGAACGTGGTCTCCCAGTGGCGGGAGCTCGTCGAGTGTGGAGAGCCCCAGGCGCTCCATGAAGAATCCGGTGGTCCTGTACACCGCCGGGTTGCCGGGAAGGTTGAGCCGCTCCTTCTCCTCGATCAGCCCCAGCCGCTCCAACGTCCTGACCGCCGAATCGGAGTCGACTCCGCGGATCTCCGAGATCTGGCTCCGTGACACCGGCTGCCGGTAGGCCACCACTGCCAGGGTCTCCAGGGCGGCTGCCGACATCCGCCTCGGGGTCGCCGAGGCGGCGAAGCGCTCCAGGTAGGGATAGGCGTCGGGATGGCTGTACAGCCGCCATCCTTCGGCCACCTCGCGGAGCACCGTTCCCGCACCGCGTTCGTCAAGCTCCCGGCGAAGACCGGTCAGGAGATCGACGGTGTCGGAAGTCGGAAGCTCGAGAACCTCGGCCAGCTCGGACACCGGGACCGGAGCCTCGGCGACGAACAGTATGGCCTCGAGGGCTGCCCTGTCGTTCACCGGGCCCACTCCGAGGTCAGATCGACCTGGTCTCCACCTAGGTGGGTAACGGTGATCTTGGACATCCAATCGTCCTGGCTCACCCGGACCAGGCCCCAGCGGGCGAGTTCGAGCAAGGCCAAGAAGTAGGCGGCCACCTCCAAGGTCGTGGAACAGTGGTCCACCAGGTCGTCGAAGCTGGACACGGCCTGGACCTCCACTCTCGACCTCAGGTCGTCGATGGCGTGCTCCACGCTGGGCAGGCCGAGGTCGAAGTGGTCAAGGTCGACATCCGGATCGACCCGGGAGAAGGTCTGAGCTGCGATCCGTGCCAGACCTGATGCGTTGACGGGCACCGTGACCCCTTCGTGACTGGGAGCGATCTTCTGGTCGATGCCGGAGACACGCGGAACAAACCGGGAGTGCTCCTGCAATCTGCGCTCGAGCACCGCGGCGACGTCCTTGAAAGTGACGCACGCCAGGAGCCTCGAGAGCAGCCGGTCCCGTTCCTCGATGAGGGACAGCTCCTCGTCCATGTCCATACCGCCGCCGCTGGGGAGGAGGGAGCGGGTCTTCAGCTGGATGAGCGTCGCCGCGATCAGCAGGAACTCGGATGTCACCTCCAGGTCGAGGCTTTCCATCTCCTCGATGAAGGCCACGTACTCGTTGACCACTCCGGTGATGCCAACCTCGGAGATCTCCACCTGATGGCGTGTGATCAGCTGGAGGAGCAGGTCGAGCGGGCCTTCGAAGACCGTGGTCCTGACGTGGAAAGTCATACCGGGGAGAGGTTATCCGGGGGAGAGCGGATACTTCGGCACTTGGCTAGAGGTCGAGGTCGGCCGAGCGGAGTGTCCTCCATGCCTCGACGGGGAAACCTTCGGGCCGCCCATACTGGTGGTGTCTGGCGAACTCGACCGCCACTTGGGGCGCCCCTAGCGCTTCAAGCTCGGCCGCCCCCACCTTCCCGTGGTCGCGGTAGAGGGCCATCCGTCGGGTTAGGGGAAGTCGCACGAAGATGAGCACCGTGGCCACGGACCGGCCCAAGGGCCCCAGCCCGCTGTGCCGCTTCCCGACGTCGTGCATGGCACCGGCGATCACCAAATCCGGGGTAGAGCCCTCTGCCGCGGCGACGCGCCTGCCCACCTCGAGACCATGACGCTGATCCGCCACCTGCTGGGATGAGAAGAGCTCGAAGAGGTGCGGGCCCAGCCAACCGATCACCTCGGAGCGCTCGACGTCGTCGAGGGGTTTTGCCAGCAACACGCCGAAGAAGCGGCGCACCAGGTGCGTGGGCCGGGCTCTCAACCGGTCAGGCGCTGAGCTTGGTCTTGCAGTCGACGCATCGGATCGACATCGGCCTGATCTCGAGTCGGGCGGGGTTTATCTCCGTGCCGCAGTCGATGCAGACTCCGTACTTGCCGGCATCGATCTGAGCGAGGGCGCGGTCGATGTTCTCCACCTGGCTCCTCAGCGATTCCACCACCCCGAGGACCTCGGTCCTCTCCGCGGTCACCGCAGCGGCGTCGGCGAAGCTTCCGCCGAAGTCGAGGTCGACGTCGAGGTCGCCCGACTCGGCAGCGCCGAGCTCTTTGAGCTGATGAACCAGACCAGCCCGTTCGGCCTCCAGTGCCTGACGTGCCTTGTCGGCATCGATTGCCATCAGCGACTCCTTGGGTGAGCTTGAAGGTAGATATCCATTACGTGGGTGGCGCTGACCCGCGTGTATACCTGGGTCGTGCTGATCGTAGCGTGGCCCAGGAGCTCTTGGACGGTTCGCAGGTCGGCACCCGCTTCGACCATGTGGGTCGCAGCGGAGTGGCGGAGCACGTGGGGCGAGACCCGCTTCGGCTCGATGCCGGCTCGGGTGGCGTGTTTTCGTACGATGCCGAATGCGCCCTGACGTGTGAGGCGCCTGCCCCTCAGGTTGACGAATAGGGGATCACCACCCGAATCCCTCACCGAGAGCGTCAGGCGATCGGGCAACCACGCCACCACGGCCTCTATGGCGTGACGCCCGATCGGCACCAGCCGCTGCTTCGAGCCCTTTCCAGTGACCATGGCGACCCGCTCGTCGAGGTCCAAGTCGGCGAGGTCCATCCCCACCGTCTCGGTGACTCGGGCTCCGGTGGCGTATAGGAACTCGAGCAGGGCCCTGTCCCTGCGGCCTGCGACGGTGGACCGGTCGGGTGCCTCGACCAGCGCTATGACCTCGTCCACTTCGAGGGCCTTCGGGAACGGGTCCGGCCGTCGTGGGGCCTGCACCAGCAGGGTCGGGTCGGAGTCCCTCAGCCCTTCGGCCACCAGAAACCGATGGAACCCTCTGACCGCCGCCAGCTTCCTCTTATGGGTCGAATCGGCCATGCCCCTCATGGTGAGGTCGGCGGAGAAAGCTTCCACCAGGGACGGGTCGGGCTCGGTCCCGGCCAGGAACTCCAGATACTGAGCCAGGTCGCGCCTGTAGGCGTCGATGGTGTTCCGGGCCAGGCCCGCCTCGACACGGAGGGACGAGAGGTACTCACCGACACACCAGGCGATGTCCTGCTGGCTGCTTGTCACACCCCGGCCAGGGCCGCCGAGGGAGGCACATGGGCCACCCCCAGGCTCTCGGCGACCGCCGGGTGGCACACGTTGGAACCGACCAGGTTTATGCCACCGACCAGCTCCGGATGCGCTTCCAGTGCCCCGACCACTCCTTTCGAAGCGAGCGACACGACATATCTGAGAGTGGCGTTGGTCAGGGCGTAGGTGGAGGTGTGGGGAACCGCGCCCGGGATGTTGCCGACCGCATAGTGGATCACGTCGTGGACGGTGTAGACCGGGTCGGTGTGGGTCGTCTCCCGGGCCGTCTCGAAACAGCCGCCCTGATCGATGGCCACATCGACCACCACCGATCCCGGCCGCATGGAGCGGATCATGTCCTCGGTGACCAGCTTCGGGGCCGCAGCCCCGGGTATGAGCACCGTCCCGATCACCAGTTCGGCCCCGATCACCTCGTCCTCGATGCTCAACTTGTTGGAGTGGAGAGTGGCGATGCGCCCGTGGTAGAGGGAGTCGAGAAGCCGGAGCTTGGCAAAGTCGGTGTCGAGGACGGTGACCCGGGCCTGCATCCCCATGGCTATGACTGCTGCGTTGGATCCTGCCATCCCACCGCCGATGACGACCACCTTCCCCGGCGAGACCCCGGCTACCCCGCCGAGCAGGACACCCCTTCCCCCCTGGCCCTTCTCCAGGAAGTGGGCGCCAGCCTGGGTGGCCATGCGCCCGGCGATCTCCGACATGGGGGCAAGGAGGGGCAGTGAACGGTCGGTCATCTGCACGGTCTCGTATGCGATGGCCACGATCCCCTTCCCGGCGAGCGTCGAGGCGAGCGTCGGGTAGGCGGCGAGGTGCAGGTAGGTGAACAGCACCTGGCCCTCACGGAACATCTCGACCTCCGGGGCCTGGGGCTCCTTGACCTTGAGGATCATGTCGGCGGAGCCGAACACCTCTGGGGCGTTGGGCACGATGGTCGCCCCCTGGATCTGGTAGTCCTCGTCGCGGATGCTCGACCCCTCCCCCGCCGACTTCTCGATGAGGACCCGATGGCCCCGTTCTGTGAGCTCTCGGACGCCGACAGGAGTGATCGCCACCCTGTACTCGGCGGTCTTCGTCTCCCTGGGGACACCAATGATCATGCCGTGCTCCTCTCTACCGGATCAGGCTATACCGACGTCGCATCGCCGCGTCAGTCGAGGGCCACGCTCGCGGTGTCGTCGATCACCACCGCCGGCCGTTCCACCCGATTGGCCGCGGCGGCCGCCACGAGACCCGAGAACAGCGGGTGCGGGATGTCGGGCCTGGAGCGGAACTCGGGATGTGCCTGGGTGGCCACGAAATAGGGATGGTCGACGAGCTCGATGTACTCCACCAGGTTGTTGTCCGGGGAGAGCCCGGAGAGGCGCATCCCATTGGCCTCCAGCTCTTTGCGGTAGCGGTTGTTGACTTCCCAACGATGCCGGTGACGCTCGTACACCAACTCCTCCCCATAGAGGGCCCTCACCTTCGACCCCTCTGCCAGCTTGGCGGCATACAGACCGAGTCTCATGGTGCCGCCCATGTCCTCCACGTCCTCCTGGCTGGCCATCAGGTCGATGACCGGATGGGTGCTGGACGGGTCGAACTCGGTGCTGTTGGCCTCGGGGTACCCGAGAACCTCCCGTGCGAACTCGATAACCGCACACTGCAGCCCCAGGCAGAGGCCCAGCAGAGGCACTTGGTTCTCGCGGGCGTAACGAATCGCCTGGATCTTGCCTTCGACGCCTCGGTAACCGAATCCGCCGGGGATCACAATGCCGTCGAGGTCTTCCAGGTGGGAGTCGGCCAGGAGGCCGGTCAACTCGTCGCTGGGCACCCAGCGCAGGTCGAGGCGCATCCCCTGGTCGGCGGCCGCATGTCGCAGCGCCTCGGCGACGGAGAGGTAGGCGTCGGGCAGCCCCACGTACTTACCGACTATGCCGACGGTGACCGTATCTGTGGCCGATGCCGCCCTGTCCACCATGATCCTCCAGCTCTCCAGGTTGGGGGGGCCGGTGATCACACCCAGACGATCGCAGACCACCTCGTCGAGCCCACCCTCGTTGAGGATCAGGGGCACCCCGTAGATGTCGCTGACGTCGGGGCAGGAGATGACGGCACGGGGCTCGACATCACAGAACAGGCTGATCTTTCTCCTCACCTCGCTGTCCACGACGCGGTCGGATCGCACGATGATCACGTCGGGGTGAATCCCCTTGCTCCTCAGTTCGGCCACCGAGTGCTGTGTTGGCTTGGTCTTGAGTTCCTCGGATGCGGCGATGTACGGGACCAACGTGACATGCACGAAGAGGACGTTGGAGCGCCCCACTTCGTTGCCGAACTGCCTGATCGCCTCGAGGAATGGGAGGCTCTCGATATCGCCCACCGTCCCCCCGACTTCGGTGATGACAACGTCGATGTCGTTGCCGGCGACCCTGCGGATCCGGTCCTTGATCTCGTTGGTGATGTGGGGGATGACCTGCACGGTGTCACCCAGGTAGTCGCCCCTCCGCTCCTTCTGGATCACCGACAGGTAGACCGAGCCTGAGGTCACGTTTGACGACCGCTTCAGGTTCTCGCCGGTGAACCGCTCGTAGTGGCCCAGGTCGAGGTCGGTCTCACCGCCGTCGTCGGTGACGAAGACCTCCCCATGCTGGAAGGGGTTCATGGTGCCCGGGTCGACGTTGATGTAGGGATCGAGTTTCTGGTTGACCACCTTGAGGCCGCGCGCTTTGAGCAGCCGGCCCAGGGAGGCCGCGGTTATCCCCTTCCCGAGACTGGAGACCACGCCACCTGTGACGAATATGAACTTGGTGTGGTCGGGAGGGAGAGGGACCGAGGAGGCCGAATCTGGCGTCTGCGGGGTCCCGATCGTCACGGGATTCCACAGTAGCACCGCTTCGTTGAGAGCCGGCATCAAGAGGGCGACAGGGCACGGCGCCGACAGCGCCAGGCTTCAGAGACCGAACTTGTGCCGGACCAGGGTTGGGAAGCCGCCGCCTCCAAGGGTTATGAAACGCGCCGGAAGCTCTCCGCGTCGGACCTCTACGATCTGGCCTTCGCCCAGTACCCCGAGGTCGGTCTTGTCGACGTTGACCCGCACCGACCTGTCACGGGTGATCTTCAACGTGATCACCGAGTTGCCGGGCAGGACCATCGCCCTCGAGAACAGAGAGTGCGCCGCCACTGGGGTGAGAACGAAGGCATCGACCCTGGGGTCGATCAACGGGCCCCCGGCGGACATCGAGTACGCCGTCGACCCGGTCGGGGTGGCGATCACCAGCCCGTCGGAGCGATAGGTGGTGAACAGCTCCCCGTCGATGGTGGCCTCCAGGCTGACCAACCGGGTGAAATCGACCTTCTCCACGACCACGTCGTTGACCCCTGTCGCCGTCCTGCCGTCGACGGTGGCCTTCACCGTCATCCGTTCAGTGACCTCGTAGTCGCCGGCCAGCAACCTCCCGACGGTGTCCTCCAGGTCCCCTGGATCGGCGACGGTGAGGAAGCCGAGGGTTCCCAGATTGAACCCCACAACAGGCACGTCCCAGGCGAGTGCCCGCCTCACGCCGGCGAGCATCGTGCCGTCCCCCCCGACGGAGACCACCACGTCCGGTTGTGTCCCCTCTGCCACTACTTCGCCACCGGAGGCAGAAATCTGCTCGGTGAGGCGTTCGGCGAATGCACGGTGGGGACCGTCTCCGTATCGGACTTCGAGGGCGAACTTCATGACTGTGAGAGCCTACGTGAGGTAGGGGATCCAGGACTCGACCACCGGCTCCCCGAGGATCACGAGCCACGATCCCAGGATGAGAGGCGGACCGAATGGCACCTCGTCCTTCATCCCCTTCTTCCCGGCGACCAGCAATACAAGCCCAACTGCTCCGCCGAGGAGGAAACCGGCTATCACTCCGGAGATCATCACACCCCAGCTGAGGAAGCCGGTGAAGAACCCCAGCAGTGCTGCCAGCTTGACATCCCCCATGCCCATTCCCCCGCGGCTGAGAATGGCCATCAGCAGCATGATGCCGAAGTAGACGAGGCCCGCCGCCAGCGCCCGGCCCAGCCCGGCCGCGGTTCCCTCCACGAGGGCGCCGACCGCTAGTAACCCGACCGAAGCTCCACCCGCGGGGAAGAGGATCCGGTTGGGTATCCGCTTCCAGTCGAGGTCGGTGAGGACCAGGGCCATGGTGACGGCTACGAAGGCGAGATACCCCGGCAGCTCCCAGCTCGCCCCGATCCGGTGGGCCATCCCTGCGAAGAGTCCGGCGGTGGTCAGCTCGACGATCGGATAGCGGGCGGGGATCCGCTCTCGGCACGATCTGCAACGGCCCTGCGTCGCCATCCAGGAGAGAAGGGGCACGGCGTCGACGGGTCTGATCGGTGCCGTGCACAAGGGGCATGCCGGGGCGGATGTCAGCCGGAGGTCCCGCGGGACCCTATGGGCCACGGTGGTGGCGGCCGACCCTGCGAACAGGCCAAGCAGGCCGATCAACCAGAGCAAAGCAGGCTGCCGCGTTTCGGCCGGCTGTGACGTCCGGGCTGCGCGACGATCGGGGTCACTGATCCTGCTCGAGGTGGTCGAGGATATTGTTGAGCAGTGTGGCCAGCTCCACGGCGGGCTCGGGGAGCAGAGCCGGGTCGAGGCTGGTCATCCTCTCGAGCACCGCTTCGAGCTCCTCTATCTGCTCCTGGCTGAGGTCCATGGCCGCGATTATGCCCGTCTGCCCCCACCCTGGGCGAGTATCAGTTCGATCGCTTCGGGGAACCCTGCCACCACCAGGTCGGAGGGGTGGTCTGACGGTGGCTCTCGGGTGGCCCCGGTCAGCACCAGGATCGAGGTCCACTCCGGTTCGGCCTCGGCCATCGCGATGTCGGTGTCGAGGCGGTCACCGATGAGCCACGCCGGCCCGGGGAATCGGCGCCGGACGACATCTCGCATCGGTCGGTAGGGCTTGCCGGCCACCTCCGGCTCGAAGCCCGAGGCGGTCTGGATCGCGGCCACTATCGCTCCCGCCCCAGGAAGGAGGCCGCTCTCCACCGGGATGGTCGGATCCAGGTTGGTGGCAATGAACCGGGCACCCGACCTCACAGCCTCGGCCGCCCTGGCGATCCGCTGGTAGTCGATGCCCCGGTCGATACCGACCACGACAGAACGAGCGGCTCTCGGGTCATCGGTGAACCTTCGACCGGCATCACCGAGAATCTCCGTGATACCGGCCTCGCCGACCACCAGCACGGGATCGTCTGCCAGTGACGTCATACCAACCACCGCCATCGCCGAGGTCACCACTTCCTCGGTGGAGGCCTCGACACCCGCAACATCTCGAATCTTGTCGGCCACCTGGGCCGGTGTCCTTCCCGCGTTGTTGGTCACGAAGAGCAACCTCCCTCCGGCCCCGCGGAACCTGGCCGCGGCTTCGGCGACCCCCGGTATCGCCTCCGAGCCGAGGTAGAGGACCCCATCGAGATCGCAGATGAGATCGGTCAAGCCGGGGGAAAGTTCCTGAGAACGGTCTCGTACAGGATGGTGGTCTTCTCCAGCGAGTCGACCGAGACCCGCTCATCGTGGCCGTGGAACAGGGCCAGCATCTCCGAAAAGCTCATCCTGTCGTCGAACAGCCCGACGCCATAGCCGACCGAGCCCCTCGCCCTCCAGAACCTCGCATCAGTGGCCACGTTCATCAGCGTGGGCAGCAGCCTCCTGTGGCCTTCGAGCTCTTCGACGCTGTCTCCGATCGCCTCCCAGAGCGGGTTGCCGGTGGGGCTCACCGTGGCAGCGAAGTCGTTCACCGGGCTGATGTCGATGTGGTCGCCGGCGTGGCCCATCGCCTTGCGCAGGTGCGAGTCGACGTCGTCGCGGTCGGCTCCGGGCAACGCACGGATGTCGACGTAGGCAGCGCTTTCGGCGGCAACCACGTTGGCCTTGACCCCCGCGCTCATCAGGTTGGGTGAGACCGTCATGTGTGTGATGGCGTGGGCATAGCGGGCAAAGAGCGGGTCGTCGGCTGCCAGGCGGTCGATGGCGTCGTCGACGGTGTCGGGGTCGGTCAGGGCTTCAGCCAGATCGCCGTCGATGTCGAGCGATTTCACGAACTCCACCCACTCGGGGACGATCGCCACCGGCATGTCGGTCCGGATGATCCCGTGGAGGGCTTCCACCATCTTGATCAGGGCATTGTCCGCCCCGAATGGAGCCGATCCATGCCCGGGGCGCCCCTTGGACTCGAGCAGAGACCAGAAGCCCCCTTTTTCCCCCACCGACACAGGGATGGCCGGCCCCTCCACATGGGCCAGAGCCGGGTATGCCACCTCGGTGAGGACGTAGTCGGCCCCGGCCAGGTCCCAGTGGTGTTGGGCCAGGGCCTCCGCTCCGTAGACGCCTCCGGCCTCTTCGTCGGCGACCGCGGCGAAGACAAGGTCACCGCGTGGGGCGAGGTCGCCGATCACGTAGGGCTTGACCGCTGCTGCCATGGCGGCGGTGACGTTGAGCATGTCGAGGGCGCCTCTCCCGTAGACGAATCCATCCACGATCTCGGCTGCGAACGGGTCGACGGACCATCCGGAGGGGTCGGCGGGCACCACGTCGATGTGCGGAAGCAGCGCCAGTGATGGCGCCTCCGGGTCGGTGCCTTTGATGCGGAAAACCAACGACTGCCGTCCGGGCGCCGGTTCGACCAAGGTCCCCTCGACTCCAAAGAAGTCCTGGAGAGTGGCGACAGAGCGGTACTCGTGCCCGCTGTCGACGGTGTGGAAGTTGACGCACTGATTGCGAATCAGCTGCTGTAGCAGCTCTACGCCCTGGGATGTCATAGGTGCAGGGTATCCAGCATTTCGATCATGGTCGGAGTCAGCGGCAGCGAGCGGGCCTCCTCGAGGGTGACCCAGCGGACGTCGGAGGCATCGTCGGAGTGGTCGAGCTGCCCGCCGACGACTCGCGCCGCGAAGTCGATCAGCACCATGTGGAACCCGGGCTCGATGATCTCACCCACCCACACGACTTCGCCGGGCTCCACCACCAGACCGGTCTCCTCCAACACTTCTCGCGCCGCGGTGTCTCTCATCGACTCCCCCGGCTCGACCTTGCCACCGGGCACCGCCCACTTCCCCTTCTGAGGCTCGTGGGCCCGCTGGATGAGGAGCACACGGCCCTGGTCGTCCAATGCCAGGACGCCGACACCGACTATCGGACGGTCAGCGCTCGTCGTCATGGTGCATGACTATCGACCGTGCCGCGAAGCCCCCGGCCTCGAAGAAGTTCTTGGCGAGCCTGTGCCCGGGTAGGACATGGGCGTCGAACTTGGTGATCCCCTGTGCCCTGAGTAGTTCCATCACTCTGTCACGCATCACCTCACCGATCGCCACCTCCCGGGCAGGGTGGTCGACGTAGATGAGTCGGATGGCCCCCACTTTCTCGTCACCCGCCTGATCGAGGAGGCCCTCAACCCGCGCCAGGAGAAAGCCGAAGGGGACGTCTTCCAGGGTGCCGAGGAGGACTATCGAATGTGGGTCCTCCATCGCCTGTGCAAAGGCTACCGAGACGGGCTCGTCGAGGCCGTCCGCCTTGGGCCACATCGGGTGCAGCGCCATCATCTCCTTCTCCAGCTCCCGGTACAACACCTCCAGGACGCCGATGTCGTCCTGGGTGGCCAGCACTGCTTCAACCCTCATGGCCCCTCCCACGTTCTGTGAAGATCTGTGGCGGAGGGGTCGACGAGGATCTTCACAGAACGTGATCTGAAGCTCACTTCGACCTTCCCAGGACCCGCCCGACACCCCACTTCGTCACCAGCCACATGGCCTCGACGACGATACCCGGCCCCATCTTCGACGTTCCCCGGGTCCGGTCGCGGAAGCTGATCGGCACTTCGATGATCTTCAGGCCACTGCGGTGCGCCCGCCACGCCATCTCGACCTGGAAGCCATAGCCGGAGGCCTGTGCGGCCCTGTAGGGCAGGAGCGAGAGGGCCTCGGCCCGGAAGGCCCGGAACCCGGCGGTGGCGTCTCTGATGGGGATGCCGAGCATGACCCTCGCATAGAAGTTCCCTCCCCGGGAGATGAGCCTCCGGACTAGCGGCCAGTCGGGGGTGGAACCGCCACGGACGTAGCGCGAGCCGATGGCCAGGTCCGCTCCTTCGGCCACGGCCGCCACCAACCGGGGAAGGTCGGCCGGATCATGCGAGAAATCGGCGTCCATCTCGACGATCACCGACGACTGGCCCTCCTCGAGCAACCGGTCGAATCCCGCTCCGTAGGCAGGGCCGAGTCCCTCCTTCCGATCGCGGTGGAGGACCCCGATCGAAGGGCTCGAGGCTGCGAGCCGATCGGCGAGCTCCCCTGTGCCGTCCGGGGACCGATCGTCGACGATGAGCAGCCGGTAACCATGCGAGGTCACTGCTTCTGCGAGTTCAGCGAGATTCTCGAGCTCGTTGTAGGTGGGGACTACGACGGTGACGGTGTCAGTCGACACAGTCCCGACAGAACATCTTGCGTTTGTTGGCCAGTTGGCTGGTCCGTTTGACCATGTAGCAGTTCTGGCAGACGAACTCGTCCGCCTTCTGGACCTGAGCCTCCACATTCATGGTCAGCTCGGCACGCCGCATCGCCCTCAGCTCTTCGACCTCGTCGACGAGCATGGCCTCGTTTGCCTCGTCCTCGAGCAGCTGGAGCTCCTGGCTCTCGAGCTCCTCCAGGGCATCGGCGGTGTCCTCGTCGTGGGAGTCGTCGTCATCATCGTCAGCGGCGTCGTCATCGGCGTCATCGAGGTCCGCATCGAGCTCGTCGTCGGCGTCATCGACCACTACGTCGACTTCTACGTCGTCGAGGTCTTCCAGCTCGTCGAGGTCGTCGGGCACATCGTCCAGATCATCGTCCGGGTCCTCGTCGACTTCGAGTTCCTGGTCGGGCTCGACGGGGTCTGCTTCTTTGGTCTTCTTGGTGGCCATTGGCTTTCGGGGTCGGGCGGCGCGGGAGTATAAGTGGCGCGGCGGCTTGAAAGGTATCGGAGCGACAACCTCGGGAGGTTTTTCTGTGTCTGGACTTCTGGCAGGGCCTGTGGTCCAAGTACCAACTATCTCAGATCTTCAGCCGCACTGCCGCGGGAACAACCCGACCGCTCACCGGGGTATTCCCCACCAGGTCGCCGTCGACCTCGAGCGGCCAGGTGACATCAGTTTCGATCTTGAATCGGGCCGCCTGGAACCGGCGCACCGACGGGTCCGAGAGATGGGTGCCCCTGATCACCTTTGGGACCAGCGCAGGAGCCTGCCTCTTCCGGGCTGTGACCACCTGGATGTCGATCAATCCGTCGATCAGGTTTGCCCGCGGCGCCACATTCCAGCCGCCTGCGAAGTACTGGGCATTGGCCATGATCACCGCCAGGGCCTCCGCCTCGTAGGTCCGCTTCTCGGTGGTGACGGTGACCCGGGCGCGCGGGAAGCGGGGTAGACGCACTGCGAACGCTATCGGGTATCGCATCGACCCGAACCGACGGCTCACGCGGAGTGCGGTCTCAGCCGCGGCCGCGCCCACCCCGACCTGTCCCACGTTGATGAAGTACCGGAGACCCCACTCCCCTTCCAGGGCTACGACGTCGGCGTCGTAGAGGGCGTCGGTGGTGAGATGGGAGGCGGCCTGTGCCAGTTGTTTGGGATGTGCGAAGGTGCGCATCAGGTCGCATCCCGTCCCCCCGGGTAGGACCCCGATCACCGGTCGCTCGACTCCCGCTCCGAGCAGGGTGTTCACCGCCAGGTTGACGGTGCCGTCGCCACCGACCACACAGAATTTCTCGATCCCCGAGCTGGCCGCTTCTTGGAGGGCGGACACGGTCTCCTGGCGGCTTCCCGGGACCACCATCTCGTGGTCCAGGCCGATGGCATCGAGCGCCCGGGCGACGGAGGCGGGGACGGTTGCCGTGCGGCCGGCAGCCGGGTTGATGATGACCATCCAGTCGGCCATGGATCCCCCTACTGCCCGATCCCCTGCGCCGCCACAACACCCCGTTCCACCTGGGCGAGGGCCATGTGGGCGTCGTCCGACAACTCCCTTATCCCGTCCCTTATCTGGCGGAGCAGGTCGGAGAGCTGTCGGGACACCCGCACGAAGTCACCGGCCGCCATCCCCTTGGTGGGCAGTTGGTCGAACTCGGTCCCCGAGGCCCACAGGTATGCCAGCATCCCGAACCCGGGGTCGGGTCGGCGCGTCGGCGCCAGGCGGCGGCGGCGCTCCTCCACGTTCAGTTCGGCCCACATCTCGCCGATCTCCTCCCAGCAGCGGTGCATAGCCGTATTCGGCCACTCCGCGACGGATGGCGTGTCCGTTCTCGGCTCGTACACGAACACCGACAGCAATCCTGCCAGCTCGTGGGGCTCGAGGCCGTACAGAGTGCCCCGTTCTATGGCCTCGGCTAGCAGCAGGTCGGACTCGTTGTAGAGGCGCCGCAGCCTCTCTCCCCTCGGTGTCAGCTCCCAGCCGTCGGTGTAGTGCAACACCTCGAGCAGGTTGTGGATCGCCCTGAACTCCTCGACCAGGGTGTGGCCCGACCTCTGCGCCATGGCGAGATGCTGCTCAAGGCGACGCCGGGTCCGGTTGGCCCGCCTCATCGCCGACAGGTGGCGCGAGGCATCCGGGCAGTCCGCCACGGGATGATCTATCCGTCCCCGGCCCGGCCTCTGCCTCGATGGTCGGGCATCGACCTGTCTCAGCTGGCGGAGGCTCGCCTGGACGAACCTTCTGTCTCGGGGTCTGAACGGGGTGGGCAGCTCGATCCTCCCCACCGCCTGGCTGGCGGCGGTGATGTCCCGGAAGCGAATCGTTGAGACCTTCCCGGAGGTGGAGAGGACCAGGTAACGGAGACCGTCGTCTTTCCTGGGCAGCCGTTGGAGGATGGCGTACCTCCCGTCACTCCGGCCTCCGACGATGTCGATCACATCGCCGGCGCCAAGGCCGGTTGCGATCCCGTCGTGGTGCCGTTTCGGCTCCTGGGCTTCGATGAGTGCGAGGTAGGTGGCGACCTCGCCGCGCTCGCATTGGGCCGCCTGCTCCTCCTTCGCCAGTTGATGCTCCAACGCCTCGATCATGGCGCGAGCGTCCTCGATGTCGCCTTCCCGTTGGAACGCCGAGAAGGAGGCCTCCAGCAGCGTCTCAGCCCGCTCCCGGTCGTAGTTGGCGATCAGGTTGGCGGTCATGTTGTAGGTGGGGCGGAAACTGGAGACCAGCTCGTGGGATCCGAGCATGGCGATCTCCGTCACCTCGCTGAAGCGTACGAACGGCGAGTGGAGTACGACGCCGAAACCCTCCACGTCGATGCCCCGTCGCCCGGCGCGCCCGGTCAGCTGGGTGTAGTCGCCGGGTCTTAGCATCTCGTGACTCTCTCCGGTGAACTTGGACAGGGTCTCCAGCACGACCGTACGTGCGGGCATGTTTATGCCCAGGGCGAGAGTCTCTGTGGCGAACACCACCCTGAGGAGGCCCAGTTCGAAGAGCTCCTCCACAGTCTCCTTGAAAGCCGGGACCAGCCCGGCATGGTGGGCCGCTATCCCCGACTCCAACCCGGCCATCCAACGCTGGAAACCGAGAACCGCCAGGTCTCCGTCCTGCAGGTGCGCGGTTCGCTCGTCCACGATGATCCTGATAGCCCGCCTCTCGTCGGCGGTGGTCAGCCTCACTCCGCTGTCCGCCAGCCTCATCGCCGCGGCGTCGCAACCTGCCCGGGAGAAAATGAAATAGATGGCAGGAAGCATTCCCTCGTTGGCCAGCCTCTCGACCACATCGGACCTGGCCGGGGTCTTGAAACGTCGTCGCGACCCCTTCTCCAGGCTCATCATCTGCTCCACCCTCGGGTTGGGCCGGGTGCGTCCGTCGCGGACGACGAAGGTGGGCAGCATGTGGAGCTCGCGGGTTCCCATCTTGTCCTGGAGCATGTACAACGAGTGGAGCGGGACGGGCCGGTCATCGGTGGCGATGAGCGCTGTCGGGCCCCGTCTCTCCCCCACCCAAGCTGCAAACTCGACATTGTTGGAGATCGTGGCCGAGAGGCACACGAACTGAATGTGTGCCGGACAATGGATGATCACCTCCTCCCACGCCGCCCCCCTGGACCGGTCCTGGAGGTAGTGCGCCTCGTCGAGGATCACCAACCCGACATCGTCGAGGTGGGCCGGATCTGCGTAGATCATGTTGCGGAGCACCTCCAGGGTGGCCACCACCACCGGGGCCCTGCTGTTGATGACGTTGTCGCCGGTGAGCAGGCCAATGTTGCTGCTCCCGCGAAGGGCGACGAAGTCGGAGTACTTCTGGTTGGAGAGGGCCTTGATCGGTGTCGTGTAGAACGCCCGCATCCCCGACTCCAGGATCAGGTGTATGGCCGCCTCTGCGACCAGTGTCTTGCCGGCGCCGGTGGGCGCAGTCACCACGACCGACTGACCGTCGGCCACTGCTCCGGCCGCCTCGACCTGGAACCCGTCCGGCTCGAACCCGATGCCGTCGAAGAAGCGTGCCACGATGTCGTGATTGGCCTCTGTGGAGCCCGTCACTTGCGCAGCACCAGGCGGACCAGCCAATAAACGATCTCGTACATGAGGTAGAGGGGCGTGGCCAGTATCAGGAGGTTGAAGGCGTCCCCTGTGGGAGTGATGAGGGCTGCGGCGATCACCATGATGAGAACCGCCCATCGCCGCCCCCGGCCCAGCTGTTCGGAGGACACCAACCCCGCGGCCGCCGCGGTGAACAGGAACACCGGGTACAGGAAGGCTATGCCGAAGGCAAATATGAAGCGAAGGGTGAACGAGTAGTACTCCGCCATGCGCAGGTTGTTCTCTACGTCGTCGAAGATCCCGAGGAGGAACTCGAGGCCGATGGGCAGCACCGAGTACCCCAGCACGACCCCTGTCAGAAAGAGGACGGCAAGAGCTCCCACAATGGGCACAGCCCAGCGGCGCTCGTTGCCCGTCAGCGCGGGGTTCACGAAGGCCCACACCTGGTAGAGGATCACCGGGCTGGCGATTATCACCCCGCCGAAGAGCGCCAGCCTCATCAGGATCCCCCATTGCTCGGCCACGGCGAGAGTCTGCAGTCGGGCGTCGGGGGCCGCCTGGTGGAAGGGGCCTTCGAGGAGCGACCGGAGCGGGTCGGCGAAGATCAAGGCCAGTGCTCCTGCCACTACGACGGCGATCCCCATCTTGAGGATCCGCCACCGGAGCTCCTCGAGGTGGCCGATGACGGTCTTTGGCTGGTCGGTTCTCATTCCCCGGCCCCGGGCTCCTGCTCCCTCTCCTCCAGCTGCTCGAGGTCTTCGAAGGCCTCCTCAGGCGATGGCCCGGCCGGGCTCTTCGGGCCCGTCCACTCGTACCGTGTCGGATCGACCGACTCCAGGCTGGTCTGGATGTCCCGCTTCACATCGTCGAGCGGGGCGGCGGCTTTGGTGATCTCCGACTCGATCCCCTCGGTGAGCTCCCGGGCGGCGGCACGGAACTCTGCCACCCATCGCCCTAGCTTGCGGGCCACTTCGGGCAACCGCTTGGGGCCGACCAGGACCAGGGCCAGGAGGAGAATGATCACGACCTCGCCGAATTGGAGCATCCCCCGATGGTAAGGAGTTCGAGATGGGTACTGGTCACCCGGTAGGAAGTACTCCTTTGGAGCACGCCTCAAAAGGAGAAGGTGACGGCCCCCCCGGGTCGTCACCTTCTGGCCGTAGGGCACCCTGCCCGTGGTGCCCGTAGTACCCCTACCGGCCCGTTCTCATCCGGCCAGGAGGCGGAGCGGATCCGTCTCCGTCTCCAGGGCGATTGCGAACGCCTCGATCTCGAGTTCCGTTATCGGCTCGGGGTTGAGAACCTCGAAGTGGACACCTGTCGCCAGCAACACGCTGACCACCCGGGAGTTTGCGGGTCTGCGCTGCTGGCTGGTGCAGTTGGGGCAGGTGAACCTGTAGTCGCCTTCCCTGCCGCCCGGGCGCAGCTCGAGCGCCACGTCCTCCGGGGTGAGGTGGATGTCCCCGCACAGGCTGCAAGTGGTCTTGATTGTGGTCATTCCTTGTCTCCGGTCACCCATATGTACTGGTGGTGATCGGCAGACGGAGGGAGTGACTGAAGCTCGCCGGATAGGTCGTTCGGCCCCTTACCGAGCGGGGCCGGCACGCCCCGGGCTCAACGGCTCAGGAGTAGCGCTCCAGGAGCGATCGGCCCAGCCTCCCTAGGCGATCGGCCACCTCAGGTCCTTCAACGAGTTTCGCCGAGTCGCCCAGTCGCAGCAGCAAACGCGCCGCCAACTCGGGATCGGGAGAGGAGAAGCGAACCGTCCGGGTTGGCCCGTCCTCCCCGACCTCCTCCACGGGGTAGTAGTCCCTGACCCACTCCGAACCTGGCCCCAGGGCGATGACGCAGGAAATGTCCCCCTCCGTCGGGGTGTACCCCACTCCCGGCTCGGGTGGGCTCTCCGGGGGCAGGAACTCGCCCGCAAGCGGCTCGAGGTCGCGAATCCGGTCGACCCGGAAGGTCCTCTCTCCGCCGACCAGGCGGCAGTGACCGGTGACGTACCACTGTCCGATGGTGTGGAATACGACCCAGGGTTCGATCACTCGTACGGTCGTCTCCTCCTTGCCCACCGACCGGTAGGTGATCTGGACAGGCTGGTTCGAGGCGACTGCCTGGCGTAGGCCGCGCACCGTCGCCGACTCCGGGACGTCGACGCTGAGAACGTCGGCAGCGTCGGGCATCACCGCGGCTCCCAGCTTTCGTACGGCCGACTCGAGCGCCGGGATCTCCTCGCCCATGCCCAGGACGGTGAGCCCGGCGGCGAGTAGCCCAAGGGCCTCTGTGGGGGTGAACCTCGGAGCCCGACTGAAGAACTCGGCCGCGTCGATGACCACCTCGTCGCCCTCGATGTATGCCTCCATCAGGTCTGATGGGCTGTAGCCGGGCAGGCCGCAGACGAACACCGAGTTGAGGTCGCGGGTCAGTTCGTCGTAGGTGTAGCCAAATCGCTCCATGACCTCTGCCACATCGACTGTCTCCCGCTCGAGCACGTAGGGGACGAGGGCCAGGATCCGCTTGATCCTGTCGACTGTCCTCTGGGAGGTCATCTCAGCGCTCCGAGAGCGCCGGCGATCCGATCCCTCACCGCCGCTCGAAGCTCGGTTGGTTCGAGGATTTCGGCCGCCGAGCCAAAACTGAGGACCCAACTCACGAAAGCCTCGGGGTGGCTGACCGTGACCGTCGCGATCCACGCCTCACCCTCCAGCGGGTCCTCATGGCGTAGGGCTCTGGCGGCCAGCCAGGCCACCTCCCGCTCGAACCGGACTCTCGCTTCGATCATCTCTCCGCCGCCGGTCTCCCAGGGTTGGACGTCGATCGCCTTGCGGAGATCGAACTTCCGGGGCTTGCGGAAGGCGTCGGCATGATCGTCGACGGTGAGCCCGGTGATCCGATCGACGCGGTACACCCGTTCGCCTTTGTGTGTCCCTCCCGCCAGGTACCAATGGCCCCTGCGGTGGGCCAGCCCGTACGGTTCGACCGTCCGGACGGTTCCCCCGTACTGGAAGCTGACCTTGCGACGCTCGGTGACCGCTGCGAAGAGGGAACCCAGGTTGTCGTGACCCCTGCCCAGGTCGGCTCCAAAGGCGCCGGGACCGTCCCCGCTCTCCACCCCACCCAGCTTCATCAGTGCGTCGAGCCCGGCGTAGGACCCTCCCAGTCGCACCATCCGGGCCGCCAGCGACAGGGCGACCCGCTCCTGATCTGTGAGGCCCAGGTCGACCAGGGCATATTCCTCGGGGTCGACCTTGTAACCGAACTCCACTTCCCATGCGTCCATCGCCTCCATCTTCAGCGGCACACCGATGCGGCGCAGGACGTCCTTGTCTCTCTCGAACATGCGGTGGAAGGCCTCATCGCTCTGGTCCTCGTACCCCTGGACGGTGAATCGCACCTCGTCTGCTGTCACCGGTCGGGGGGCTTCGAGCAGGAAGATGAGGAGATTGAGGACCCGCTCGACGACACGTTGCATCGGGCGATTCTGGCCTCTCCGAGGCTCCGAGAAAAGGTCTGTGGCCTGAGAGCCACCGGGGACTGCCAGCCCCCGTGGTCTCAGAGGCTCTCGATCAGCTTGTCGACCCGCTCGTCATAGGCCTTGAAAGGGTCCTTGCACATGACAGTCCGTTGGGCCTGGTCGTTGAGCTTGAGGTGGACCCAGTCGACCGTGAAGTCCCGCCGCTTTGCCTTGGCGGCCCGTATGAACTCGCCCCTGAGCCGGGCCCGTGTGGTCTGGGGGGGTGTGGTGACCGCAGCCGCGATCTTCTCGTCGGTGACTATCCGGTCGACCATGTCTCGCTTCTCGAGCATGTAGTAGAGGCCGCGGCCCCGGTCGACGTCGTGATATGCCAGGTCCATCATCAACATGCGAGGATCCGACATGGGCACGCCCCTGCTCGCCCCGTACCGCTCCAGCAGCCGGTACTTCATGACCCAGTCGACCTCACGATCGAGTGACATCGGGTCTTTCTGCAGCCCGGTGAGGAGATGTTCCCACTTGTCCACTGCCCTCTGCACCTGCGGTGGGAATCCGGGGCTCCTGGCGAAACGCATCGCCCTGTCCAGGTACTCCCATTGGATGTCTAGGGCACTCAGCTCCCTACCGTTGGCCAGCTTCAGCTTTCGTTCGCCGGCCAGGTCGTGGGAGACCTCTCGGATGGCGCGTATCGGGTTCTCCAACGAGAGGTCCCGGAAGACCACGTCCCGTTCGATCATCTGCAGCAGCGCCACCATGGTTCCCACCTTCACGTAGGTGGCGTACTCGCTCATGTTGGAGTCCCCGGCGATGACGTGGAGTCGCCGGTATCGCTCGGCGTCGGCGTGGGGCTCGTCCCGTGTGTTGATGATGGGCCGTGACCTGGTGGTGGCCGAGCTGACCCCTTCCCAGATGTGGTCGGCTCTCTGGGCTATCGAGAAGTTGGTGCCGCGCGGGGTCTGCACCAGCTTCCCCGACCCGAGGAAGATCTGCCTGGTGACCAGGAACGGGATGAGGACGTCGACCGTCCGGTGGAAGTCCTTGTGCCTGCTCACCAGGTAGTTCTCGTGACAGCCGTAGGAGTTGCCGGCGCTGTCGGTGTTGTTCTTGAAGACGTAGATCTCGCCTCTGATGCCCTCCTCCTCGAGCCGCTCCTCGGCCCCGGTCACCAGGCCTTCGAGGATTCTCTCCCCTGCCTTGTCATGGGCCACAACGTCTTCGATGCTGTCGCACTCGGGCGTGGCGTACTCGGGATGCGAGCCAACGTCGAGATAGAGACGGGCCCCGTTCTCGAGAAACACGTTCGAGGACCGACCCCAGGACACCACCCGACGGAACAGGTAACGGGCCACCTCGTCGGGACTGAGACGACGCTGTCCGCGCAGGGTGCAGGTGACCCCGTATTCATTTTCCAGCCCGAAGATCCTGCGGTCCATGGCGCTCAGGCTAAACCGCTCGCCTGGCTCTACTCGGTCTCGAGTTCGCCCGGCTCCAGCCGCCGGAAGGCGCGCCGCCCGTTACTGATGTCCAGCACTGCCACTTCCCAGCCTTCCGACTCCCTTCCCTCCGCCCGGTTGAAGGCTTCCATACACACCGCAAAAGCCTGCTGAAGACTCATATTCTCA
>CAYVTP010000012.1:0-25854 GCA_964454615.1 uncultured Acidimicrobiaceae bacterium | reverse complement strand
TTGCCCTTGCCCAGGTTCTCGTGGCGGTCCCGTCGGGAGTCGAACCCGTCCTTCGAGTCGTTGGCGTGCACCAGGTCGATGCGGCCGGTCGCCGCCAGGACACGCTCGACCAATTGGTCAAAGGGTTCCCCTCCCGCCCAGGCATGACAGGTGTCGAGGACGAACCCCACGCCGAAACCGCCGATCTCCTCCCAGAGCCGGCCGATCCAATCGACCCGTCGGGCGACCGCCTTCTCCCCGCCGGCGGTGTTCTCGATGAGCACGGGCATCTCCGTGTCCAAAGCGTCCAGGGCCTTGAGCCACCTCACGATGCCCTCATCCTGCGGCGCCTCACCGGTCACATGGCCGCCGTGGACCACCACCGCGGCAGCGCCTATCTCCGAGGCGGCATCACATGTGTCCTGGAGGATTTTCCTGCTCGGGATCCGGACCCTGTTGTCGTCGGCACAGACATTGATCAGATAGGGAGCGTGCACATAGATCGGCAGCGGCGACGCCTTGAGCTCGTCGGCGTCGGCTCGGAGGTCCGGCTTGCGCCAGCCCTGCGGGTTGGAGAGGAACACCTGCACCAGGTCGGCTCCCCGGGCCTCCGCCTCGGCCAGAGGGGCCGCCGACGGCGTGTGGGCTCCGACCAGGTTCACTCCTCTTCTACCCCGGCCTCCCCGGCGTCCTCATGCTCGGCGGCATCCCCCGCGCCGCCTCGCCCGCAGCCGCGGCACCACCCACGACGGGGCCAGCACCCGAAGTACCGGCTCCCTCCTTCCACAGCGAGGCGACAGCCTCACGGTGTGCGATTCGGACCCGCTCCACCGCATAGTCGGCGATCTGTTCGGCGACTTCGGCCGGATCAACAGGCCAGTCCTGTGCCAGGATCGCCAGCTCCCTCTCTCTCACCCACCTGGCCCCCCACGGGTTCTCAGGTATGCCCTCCCGCGAGAGAAGTCGGACCAGGAGCATGGGCAGCATCCGGCCCTCGTCTTCGATCCGGGTGCCCTCGACGTGTGAGATCTGAGCCCATGGGATGACGGTCGGGGCCTTGATCGGGCCCGCCAGCCGCACCGCCAGGCCCTCGCGACGCCCTTCGACCACCTTCGTGGGGACGAAAAGCTCCTTCAGGCCCCAGCCGATGATGAACACGGAGAAGGCGAGCATCGCCCAGGCCCATATGACATCGCGGGGTTCGAACAGCTGGGTTCGGTCCGGCGGGAAGAGGAGCTCACGCAAATAGTTGGTGAACCGCCGGTTGGTCAGGACATCGAGGGAAATGATCAGGAGGGGAATCCCACCGAGCGCCATCAGCCACATCTTCAACGCCGAGCGCCGCACCACGAGCTTCATGCCGTGACCCCGAGATCCTCGGGCAGGATCAGGGCGGCGTAGGGGATCCCCATGGCGGCGAAGCGGGCGGCGACAACGCCGGCAGACCTGTCGACCAAGGCGATGGCCTGGACCACCTCCAACCCTCCGTCACGGGCCACTTCCACTGCTTCGACTGCCGCTCCACCGGTTGTCGTCGTGTCCTCCACGATCGCCACCCTGTCACCGGGGGCGACCGGGCCCACCAACCGGCCACCCACCCCGTGGTCCTTCACCTCCTTGCGGATGGAGAACGCCTTGAGCCCACGGCCCTCGTGGGCAGCCACCATGGCGGTGGCCATCGCAATCGGGTCGGCCCCCATGGTCATCCCGCCGACAGCGGCAACATCCGGTGAGAGGACTCCGAGGACCGCCCGTGCCACCCTCCAGCCCCCATCTCCGTCGAGGGTGGTCTGGCGTGCGTCCAGGTACCAGTCGGACACCTGGCCGGACCGTAGGGTGAAGGGCCCGTCGGTACGCAGGGCGTGGTCGGCCAGGTGTTCGATCAAGGCTGTACGGGGCACTGGGCCTCATCGTATTGGAGGTGTCGGCGCAATCGCCTAGTTTTCCGGCTATGGACCTGTTCCTGATCCGCCACGGGCAGCCGGACTGGGCCCCGGATCGTGTCGCCCGCAACGATCCGAACCTCACCGCACTGGGGCACGAGCAGGCCCTCCGGGTCGCCCATCGACTCATCAGCCTCGACACCGTCGACGAGCTCTGGGTGTCCACCATGCAACGGGCCATGGAGACCGCTGAGCCCATCTCCTCCGAGCTACGGCAGGAGATGACCTCGTACCACTGGCTCCAGGAGATCAACAACCCTCCCGAGTGGGACGGAGCGCCCGCCGACGAGATCGACCGAAGATTCGCCGAGGCCAACGTGAGGAACATGGAGGAGATGTGGGACGGGCTACCCGGTGGAGAGAGCTTCCGCGCTTTCCACGAGCGGGTGGTCGGCGGTCTGCGGGAGACTCTGAGCACTCATGGGATCAGGCCCATGGAGGAGGGCGGGGGAAGGCACCTTTGGGAGGTCCAGGATCCGGATCGCAAGGTGGTGATCGTGGCCCACGCCGGGACCAATGCAGTGGTCCTCGGCCACCTCCTCGGGTTGGACCCCGTGCCGTGGGAGTGGGAGCGCTTCCGTCAGCCCCACACCGGCGTCAGCCGTTTGACCATGACCCGGATCTCCAGCGGGTGGGCTTTCTCGTTGCGTCAACTGGGCGACGTGACCCACCTCCATCCTGGAATGGTGACCGTCTGAGTAGACGGCATGACTGTCGGTCGAGGTGCGGGTACGGAGTACCCCAAGCTCATTGGCCGAAGCGACGCTCCCTCGAGGTGTAGTCGCGCAGGGCACGGAGGAAGTCGACACGTCGGAACCCGGGCCAATTGACGTCGATGAACACGAACTCGCTGTAGGCCGACTGCCAGAGGAGGAAACCGGAGAGCCGCGACTCTCCGGAGGTCCTGATGACCAGGTCGGGATCGGGGACGTCCGTCGAATACATGTGCGAGCTCAGCGATGCAGGGTCGATGTGGGCCGCCATCTCGGAGGGCGGCGTCCCCGACTCGGCCAGATCGGACACCAGCTCTTTGACCGCATCGACGATCTCCTGTCGGCCTCCGTATCCCATGGCGATGGTCAACCTCCTGGTCCCGTCCGGATGGGCCTCCTGAGCCTTCTTTGCGGCGGCGACCAGCCGATCGGGTAGGAGGTCCAGGCTTCCGATGAACCGGACGCCCATGTCGAGACGGCGGGCCAAATCGGGCAGCCTCTCGAACAGTTCGACCAGGACATCGAAGTAGGGCTCGAGCTCGTCGGACGGACGGGAGAGGTTCTCCCGGGAGAGCAACCAGGCCGTGACCGTGGGGATCTCCTGTCCCGCCGACCACCCGAGGAACTCCTCGAACCTCCGCATGCCTTCCCGATATGAGGCCTGGTAGCTGGGGAGCCCCTCCTTCCGGGCGTGCCGGCGGTGTCCGTCGAGCACGAGCCCGATGTGCTGTGGTAGCCGCGACCTGTCGAGTGAGGACAGCAGACGTTGCTCGTAGATGCGGTAGAGGAGGCCGATCGCCATAGCTGGGACTGATCGTACCCATGGCCTGTTCCGAATTGAGATCCCCGTAACCATGACCGCAACCCTTGTCGGTGGGTTCGGCGAAGGAGTGGTCTCGAACCCAGGGTTCCAGACCGTGTACAACCAGGACTACAACCCTGGGTTGGCGGACGGCAGGCCAGAACGCATACCGACCAGGCGTTGGGCTCGAACCCAGGGTTCCAGACCCTGTACAACCAGGACTACAACCCTGGGTTGGCGGACGGCAGGCCAGAACGCACACCGACCAGGCGTTGGGCTCGAACCCAGGGTTCCAGACCCTGTACAACCAGGCCTACAACCCTGGGTTGGCGGACGGCAGGCCAGAACGCCTACCGGCCACGGTGTCTAGCGGCTCGATGGCAAGGACCCGGGCTCGGCGCACAGAGCCTCCACCTGATCGACCTCCTTGGGGACCATCCCGGTCAGGTTCTCATGGCCGCCGGGGACGATGAGTATGTCGTCTTCGATGCGGACGCCGATACCGAGGAACTCCGCAGGCACCGTGTGCTTGATCTTCTCGGCCTCCTCCTTCTCCTCCTTCTCGAGGGCGGCGGCAGCTGCGGCGCCCATCCTGAGCCTCCGCTCGGCGCGCTCGTCCACGTCGTACTCCAGCAGGGCCAGCTCCACCTCGGTCTTGTCCGGCGCCACGTACAGACCGGGCTCGATGGTGAAGATCATCCCCGGCTGGAGCGGTCTTGGCCGACCGTCGACCCGGTAACTGCCCCGGTCGTGGACGTCGAGGCCCAGCCAGTGCGATGTCCCGTGCATGAAGAACTCCGTGTAGTGGTGCATCGCCAGCGACTCGTCGACCGAGAGTGGCAGCAGCCCCAGGTCGACCATTCCCTCGACCAGCACCCTGGTCGCGGCGTCGTGGATCGAGCGTGTGCTGGAACCCTCGGTCGCCTGATCGATGCCCGCCATCTGGGCCGCCAGCACCACCTCATAGACCGCCTTCTGGGGCCCGCTGAACCTGCCGCTGGCGGGAAAGGTGCGGGTGATGTCCGACGAGTACCCGTCGACCTCGGCGGCGGCGTCGATGAGGATCAAGTCGTCGTCCCCGACCCGGGCGTCGTTGGAGACGTAGTGGAGGATGCAGGCGTTGGCCCCGGAGGCGACGATCGACGGATAACCGTTCCTGGGAGAGCCTTCTAGCCGCCAGTAGTACTCGAGGGCGGCCTGCACCTGGTACTCCATCATCCCCGGCCTGGCGAACCTCATCGCCTCCGCATGCCCGAAGGCGGTCAGCTCGCAGGCCCGTCGCATGCTGTCGACCTCGACTTCGTCCTTTATCAGCATCATCTCGCCTATCGGGACCGACACGTCCTTGACCGTCGACGGGACGACGCCTCCGAAGCGTTCCCGTTGTCCGCGGGCGCGCTCGATTGCCGCCCCGACCTTGGTGTCGAGGCGATCGCCGGTGCGGTACCAGACGACCTCACGGCCCACCATCAGTCGTTCCAGCACCGCGTCGAGCTCGCCCACATCGTGGGCAGCGTCGGCCCCGTGACGCTCGCGGGACCCCTCTGGGCCGGTCCTGATCCCGGTCCAGACCTCCTGGGCCGGGTCCTTGGGAAGCACGAACAGGATGAATTCCCCGTCGTCGTGGGCGGGGGCGATCACCGCCACCGCGTCGGGCTCGTGGAAGCCGGTCAGATACCAGAACATGGAGTCCTGACGGAATGGGTGGTGTACGTCGTAATTGCGAATCACTTCGGTGGCGGCAGGGATGATGGCGACCCCGTTGTCACCGACGAGCTCGGCCAACCTTGCTCTGCGCTGGGCATGACGATCTGACATGGGGGTGGAAGTTAGCCCCTCAGCTCGAGGTCGACGACGACGGGGAAGTGGTCCGAGCCGAGCGTCGGGCCTAGCCTTCGGTCCCTCACTCCCAGCGCCTCGCTGTGCAGGACGTGGTCGATGGGAATCCGCCGCAGGTGGTGCCACTCCGCCGAGTAGGTGGCTTGGAACCCAAATCCGACCTGGGAGTTTCTCAGATTCCCGGCCGATACCAGATTGCGGAAAGACCAAGACCACGGCGTGGCGTTGAGGTCGCCGGCCACGATGTATGGACCCTCCTGGTCGGCGGCCCAACCGGCGGCGAACTCCAGCTGCTGGTCCCGGATGGCGGCCCGCTCCCTGTCGGTGGGAGCCACCGGATGGCTGGACAGCGCCCGGATCGGTACCGGCCAGCCCCGAGGACGGAAGGTCACCTCGATGGCCCGAGGATCGGCGAAGGCGAACCCGTGGGAGACGAACTCGATGTCCGAGCCTCTGACCAGCACCAGCGTGCCGAATATCAGGTCGTCCGATCGGGCCCGGATCATCTCGTAGCCGAGGCTCGCCGCTTCCATCGCCACCTCCCAGGGCCGGCTCGCCTCGTGGAGGAGCACAAGGTCGGGCGCCACCGTCTCCAAATAGGCCACCAGGTCCCCGTAGCTCTGATTCGTCGAGAGCAGGTTGAAGGTCATCACCCGGACCGTCGGGGCCCCGAAGGTGGGTGGGCCGGGAGAGCCCACGAAGAGGGGAAGGACCACGACCAGATTCACCGCGGCCACGAGGAGCACCGCGGTGCCGGTCCTCCTCCACCTCCCGGCCATGAGCACTACTCCCAGGAACAGCAGCCCGGGCACATACTGTGGACGGAAGTTGGCCAGCGTGTCGAGCCACCACACCCACCGCCCCCCGAATGCCACCAGGGTGACGATCGCCAGGGCAACACCGGGCACGGCCACCACTATCACCGGCTTCTACTCCTCCTCCGTCGGATGGGACCCTGGGTCGTCCATCCCTTCGGCGAGGGCCCACTCTCTCACCATTCGGTACGCCTCCTCGGCGGTGTAGGGCCCTTCCTCGATTCTCCGCTCCAGGAGCATCTCCATCACCCTGCCCACAGTCGGGCCCGGCTCGATGCCCAGGTAGCCCATGACGTGGTTCCCGTCGATCGGAGCCCTCATCCGGGCCAGCTCCTCCTTCTCCGAGAGCTCTTGAATGCGTCGCTCCAGCTCGTCGACTCCCTCCTGGATGGCCTTCTCCCGGCGGGCGTTGGCGGTTGTCACGTCCGACCGGACCAATTCGTTGAGACGGTCGAGGAGGTGTCCGGCGTCCCGTACGTAACGCCTGACTGCCGAGTCCGACCAGCCCATCTTCAGTGTGTGGGGGCGAAGATGGAGAAAGACCAGCTGGGAGACGTCGTCGACCACGTCGCGTGGATACTTCAAGGCCCGAAGTCGTGCCCTGGCCATCCTCGCCCCGACCACCTCGTGATGATGGAAGGTGACCCCGCCCGGCCCGAACTCCCTGGTGTCCGGCTTGCCTATGTCATGGAGGAGCGCGGCCAGCCTCAGCACCAGGTCCGGAGAGGTCTTGTCGACCACTGCGAGTGTATGGGCGAGAACATCCTTGTGCCGGTGATAGGGGTCCTGCTCCATCGCCAGCCTGTCGAGCTCGGGGAGAAAGTAGGCGGAAAGGCCGGTGGCCACTATCAGTGCGAGGGCAGCTCCGGGTTCGTCGGCCACCAGCAGCCTCGACAGCTCGTCGCGGATCCGCTCGGCAGAGATGATCTGGAGGCGCGATGCCATGCTCTCCACGGCGGCCACCGCATGGTGGTCCGGAGCGAACCCGAGCATCGCCTGAAACCTGAACAGCCTCAGCATCCTGAGGGGGTCGTCTCCGAACGAGACTTCGGGATCGAGCGGCGTGCGGATGACCCCGGAGGCCATGTCGGCGAGGCCCCCGTACGGGTCTATCGGCTCGAGATCGCCGACCGCTATGGCAACCGCGTTGATGGTGAAGTCCCGACGGCTCAGATCGGTTTCCAGGTCGTCTGAGAACTCGACCCTGGGCTTCCTCGAGCCTTCCCTGTAGACCTCCGACCGGAAGGTGGTCACCTCCACATGATGCTCTCCCTTGCGAGCAGCAATGGTCCCGAACATCTCACCGACCGGATAGACCGAGTCCGCCCACCGGTTGAGGAGCTCACGGATGCGCTCCGGCCTGGCGGAGGTGGCGAAGTCGAAGTCGTCCAGGGGGCGCCCGAGAAAGGCGTCCCTGACCGAACCTCCGACCAGGAACAGCGTCTCTCCCGCCTCCTCGAAGAGATGGGAGAGCTGCGCAGGCGGCAGGTCTGCGGCACGAAGGAACTGGAGACGGTCCGGGATCACCGCCCCAGGTTATCCGCCCATGCTGAAGGGCCGGCCCCTGTAGGGGCCGGCCCTTCCCTGGCCATCGGAGGACTAATGGCCTAAGAGTTGATCCCGGCCTCCATCGCCTTGGCCCGGACCTCGTGCGTGTTGCGGACGTACGGCAGGGCGGCATCCATGGCCACCTTGCGGTCGACGATGAGCCTCAACACCGCCTGGTCGAAAGTCTGCATCCCGTGGAAGCCGCCGTCCTTGAGCACCTCCACCAGTTGGGACCCGTCGGCCCCGGTGAGGATCCACTCGTGTGACCGGTCGTTGTTGGTCATCACCTCACAGGCCAGCACCTTCTCCGAGTCGGAAGTCTCGATGAGCACCTGGCTCACGATTGCCTGGAGGTGGGTGGCCAGCTGGCCCCGCATCGGGCCCTTCTCCGAATCCGGGAACATGGATATCAAACGGCTGACCGTCTCGGCGGGGTCGTTGGTCCGCATCGACGTGACCACCAGGCGGCCCGTCTCGGCGGCGTCGATGGCCGCCCTGGCGGCGGTAGTCTCGTTGAGCTCGGAGATCATGATCACGTCCACGTCGTGGCGCATCGCGCTGCGGACCGCGCTGGCCACATCGGGGGTATCGACCCCGACCTCCCTTTGCACCACAACCGATTTCTTGTCGGGGTGGAGCACCTCGATCGGGTCTTCGATGGTGAGGATCGCCTTCGACTGATGGCTGTTGATCCAGTCGAGCATCGACGCCATGGTGGTGGTCTTCCCGGCCCCGGACCGGCCGGTGACGATCACCAGACCGGAGCCCGCCCCGACCACCTTCTCCAATATTCGCGGCAAGCCCAGGTCGCCGAAGCTCTTGCTTCCCGGGACCACGCTCCGGAGCACCAGGGACACCGATCCGCGCTGTCTGAAGGCGGTGACCCTAAAGCGGCCCAGCTCTTTCGTGCCATAGGCGAAGTCGGCGACACCATTCTCGTCGAAGTCCGCCTCCGCCTTCGGGGTGAACATCTCCCGGGCGTACCTTTCGGTGTCGTCCGGCCTGAGGCTGTCGAAGCCCTCGAGGCGCCTCAGAGTCCCTTGAGCGCGAGCGATTGGAGGCGAACCCACTTTGAGGTGTACGTCGGATGCGCCCCTCTGGAGAGCGGCGGCAAGTAGAGCGTCTATCGGGTGGTCCATTTGATCTCCGGAAGAAAAGCTTCGAAGACACTCTTATCGGACACTGACGGGGAATATTTAGGTCAGATCCGCCAGTGACGCTCGACTGCGGCACGGGCAGCTGCTGCCGCATCCCAGGAGGCCGACGGCGACGGTAGCGGAGACCCCTCGGGTTCCACCCCCGACAGGCCCTCCAGAGTGGCAGACACGGAGCGTTCCACGGCGTCCAGGTCATATCCGCCCTCCAGGGCAAGCACCACACGGTTCGTGGGTACCAGACCCGCCAGTCGATGCCCCATCCAGCCGTAGTCCTCGTCCACCAGGATCAGCTCGCCCAGCGGATCGGAGTGGTGGGCGTCGTAACCGGCGCTCACCAGGACCCAGTCCGGCTGAAAGGCCTCCACGACCGGCAGCACAACACCCTCCCATGACTCCCTGATCACATCTCCACCGGTCCCCTTCGGAAGGGGGAAGTTGATGCTGGTGCCGGGGGCCGCCAGGTCGATGTCCTCGGGGTAACCCTCGAATGGGTAGAACCCCGACTGGTGAAGCGACACATAGAGAACGCCTTCGTCTTCGCCCAGGATCGCCTGAGTCCCGTTTCCGTGGTGGACATCCCAATCGAGGATGGCGACCCTCCGTCCCTGACTCCTCAGGACAGCGGAGCCGATCGCCACATTGTTGAACATACAGAATCCCATCGCCCGGTCCCGGAGAGCGTGGTGCCCCGGCGGCCGGGTCATGGCCAAACCCGTGATGGAACTGTCGGTCGCCCCTCCGAGCTCTTCTACAACCGCCAGTACCGCCCCTGCCGACCTCAGCGCGGCATCCCACGACCTCTCGGACACCACTGTGTCGAAGTCGAGGAATCCTCCCCCCTGCCGGCAGATGGCCTGCAGTGTGTCCACGTACGAGGGGTCGTGCACCATCAACAGTTCGGACCGTCGGGCCAAGGGGGCCTCCACTTCGATCACCTCGAGACCCGAACGCCGAACTCCTCGAATCGCAGCCTCGAGGCGCGCCGGGCGCTCGGGGTGACGGGGCCCGGTGTCGTGGTCGAGCATCGAAGGGTGGGTCGCTACAACCACCTTCATGCCCTTACTCTCCCACAGATGACAGGAGTCTTGTCGGTGGAGGGAGCCTGGCCGGGCGCGGTCACCGTGACACGCGGATGGGGTGCGTGCCGGGCGCGGCCTTGGAACACGGATGTGGCCGCCGGGCACCTCCGCATGATCCGGGGTAGTGCCGCGTTTCTCGCCGACGCCACCGACGTGGTCTCGCGTCTCGCCGGTGCCGACGTCTACTCCCCGGCTCTGTATCCCACCAGCACGAGGATCTGGAGACGGGTCGGCTACCGGCCAGCCCACCAACTGCTCGTCCTGGAGCGAAGGACGGCTGTTCCCCCCGGCCCCGCATCCAGCCCCGTCCGGGTCGAGTCAGACCCCGACTGGACGGCACTGGTAGCAATCGACAGGGCAGCTTTCGCCGGCTTCTGGCGCATGTCACGAGAAGGCATGAAGGAGGCGGTGGCCGCCACGCCGAGGGCGGCGGTGCTCACTGCGAAGCGAGAGGGCGCAGTGGTCGGTTATGCGATCGTGGGTGCGGAACGATCTGGCTCCTTCCTGCAGCGGATCGCGGTCCTTCCGGACCACACAAGGAGGGGGATCGGGGCAGATCTCCTCCGTGAGGCCATTCTCTGGTCGCGTCGCAGCGGCGCGACGGGGATCCTGCTCAACGTGCGCCAGGAGAGTGCCCCCGCCCTTGCCCTCTACCGATCGCATGGATTCGCTGACACCGGCGTTCGATTGGAGGTCCTCCGACGACCGTCATCCAGGGCAGCGTGAAATGCCGTCGGCGATACCAGACCGATTCCACCTGGAGATCCGCCTGGGGCGCGACGACGACATAGAGGAGTGGCTGGCAACCGACCGGTCCCTGGACCGTCCGGTCCTGATCCGGTCCCTCGGGCCTGACAGCACGGCGGAACGGCGGGATCAATTCGTGATGTCTGTCGGAAGGGTGGCGTCAGTGGCCCACCCCCACCTGACGAGGGTCTACATGGTGGAGAGAGTGCCGGGAGGGGCGTACGCCGTTCTCGAGTGGACGGGAGCGTCGAGTCTCGCCGACCACATCACAGCCGGGCGGCCAATCGACCTGGCCGAATTCCTCCCCAACGCATCGGGTCTGGCCGGAGCGGTGGCCACCCTTCACGAGCATGGGGTCACCCATGGCGGGATCGATCCGACCGCCATCTCATACTCCGCGGCCCACCCGGCCAAGCTGGGAGCCTTCGGCCGCCCACCCATGACCGACCGTGCCGGGGACGTACGATCTCTGGGGGCTGCCCTGGAAACGGCCCTTACCGGCAGGGAGGCGGGAGGCCCGGCGCCCTCGGAGAGCATCGACGGCGTCACCCCGGCCATCGACCGGATCCTCCGCGGTGCCCAGGAGGGGACGATCGATGCCAGGGCACTGGAGGAGGCTTTCCTGGCTGCCCCTACCCCGCGGCTGCCGTCGCCGGGCACCGGGACCGGTTCCAGGCGCCTCGTCTACTCCGCCCTGGGACTGCTCGCCTTTGCTGTCGGCCTGATCGTCCTGGGACTCCTCTTCTCAGGCGGGTCGACCGAGCCGGTTCTGCCGACCCGTCCCGAACCCGCCACAACCACCACCGTGCCTCCCACCACCACCGCTCCATCCGGGCAGGTTCGACCTCTGAGTGCGATCGCCTTCGACCCATACGGGCTCGACCCCTCCGCGGACCGGAGTGCCCAACTGCTCATAGACGGTGATCCCGCCACGGTCTGGTTCTCGCCGACCCTGCCAACGCAGCTGGAGCAGGGCAACGGGTTCGGTGTCATGATCTCCGTTGATGGTCGACCGTCGAGGGTAGACCTGGTTGGCCTCAGGCCCGGCACCGTCTTCGAGTTGCGCTGGGCCTCGACACCTCACCCCGATCCTGGTGCATGGCAGACGCTCGCCACGGCCCGATCCGTCCCCGGCCTCACCTCGGTCCAGGCTGCCTTCCGGGACAACGGCCATTGGTTGATCTGGTTCCTGGCGCTCCCGGTCGACGGAGCGGGGCAGTTCCAGACATCGATTGCGGAAGTAACCTTTCACCCGTGACCACCCCCGCACAGGATGCCGCCCTCCTGGCGCGGGTGGCCGACGGCGACCATGCTGCTTTCACCGAGGTGATGGAGGCCCATCAGGAGCGTGTCTTCTCGGTTTGCCTCCGGGTGCTCTCTGACCGGGAGATGGCGTTGGACGCCACCCAGGACACCTTCCTCACCGCCTTCCGCAAGGCCCATCAGTTCAAGGGAAACTCCGCGGTCGGCACCTGGCTGTACCGGATCGCGGTCAACACTTGCTACGACATGCTGCGAAGAGCGAAGCGGCGAGCAACGGACCCGCTCCCGGACCATCTCGAGTTCGTCGATCACGGGGCAGAGAACGAGGTCACTTCGGCGGCGCACCGAAATGAGATCCTCCAGGCTCTGGCCATGCTCCCGCCCGAGTTCCGCGCTGCTGTCGTCCTCTCGGACATCGAGGGGCTACCCCTCTCCGAGGTGGCTCTGGCCCTGGGTGTCCCCGTGGGAACGGTCAAGTCCCGAGTCTTCCGGGGGCGCCGGCTTCTCGCCCAGTATCTGGGGGAACCGAACCGATGACACGAACATCAAAGGGAGTGTGATGAATCGCCGCGAAATCGAGCTGATCACAGGGCTCGCCGAGGGGAGACTCGAAGACGAGTCCGAGGCGCGCGCCCTCATCGACTTCTCGACCGAGGCGCGTAAGGCATATGAGGAGCAGCTCCGCGCTCTGTCGGCCCTCGGTTCCTTGCCCTCCGAGAGCCTCACCTCAACTGAGAAGGCCACACTGAAGAGGGAGCTCTGGACCGCACTCACCACTCCCCTGGCAGAGGGACCATCGAATTCCAGCCCACGTCGCCAGGGCCAGTGGGCGTACGTCGCCGCGGGTCTCTTCGTGGTTGCCGGCCTGTTCGGGGCAATGGGCCTGCTCGGAGGTGGTGATGGTGGTCTCACCTTCGGCGGCCCGGCCCAGGCCGACCAGGTGACCACCGACGCAGAGTCGGCAACTCCACCTAGGACCGACGATGCCCTCGAGGAACGTCTCGTCGCCCTCGCAGACCAGGCACGCACCGGAGTCCTCAGCTTCGCCGAGAACTTCGAGGGCCTGAGCGAGCAGGAGCTGGACGAGCTGGGGCGTTGCATGAGCCAGGCCGGCGTAGCGGAGCACAGACCGGTCGGAGCTTTCACCGACGGCGGGGTCCAGTATGCGATCGTGGTGCCCGAGGGTTCGGAGCTCGGACCGGATACCCCTCTCGCCTTCGTCGACCTGGAGACCTGTCGCCTGGCGCTCAGCGACGACTGACACTCGGGCGGTTCGGGCCGGGTCGCCACTAACCTCGCACCGTGATGCAGGAGTACGCCGCAAAGCTCGCAGATTTCCTCGAGCAGATAGCGCTCAAGATTCGTTCCTTGACCGTGGACAGGGTGAGTCGCCTGATACGTATGACGGGTCTGGGAATCTTGGCGTCCTCCCTGGTGTTGTCAGCTGTGATCTTCCTGGTTTGGACCCTGTTCGAGGTCCTGGAGATCCCGCTGACCACGGCAGGTGCTTTCGGTGTGCTCGGGGTTCTGCTCTTCGTGGCCGGCGGAATCATGTGGGCGAAGAGATCGAGGCAGAGGTGACACACGAGCGACTCATAATCATCGGTTCGGGCCCGGCCGGTCTCACCGCCGCCCTCTACGCGGCGCGAGCGGACCTCGAGCCCTTGGTGTTCGAGGGACTGGCGGCCGGAGGCCAGCTGATGATCACCACCGACGTCGAGAACTACCCGGGGTTTCCCGATGGGATCATGGGGCCAGACCTGATGGGCCACTTCCGAAAGCAAGCCGAACGGTTTGGAGCCCGGCTCAAACAGGTCGATGTCACCGCCGTGGATCTCCTCGCCACCCCCAAGCGGGTCGGTGTCGGGGGGGACAACTTCACCGCCGACGCGGTGATCATCGCCACCGGGGCCACTGCCAAGTGGCTCGGAGTCCCGGGCGAGCTAGAGCTGACGGGACGCGGGGTGTCCGCATGCGCCACCTGCGATGGATTCTTCTTCCGTGATCAGGAGTTGATAGTCGTCGGGGGAGGCGACACGGCGATGGAAGAGGCGCTGTTCCTGACCAAGTTCGCCTCCAAGGTCGTGGTGGTACACCGCCGTGACGAGTTCCGGGCGTCGAAGATCATGGCCGCCCGGGTGCTCGATCATCCGAAGATCGAAGTCATGTGGAACACCATCGTCACCGGGATCAACGGCGTCGACTCGGTGTCCTCTGTCACTCTCGAGAACACCGTGACCGGCGAGGTGGAGGAGAGACAGGTGGACGGGGTTTTCATTGCCATCGGTCACAAGCCTGCCACGGACCTACTCGTCGACCAGATCGATCTGGACGAGAACGGTTACATCGAGATCCAACCGGGTACGACGAAGACCAGCCTATCCGGAGTCTTCGCCGCCGGGGATGTCGCCGACCACGTATATCGTCAGGCGGTCACCGCCGCCGGCACCGGCTGCATGGCAGCCATGGACGCCGAGCGTTGGCTCGCCGACCAGGAATGACCGAGCCAAAGGAGGTTCAACTTGTCTGAAAACATCGTCACCCTCGACGAGTCCACGTTCGACCAGGCGATATCGGGCGAAAAGCCGATCCTGGTCGACTTTTGGGCCGAGTGGTGCGGCCCCTGCCGACAGGTCGCCCCGATACTCGAGGAGCTCGCTGTCGAGCAGGATGCCTTCATCATCGGGAAGCTCAATGTCGACCACAACCCGCAGGCTGCTGCCAACCACGATGTCATGAGCATCCCCACCCTCATCCTCTTCCACAATGGCCAGGAGAAGAAGCGGATAGTGGGCGCTGCTCCCAAGCACCGCCTGCTCGCCGAGCTGTCCAGCGCGGTAGGCTGACACCTCCGCGCCGCCGGTAGGCGCGGGAGCCGAAATAGAGTCTTCTGGATGAGGCTCTACCGACTCGGCGACATCGGCAGTCCGGTCAGGGACATTCAGGACCGCCTCTCCTCGCTGGGCTTCGAGTCGGACCCCGACCCCCGAGGGACCTTCGGCGAGGGCACCCTGCTCGCAGTCCGAACTTTCCAGAAGGACAGGGGGATCGACTCGGACGGGATCGTCGGTCCCGACACCTGGCGGTCTCTCTACGAGTCGGGTTACCGACTCGGTGACCGTTTGGTGTTCATGCGACGGCCGATGATGCGGGGCGAGGACATCGCCGAGCTCCAGTCGCGGCTGAACTCTCTCGGCTTCGATTGCGGGAAGGTCGATGGAATCTTCGGACCGGGCACCGAGCGCGCCGTGATCGACTTCCAGAGCAACCGTGGTTTGGCAGAAGATGGCAAGGTGGGCCCTGCCGTCGTGACCGAGATCGGCCTGGTCACCAGGGGCGCCCTGAACGAGGGGCGTCAGGCGATTCGCGAGCGCGAGTGGTTGAAGCGACTGCCTCCGACCCTGGCCGGGGCGCGCATCTATCTCGATCCCGGATGCCGGGATGCCACCGAGGCGCAACAGTCATGGGAGGCAGCGTCGGCGGCGGCCCGTGCCATCCAGGACGCCGGTGGCGCTCCACTCCTGTCAAGGAGCCAGGACTCCCACGTCCCGGAGAGGGTCAGGGCATTGAGAGCAAATCGCGTCGGCGCCGATGTCATCGTCGCCTTTCGCCGAAGTCTCGACGACACCGACGACTCGGTCTTCTACTTCGCATCCCAGCACAGCCGTTCCCTCGCCGGCGAGGAGCTTGCCACCGCGATCGCGGCCAGCGCCGGTGGTGAGGTCGAGGGAAGGGCGAGCTCGCTTCTCAAGGAGACCAGGGCGCCGGCGGCAGTCGTGTCCCAGGGGGCCCTCGACGAGAAGGTGGGGCTTGCAGTGGCCGACGGCCTGTCGACCTTCTTTCATGCGATGGCGACCCGAACCTGAAGTCTTAGGCCATCAGCCGGTAGATCCGCTCCAACTCCTCGACAGATCCGAAGCCGATCTCGACACGCCCCTTCTCGTTGCGATAGTTGATCTTCACCTTGGCTCCCAGGCGATCCTGGAGTCGCTTCTCCAGTTCGATGATCTCGACCGGCCTCAACTGCCTGACGGTACCGGATGGGGCGCCTCCGGCTGACCCCATCTCACGCCTCAGCTTTACCGCATCCTCCATCTGCCTGACACTCCAGCCCTCCTTGATCGCCCTCTCGGCCAGATAGCGGGCGTACTTCTGGTCCTCCAGCCCGAGAAGGGCTCGGGCGTGGCCCGGGCTCAGGGTGCCCGAATCGACCATGCTCTGTATGGCCCCGGGCAACTGGAGCAGGCGCAGGGTGTTGGACACCGCCGGGCGCGACTTCCCGACCCTCCTGGCAACCTCCTCCTGTGTCATTCCATATTCTTCCAGGAGTTGCCTGTAGGCGTGTGCTTCCTCGAGCGGGGTCAGGTCCTCCCGCTGTACGTTCTCGATCACCGCCTCGACCAGGGTGCCCTCACCGGCCACCCCACGGACCACGGCCGGAATGGCCTTCAACCCGGCCTTCTTCCCTGCGCGCCAGCGACGCTCGCCGGTCACCAGGACGTAGCCATCGTCGCCCGGACTGACGACGATCGGCTGTAGGACGCCAACTTCCTTGATGGAGGCGGCCAGCTCGTCCAGCCCGGCCTCGTCGAACCGGGTCCTGGGCTGGCTGGGGTTGGGCCGGATCTGGTCGACCGGGATCATCTGGAACTCGGCAACCGGTCCTGCGGCTTCCTCTTTGGGAATCAGAGCCTCCAGCCCCCTCCCGAGCCCTGCCTTTCTGGCACTCATCTCTTACCACCCTTCTTGGCTTTCACCTTTCGGTGCCGTTCGACAAACTCCCGGCCGAGGTTGCGATACGCAATGGCACCCCGGCTCATCGGATCGAAGGCCTCGATCGGCTCTCCGTAGGACGGAGCCTCGGACAGCCGCACCGACCGCGGAACAACGGTTCGGAAAGCGGCATCCCCAAAGTATTCCCTCACCTGGCCTGCCACATCACGCGACAACTTGGTGCGACCGTCGTACATGGTCAAAACAACACCGCCGACCTTCAAGTCTGGATTGAGACTCGAGGTCACCAGTTGAATGTTTTGAAGGAGTTGGCTCAACCCCTCCAGGGCGTAGTACTCACACTGGATGGGGATGACCACCTCGTCGGCGGCGGTCAGCGCATTCACGGTGAGTAGCCCGAGCGACGGGGGACAATCGATGAACACGAAGTCGTAGTCTTTCCCCGTCGACCGGATGGCCGACTTCAACCGGGTTTCCCTGGAGAAGACCGACACCAGCTCGATTTCGGCGCCGGCAAGGTCGATGGTCGCAGGAACCACGAACAGGTTGCGTACCGATGTGGGCTCGATTGCGTCCTCGATGGCGCTCTCCTTGAGGAGTACGTCGTAGATGGACACCTCGATGGCTCCTCGCTCGATTCCTAGTCCGCTCGAAGCGTTCCCCTGAGGGTCCAGGTCGATCAGCAGGACCCGGAAGTCTTGAAGGGCGAGGGAGGCTGCGAGATTGATGGCAGTAGTCGATTTACCGACGCCGCCCTTCTGATTGGCTAGGGCGACGACAACAGTGTCTCTCATTGGGAGCGCATCATAAGGAGCCAGACCGGCCGGTCAAGGACTTCTCGGGGAATCTCCAACGTCTGCCACCCCTCAGCTCGAGGCCGGCTCCGCCAGGAGCCGCCCGTGACGGCAATGCCGCCGGATGCCAGGTGCTTCAGGGCCACGGTTCGTAGCCGATCGGGCGGAAGTGACGCCCTGGCAACCATTGCCTCAACGGTTCCGCTCATGGACAGAATGTCGGACTCGACAACTTCGACATTCTCCAATTTCAGGACACGAGACGCCCTTCGCATCAGATCCGCCCTCTTCCCGGAGCGATCCACCAGCTTCCAACTGGTCTCCGGTAGGGCGATCGCCAGTGGTATCCCGGGTAGTCCGGCACCAGAACCGAGATCCCAGGCCTCATGGGGCCGGGATACGAATCCTGCGTAGAGAAGGGAGTCTGCGATGTGCCGTCGCCTCAGCTTGGTGACTTCTCCCGGCCCGATCGCACCTGCCGTGGCGGCCTCGTCGGCAAGCCAGGATTCGAAGAGAGCCAGCAACTCCCGCTGCCCGTCGGACAGGTCGATGGAGAAGTAGGCGGCTACTCGGTCGACAGCGGTGGGTTTCACGTGAAACCCCCGGCTCACTCCTCTTCGTCGACTCTTGACAGAACCACGTAGCGTCGCGGTGGCTCACCCTCGGAGTAGGACGTCACCTCCGGGTGCTCGGCAGCTACATCGTGTATGACTTTGCGGTCGGCGGGGCTCATCGGCTCCAGCATTATCTCGCCTCCGTCACGAATCAGCTCGCCGATCAATTGCTCGGCGTAGATCGAGAGAGCCTGTCGCCTCCGTTCGGCGTACCCGGCGATATCGAGTCTCAGCCTTGCCGAGTCCTGGCCGTATCTCTGCAGGACTGTACGGGTCAATTCGTGCACGGCAGCCCTCACCGAGCCCCTGACCCCTACGAGGGCCTCGGTCTGGTCACCGCTGACGTCGGCGACTATCACGTCGTCTTCCACCGTGGTGGTGACAGTGCCCTCGAGTCCGTACGCGTCAACCAGGCCCTCCAGGAACTCCTGAACCAGCCTTGCCTGCTCCTCAACCGGGAGAACCGGGCGATCATCACTCAAGGTCTTCTCACTTCCGTCGGCCGTCCGGTGCTTGTCGCTCCTCTTACGGCTTTGCCTGGAACCATTCTTACCCGAATCGCGGCCACCCTGCTGCCTATTCGGGCTTTTCCCCTCCCTCGACTTCTGACTGCTCTCAGGTCGACCGCCTCCCCTTTTTCTGTTCCGACTTCTCGACCTGCGCTTTCTCTCGACGCGCACCACGGCGTCCTGGCCCCCCATGCCGAGGAAGCCCTTGACGGGCTCGCTCATCACCTCCACCGACAGTTGCTCCCGGTCGGTGACACCCAGCTCTTGCATGGCGGCCTCGACCGCGAGATCCACGGTCCTCGCCCTGACCTCTATGTACTCCACCTCAGCTCCTTCTACGTCGCCGGCGTTTGTCTGAGGCACCCGGCTGTGCCTTCTTGGGCTTCTCCTCGCCATCCGCCACCGGCTTCTTCGGCTCCTCGTCTGTGGGGATGGTGGGACGACCGTCGATCTTGAAGATGAGGGCCTGCTGGCCCAGTCGGAAGAGGTTTCCGGTCGACCAGTAGAGGACCAAACCGGCCGGGAAGTTCCAGGAAATCAGTCCGATGAACAACGGGAGGATCTTGGTGATCGCTTGCTGTGCGGCCGCTCCCCGCTGGTCGAGAGCCTTGGTCTGACCATAGGTGGCATGCCATTGCTGTACGTACTGGGTCACCACCATGATCAGGATCAGGGCCAGGTAGGGCAACACATACATCATCCCCACACCAAAGGCACTGGATGGCGTTTCGACCAGGTTCATGCCGAGGAAGCGTGATGCGTTCTCTGCCACTGCCTGCCCCAGGCCACTGTCGGCCTCCAGGTATCTGAGGGGATCTCCCAGCAGGCGAAACAAGGCGAACCAGATGGGCATCTGGACCAGGAGGGGAAGCAAGCACCCGCCGGGAGTGGCGCCGGCCTCCTTCTGGGCTGCCATCAGCTGACGCTGCATCTCCTGGGGGTCGTCCTTGTACTCCGCCTGGATCTTCTTGATCTTCGGTTGGATCTGGGTGAAGGCCCGGGTGGCCCTGGTTTGCTTCAAAGTGAGCGGAAACACGAGGATGTTGATCAGAATGGTCAGGAAGATGATGGCCAGACCCCAACCAACGCCTGCACCCAGGGGAGGGACGAGCAGGTCGTAGAAAAAGCTCAGGGTGACCCCGAGCAGATTTATCAAACCCTCGAACAGCTGTCCCATTTCAGTCGGCTCTCCAGAGCTCGGGTACCGGGTCGTAGCCGCCTGGTCTCAGGGGGTGACAGCGACCGATCCTCCTCATTCCCAGCCAACCTCCCCTGATCACACCGAAGCGCTCCACCGCCTCCTTGGTGTAGGAGGAGCACGTGGGCTGGTAGCGGCAATTCGGGGATACGACGGGACTTACCAGTTTTTGGTAAACCGAGATCAGGGCGGCAACCATCCGGCGAGGCAGAGTCTTCATCACCGGTCTCCGGTCGCGTCCACGAGCCAGGCCCGCAATTCGGGGTGCGGCACTTCATAGGCCTGTCTGTTGGCGATGATCACGTAGTCATTCCCTGGCTTCAGTTGTGCTTCGACAACAATGTGCCGAAGCCGCCTCTTGATCCGATTCCGGATCACAGCTCCTCCACTGCCCCTCGCGACGACCAACCCAACCCTGGGGGGGCCGTCCTCACCGGCTCGGCGGACCACCACGAGCCCACCCTTACGGCTTCTGATCCCTTCGTCGAGAACTCTACGGAAGTCCCGTGAGTTGCGCAGGGATTGGTACTCAGGCAGCGAGTCGCTTCCGGCCCTTGTTGCGGCGGGCCTTCAGTGTGGCCCTACCCGCACGCGTGCGCATACGGTGTCGGAAGCCGTGGCGCCTCTTCCGGCGCCGCACCTTGGGCTGATAGGTCCTCTTCATGGCAAACACACACCTATGGGGGAGACATGCGTAGGTTACGGAGGCGCCGATTCCTATGTCAAAGCGTGGTGGCACAGGTGATCGCGAAGAAAACTCACTGGTCGCGAAAAAAGAAGGATGCCGCGATCGGGCCACATTCGCGGAATCCTTCACACCACATCCTGGAAATCCCCGCCATAACCTGGGATTTTGCTGTGGGTAGCTAGCCCGCGATTAGTCCACAGTGAGGATTCTCGCGTTCTTGACTCTCCGCCCGGGCACTCCGATACTCCTCCGACCCAGCCAGAGGCCACGTGCTTCCCCGTCACAGGCGTGACAGCCGGCCGCAGGTGGGGGACTAGAAGATTTCACAAGGGAGGAGTACGCGAGCCTTTCCACAGGTGTGGATGGTTCTGTGGACAACTTCCATGCTTGGCAGGAGTGACGATTGACACAGGCCCGACCGGCCGGCGACAGCTGGAGCGTCTTCCGCGAGTCGGTGGAGGCAGGTGTATCCAAGAGCAACTGGGATCGTTGGTTGTCACGTCTCGAACCCGACTATGAAGACGGTCGGTTGGTCCTCCTCGCACCGAGCGAGTTCCATCTCCATTGGGTGAGAGAGAAGCATGGAGAGCTCGTGGCGAGCGCCTACCGACACGCCTACTCGGCAGAGGGGGAGCCCGGCTACAGGGTTGCGGACAACACCGATCCGATCGGTGAGGAACCCCCCATGCCACCTGAGTCCCTGGCAGCCCACGAGGCTCCGGTCCCCCCACGGAGCATCGACCTCATCTCCCGTTACAGGTTCGAGAGCTTCGTCGTGGGGCCTTCCAACAGATTTGCCTGGGCGGCGGCGATGGCGGTGGCCGAGCAGCCCGGAACCCACTACAACCCGTTGTTCATCTATGGCGGGGCCGGACTGGGGAAGACCCACCTGCTCAACGCCGTGGGACACCATGCCCTCGAGATGTATCCCAATCTCGTGGTGCGATACGTCTCATCGGAGCAGTTCCTCAACGACTTCATCGACTCCCTGAGAAGACAGCGCACCGCTGACTTCAAACAGCGTTATCGGAACGTCGACATACTGCTCCTCGACGACGTCCAGTTCTTCGAGGGTAGAGAGCAGATCCTCGAGGAGTTCTTCCACACATTCAATGCCTTGCACATGGGCGGCAAGCAGATGGTGATCAGCTCCGATCGCCATCCCAAGAACCACTCGACGCTCGAAGCCCGTCTCAAGAGCCGTTTCGAGTCGGGTCTGCTCACCGACATTCAACCCCCCGATGTAGAGACCCGCCTTGCCATCCTCAGACACAACGCGGAGTTCGCCCCCAGGCCCGTTCCCCTCGATGTGCTGGAGTACATCGCCGGCTTGGTATCGGACAACATCCGAGAGTTGGAAGGAGCCCTCACCCGAGTCACAGCATGGTCGGCCCTCAACCGGAAGGATATCGACCTCGAGACAGCGAAGAAGGTGCTCCACGACATCGTCACCTCGGACGATCCGGTGCCGCTCAACGCCGACGTGATCATCAGGACGACAGCGCATGCTTACGCCTTCACGGTGGAGGACCTCCTCTCGTCCAGCCGCAGGCAACCCCTGGTTCAGGCACGACAGATAGCCATGTATCTATGCCGGGAGCTGACCGACCTCTCGTTGCCCAAGATCGGGGACCGTTTCAACCGGGACCACACCACCGTCCTCCACTCCATCGAGAAGGTCAAGCGCATCCTGCGCTCCGATCGGGCGGTGTTCGACCGTGTCAATCAACTCACACAGGAGCTGAGGAAAGGTAACGGCATTTCCACACCCATCTGAGTTGTCCACCGCGCCCACCCATCTTTGAACATTCTCTCCACACCTCTCTCCACACCGAAAAGCCCCTTACAACCCTGACATTTCACAGACCTTTCAACATCTCCACAGCCTCTACTACTACTAATACCCTTGAAACAAAGAAGATGACCACAACAAGAAGGGAAACCGACCTGTGAGAATCCGAGCTCAGCGAGACGATCTCGCCGACGTCCTGGCCAGGGCCAACCGGGCGGTAGGGACCCGGAGTGCGCTGCCCGTGCTTCAAGGATTGCTCTGCGACGTGGTCGGCTCCACGCTCCGGGTGACCGGCACGGATCTCGACGTGACCGTGAGGACTCATGCCGAGGTCGAGGTGCTCGAAGAGGGCCGTGCCGTCATTCCGGGACGGTTGCTCTCGGAAGCGGTCAGGAAGATGCCTGCAGGCATGGTCACCATCGGGGCCACCGACACCGAGGTTGAGATTCAGGGCAATGGGCCCCGGTTCACACTGCGCCCGCTGGCTGTCGACGACTTCCCGACACAGGACGATGTCGCAGCTGAGGGGGTGGAAGTGGATGGAGAGGCTCTCGCCGACGCCATCAACCAAGTCACCGTGGCCGCCTCCACCGACCAGGCGCGCCCGATTCTCACCGGGGTCCTGTTCGAGAGCGCCGAGTCCGGTCTCACCATGGTGGCAACAGACTCATATCGGATGGCAAAGAGGCACCTTCCGGGAGCCGGTATCGAGGGAAGCGGCCTGGTACCGGCGCGCGGGCTCCGCGAGCTGGCCCGAACCATCGGTGCCCCGAAGGTGACCGCGCAACTCCGGGACCGGGAGGCGATATTCGGTTCAGAACGCGGTGTCCTCCGACTCCGGCTGATCGACGGCAACTTCCCCAAATATCAATCGCTATTGCGCGACGACTACCCGAACCAGGTGATACTCGACAGGGACGAGCTCCTGGAGGCGCTCGGCCGTGTGACCTTGGTGGCCGAGGACCACATCCCGGTCAGGTTGAAGCTCCTGGAGGGTGGTGTCGAGGTGGCCGTCAGCAGACAGGACGTCGGTGGGGAGACCGAGCATCTCGCCGGGGAATACACCGGTGCAGACGAGGAGGTCTCCATCGCCTTCAACCCGCGCTGGCTACAGGAGGGCGTCTCGGCCCTGTCCGGCGACAAGGTGCGGATCCGCGTGGTCGACTCCTACAAGCCAAGCATCCTCGACGACGGGAACTCGGAGGACTACTTCTACCTCCTCATGCCCACCCGGGTGTGAGGTGAGGGTCGATTGGCTCTCGCTCACAGACTTCCGAACCTACCGGAACCTCCAGTGGCAGCCTGACCCCGCAACCAACCTGCTGCTTGGCCCGAACGGGGCTGGCAAGACCAACCTCCTCGAAGCGGTCGGTTACCTGGCCTCACTGAAGTCGTTCCGCGCTGCTCCCGAGGAGGCGTTGGTGATGGAGGAAGCGGAGCGGGCATTCATCCGGTCTTCTGTCGCCGGTATGAACCGGGAACGCCTCATCGAAATGGAGCTCCCTAGAACCGGGTCGCGGCGGGTCCAGGTGGACAAACAGCGACTGAGAAGGGCGGCGGACATGCTGGGGGTGATCCGGGCGGTAGCGTTCTTGCCCGACGACATCGAGTTGGTGAAGCGAGGCCCGGCCCTTCGCCGTGAGATGCTCGACGACCTGGCGGTTCAGCTCTGGCCGTCATCCCACCTCGACCTGATGGAGTACGACCGGGCCGTGCGCCAACGCAACGCTTTTCTTCGCTCCGGTCACCGTGACGACGTAACCCTGTCGGTCTGGGACGCCCGTGTGGCCCAGTCGGGAGGAAAGGTCCTGGCCCGCAGAGTGAGGGTGATGGAGCTGCTGGCACCGCGCCTGCAAGAGGCCCATGACCAGGTTGCGGGATCTTCGAGGCCCGTGGCACTCGGCTACCTCCGGTCCTGGGATGGCGCTTGCCTAGAGGCGCTGTCTGCGGCGGAGTATGCCTCACATATCGAAGGGGCCCTTGTTCGGAGACGCCGCGTGGACTATGAACGAAAGATGACCTCCGTCGGGCCCCATCGGGACGAGCCCTTCTTCTCTATTGGGGATGCCCCGGCCCGAACCCATGCCAGCCAGGGAGAGCAGCGGACCATCGCTCTCTCCGTTCGGCTGGCCTCGCATCGAGCCATAGAGGAGGCTGTCGGAGAGCCTCCCTTGCTCCTCCTCGACGATGTCTTCTCCGAGCTGGATGCCAGCCGTTCCGCGTCATTGGCGAGGTGCCTCCCCGCTTCTACCCAGACAATGATCACCTCCGCCCGTGACGACGACCTTCCCGTCAGCGGTGCCACATGGTCGGTGGGGAACGGGACGATCGTGTGAGCAACCCTCGAGACCTCGAGCCCTTCTCCGATGCCCTGGAGACCATGCTGGGGCGGCTCGGGATAACCCTCCCGGAGGTCCAGACACGGCTCATCGAGGAGTGGGATGAGATCGCCGGGAAGCCGTGGGTGGGACGGTCACGGCCCAGGGTCATCAAGGACCGGACCCTGGTGGTGGAGGCCACGTCACCGTCGATGGTCAGCCTACTGCGCTACGGCGAGTCGAGCCTCCTCGAGGCCCTGGCGGAACGGTTCGGTGACGGTGTCGTGGAGTCGATCGAGATCGTCGTCCCGGGTCGTCGGTGACCTGTCCGTCCCGTCTCCAGGGATTCGGTTTTACCAACAAACTCTAGTAAAATGACACGAGTGAAAGTTCCCGCTGAACAGCGGACCTCCCCCGTCCAGGAAGCACCCTCAGAGGGCGTGGGGGATCGTTCGTGACCGCTACCAGAGACGGCTACAAGGCCGCCAACATCACCGTCCTGGAGGGACTCGAGGCGGTGCGGCGCCGACCCGGCATGTACATCGGGACAACCGGGCCGAGGGGCCTCCACCACCTGGTTTGGGAGGTCGTCGACAACTCGGTCGACGAGGCAATGGCCGGCTACTGCTCCCGTATCTCGGTGACGCTGCTCGCCGATGGGGGAGTGGAAGTGGTCGACGACGGCCGGGGGATCCCGGTCGGGCGGCACGAGAAAACGAAGAGATCGGCCCTCACCACGGTCCTCACCACCCTGCACGCCGGAGGCAAGTTCGAGCAGGGCGCCTACACGGTGTCGGGTGGCCTACACGGTGTCGGGCTCTCGGTGGTGAATGCCCTGGCGTCTCGCCTCGAAGCAGAGGTGCGGACCGACGGATTCGTCTACACCCAGGAGTTCACCAACGGCGAGCCGAGGACGAAGGAGCCAAAGAAGGGCAGACCCGCCAAGAGAACCGGCACCACGATCCGATTCTGGCCCAGTCCGGCGGTCTTCACCGAGACCACCGAGTTCGACTACGACACAGTCGCCTCACGGCTGCGCGAGACCGCCTTCCTGAATCGGGGCCTCGAGATCACCCTGGTCGACGAGAGGGGAGCGGAGCCGAGGCGGGAGGTCTATCACTTCAGGGGCGGCCTGGTCGACTTCGTCAATCACCTCAACTCGAAACGCGAGCCGCTGCATCCCCACATCATCGACATCTCCGACGCCGGGGAGGACGCCGAGTTGGAAGTGGCCCTCCAATGGACCACCTCCTACACCGAGACGGTCCTTTCCTTCGCCAACAACATCAACACCCACGAGGGCGGGACCCACGAGGAGGGTT
>CAYVTP010000011.1:0-27484 GCA_964454615.1 uncultured Acidimicrobiaceae bacterium | reverse complement strand
ATGTCCTCGCCTCCTCGCTCAAGCGGGCCCTCCTCCGCAAGGACTCCACCTCAACGAGGCCGACTACGGATACCGTGCCTTCGGCGAGATGCTCAGGCACCTAGAGGACACGGGGCTGATAGAGCTCTCCGACGGCCCCGGTCGAGGCGATCCGGTGGTCCAGTTCTCCGCCTCCGGAGGCGGCGAGCAGAAGGCATTCGCCGTCCTGGCCGAGATCGTCGCCGACCTCTCCCGGAACGGAGGAGTGGCCCTGTCCGGGCTGAAGAACCAGCTGCGCAAGAGGCTCCCCGACTTCAGCGAGAAGAAGTTCGGCTACGGCGGGTTCCTCCAGTTCTGCAAGGCGGCCGCCACCAGAAACCTGATCGAGTTGAGCTGGGACGAGGCTGCCGAGGACTACATGGTCAGTCCGCCATGACAACCCGCGTCGTTGTGGTGGGCGCGGGGATAATCGGATCCTCGATCGCCTACCAACTGGCGAGGCGCGGAGTAGACGTGGTCGCCGTCGACAAGGGCAAAGGTCCCGCCGAAGGGTCGACCGGCGCCTCCTCCAGCATCTGCAGGTGTCGTTACACCTTCCCCGAAGTGGTGCGTCTCGCCTTCCACGGTCAGCAGGCCTACGGCAACTGGGCGGAGTTCACCGGGCTCGGCGAGGTCCGATCGGGGCTCCAAAGGGTCGGAGTGCTGTGGATGATGGGAGAGTCCAGGGAGAAGGTGGCGTCCGACGCCGAGAAGCTGGTCTCCCAGGGCGTGTCGGCGGAGGCCCTTGGCCCCGATGAGGTGACATCGCTGTTTCCGGCGCTGTCGACCTGTGCGGTCCCCTTCGACATGACAGGTGAGGTGGAGCACCACTGTGCTCCCGGGGAGGCTTTCCTCTACGAGCCGGACGGAGGCTACGCCGACCCGGTGGGGGCCAACCAGGACCTGGTCGAAGCGACCAGGGCACGCGGCGGCGAGGTCCGGTTCGACACCGCCGTCACCGATGTCGTCAAGAAGGGTGACCGGGTGGTGGGCGTCGCCCTGGCCGACGGGACATCTCTGACCGGCGACCTGGTGGTCAATGCCGCCGGCCCCTGGTGCAACCAGCTCAACGCCCTGGCCGGCGCCCGGTTGCGCTGGACCCTGACCCCGACCCGGATCCAGACGGTGTATCGGGAGTGGCCCAGGGACCTTGGTGATCTCCCGGTTGGAGCCGACAGCTCGACGGGTATCTACTTCCGTCCGGAGTCCGGAGGCCAGCAGGTGCTCGTCGGATCGGTCCTGCCCGAAGACGAGGAGGAGGTCGTGGACGATCCCGACCACTTCAAGCGTGTTCCCGATCAGGACTTCACCGCTATGAAGCTGGCAGCGTTCCACCACCGGGTCCCCGGGCTGGAGGCGCGCGGCTCGGTGTCGGGCATCGCCGGGCTCTACACCATCAACCGTGAGGACGTCCATCCGGTGGTGGGCCCCACCGGTGTGGACGGCTTCTGGGTTGCCAACGGGTTCAGCGGGCACGGATTCAAACTGGCCCCTGCGATCGGGTCGATGATGGCCCAGGCGATCACCGGCGAGACCACGGACTTCGACACCGACGTGCCCATGGAGTTCTTCGGTGTCGACCGCGAGCCGCTCGACCTGGAGGTGAAGGCGGTCCTCGCCTGATGTTGTATCTCGACGCCGGGGCCACCCGGGCCTCCCTTCCCATGGGCGACGCCATCGAGGCCATGGAGGTCGCCTTCTCCGGCGACACGGAGATCCCGCTCCGCACCCTGGTAGGCGGATCGCTGGTCATGCCGGGCCGGGTCGGTGACCACACCGCGGTCAAGGTCGTCTCGACAGTGCCCGGGAACCCTGCCGGGATCGTGGTCGTTCTTGGCCCCGACGGGTCGCCCATAGGGATCGTCGATGGCCCCACCCTCACCTCCATCCGCACCGGCGCGGTCTGCGGGTTGGCCACCAGGCTTCTCGCCCCGGAGGAGGCCTCGGTCCTGGCCATGCTCGGAGCGGGGGCCATGGCCTTCGACCAGATCGAGGCGGTCCGCCAGGTCAGGCCACTGGAGAGGATCCTGGTCTGGTCGCGGGACTCCGAGAATGCACGGTCCCTGGCCGAGCGTGTGGGCGGTGAGGCTGTCGCCGACCCGGACGAGGCTGTCGCCGCAGCTCACATCGTCTCCTGTGCCACTCCCTCCCGCCAACCCCTCTTCTCCTCCTCGGCGGTGTCTCCGACGGCCCACATAAACGCCGTGGGTGCTTTCACCCCGGAGATGGTCGAGCTTCCCGCCGGACTCCTCGAGTCGGCCCATGTCGTGGTGGACGACTACGAGGCCGCGGCGGCCGAGGCAGGGGACCTGATACAGGCGGGCAGGGCGCCCGACCGGTCACTGTCGGAGCTGCTCGCCGGCGACCCGACACCTCCCATCCGTCCCACCGTCTTCAAGAGCGTTGGGGTGGCCTCCCAGGATGTCACCGGAGCGACGCGAGCACTCGACAATGCCCGGGCCAGGGGTCTGGGCGTCGTCCTCTAGCCACCCTGTGACCTCCTCAAGCCGAGCGGACACCCCGGATCTCGAGTCCGTCGAGCAGTCTCCGTGAAGCCTCGGCGATCTCGTCGACCGCCCGATCGAACACTTCCTGGTTGTGGGCCGCCGGCCGTGTGAAGCCCGAGATCTTCCTGACGAATTGGAGGGCAGCCGCCTCGATGTCCTCGGTCGGGGCCGGTGTCGCACCCTCGCGGAGGGTCTTTATCGATCTGCACATGTGGTTGGAACTCCTCTGCCGTGTGACCGGGCACTTGGTATCCGAACCCGGGGCGACCGTCAAGTGGGCCGCCTGCTCTATAGCCTGCCGGTGTGAGTCGACCAATGGAGAGCTTTCGCAAGCTTCCCGCTTTCGGTGTAATCGCCGAACGGGAGATGGGTGGCTTCCTGGCCCTGTCGGCGGCCGTCGGCTTCGGGGTCGGTCTCGGTGCGGCGGCCCTGGTACTCATGGTCGACGGGATCGAGCACCTCCTGGCCCCTCTCCTCGACCCGCTCTTCGCTCCTCAGGAGCACGGTTTCTTCTCGCTGGCAAGGGCGGGGATCTTCGTCACGGTCCCGGCCGGGCTACTCCTCGCCTGGCTGATTGCCCGTCGGCTCGCCCCGGAAGTGGGCGGCGACGGCGTTCCTGAGACCATTGCCGCCCTCTCGGTCCAGGGGGGCAGGATGCGGTCGAGGGTGGGCCCACTCAAGATCCTCGCCACCGCGGTCACCGTCGGTTCCGGGGGCTCGGCGGGACGTGAAGGCCCCATCGTCCAGATAGGCGGATCCGTAGGGGCCTGGGTGTCCCGTCGGTTCGGCCTCGGCGAAGACCAGGTGCGCTCCCTGGTGGCCGCCGGTGCCGGGGCCGGAGTGGGCGCCGCCTTCAACGCTCCCATCGCCGGCATGCTCTTCGCCCTCGAGGTGATCCTCGTCTCCTTCGCTGCCCGACACATGTCGGCGGTGGTCATCGCCTCGGTGGTAGCCGCCATCACCTCCCAGACCCTGGTCGGGGCAGAGCTCGCCATCACGGCCGGGGTCTACCGGATGGGGGCCTTCTCCGAGCTGCTCGCCTATGCCGCGATGGCGGTGGTGATCGTGGCCGTCGGCTACTTCTTCCTGAGGCTGCTCGACCGTCTGGAGAGGTTCGCCTCCAGGCATGACCGTTCGTTGGGTTGGCTGCGCCCGGTGGGGTTCGGTGTCCTGGTGGCGGCTCTGATCTATGTCGAGCCCCAACTCTTCGGGACCGGCCAGCGTGGCACCAACAAGCTGCTGATCAACGAGCTCCTCGACTCGATCACCGGTGCCGCCGGGAACCTCTGGTGGATCCTGATGCTCCTGGCAGTCGGAAAGGCGGTCGCCACCAGCCTCACCATCTCGTCGGGTGCCTCGGGTGGCGCCTTCATGCCTTCCCTGTTCATGGGAGCGGCGATCGGATCGGGCTTTGCACGGCTGGTGGACCCTTTCTGGTTCGGGTCGACGAGCCTCCAACCCGGAGCCTTCGCGGTGGTCGGCATGGCCGCCATGTTCGCCGTGGTGGGCAGGGCGCCCTTGACTTCGATCCTGATCGTCTTCGAGGTCACCGGCGCCCGTGACTACGGGCTGATACTCCCGCTGATGCTGGTCGCCACCCTGGCCACTTTCCTGGCCGAGCGGTTCCATGCCGACTCCGTCTACACCGCCGCCTTGAAGCGTCGTGGGATCGTCCTCCGGAAGTCGGGGAGCGTCGACATCCTCGACACCGTCGAGGTCTCCCAGGTGATGTCTGCGGTCAGGGTCACCGCCACCCCGTCGATGACCATCGACGACACCGAGCGGCTCATGCACGAGAACCGCTCCCACGGCCTTGCGGTGGTCGATGACGGCCGTCTGGTCGGCATCATCACCGTCTCGGACATCGCCAGGGCCTCCGCCGATGGGAGCGTGACGGTGGGCGAGGTGATGACCCCCAGGCCGGTGACCGTGACCCCCTCGACCCCGGTCTCGGCTGCACTGGAGAGGATGGCCGCCCTGGGAGTGGGGCGGCTCCCGGTGGTCGATCCGGCCGATCCTGTTCGGCTGGTGGGAATGTTCCGGAGGGAGGAAGCGGTCAGGGCCTATCACGAGGCCCTCCAGACCAGCACCGACTCGGAGCTGCACCGGATGAGGCTGGCGCAACGGACCGATCCCGGCGCCGGCTATTACGACTTCCGCATTCCGCTCGGCTCGGTGGCCGACGGTAGGACCGTCCGCGAGGTCTCCTGGCCGGAGGGCTCCACGCTGGTGTCGATCAGGCGCCAGCGCGAGGTCCTGGTCCCGACCGGGGACACGATGATGCTGCCCGGTGATGTGGTGACCGCTTTCGGGACCGAAGTCTCGAAGCACAGGATGATCGCCCGCCTCAACGCCGGCGCCGACGAGCCCACCGCGGAGATCGAGCTCGGGGAGATCCTCGCCCAGGGGGATGAGACCCGGGGCGGAACGACCTAGAATCGGCAGCGATCCAACCGAAAGGGCCAATGGAACAGGTCGGTTTTTTCCTTGTCTTCATCTTGATAATCCTTCTGGCAGGCTGGTTCCTGGCCACCAGTCGACGACGCCAGGCAAAGCGGCTCCTCGAGGTGCCCGACACGGCCGAGGCGGCCGGGCTCTCCTCCTCCCGTCCCATCATCGACACCGCCGAAGGCAGCCACTCCCCGGTGGCGTCGTTCCACGTCAGGGGCGAGGAGATTCAGGTGACCTTCGATGTTCCCCTCCCCGACCAGCCCGACCAGGTCCTCTATGACCTGCTCCTCGAGGAAGCCATCGAAGTGGCACGCGACAAGCGCCACACCCTCCCCATCGACCAGGCGACGACGGTGGTGGCCTACGCCGGCAGGGGAGAGGCCAGGGAGGTGGCACGGGCCAAGCTGCCGTCGCCGGGAGAGCTGCCACCCCGGGTGGAGCACGGGGGGATCAACCTGGCCCACGTGGCCCACGACCCCTTCGCCGCACCCTTCGACGAGGAACAGGAGCGGGTGGCCGACTTCCAGGTTCGCTCCGACACGCCCGAGGACGAACTGGGCCCCCTGGCTGCTTCGCTCAGGCTGCCCGCCGGCCTGGAGCGGGGCCTCCGGGCGACAGGTGTCGATCCGTCCTCGGCGGACGCCAGCCAGCTGATCCTGGCCCTGCTTCGCATGTTCGGTTACACCGTCTCCGAGCACGCCTTCCCCGGCTCCTATATGGCGGTCAAGGACGGCAAGTCGACCTACATCCAGGCCGAGGCACACGCCAGGGGAGAGTCCCACGAGGTGTCGGAGGCCTCCATCCGGCGCTTCCTCACCGACTTCAACTCCTCTGGGGCAGAGCGAGGCCTCCTCCTCAGCGAGAAGTACGCCCCCTTCGAGATCCACTCGATCGAGGCGAGGCAGCCGAAGGTGCGCTTCGTCACCCGTGAGCGGATCCAGCGGTTCATCGACTCCATGGCCCTGGGATGAGCCCGGCCTTGGGATACACCACCCCGGGGTTAGGATGAGGGGAAGGAGGAACTGTGTTCCGTAACTTCGGCGCAACCGAGTTGATCATCATCCTGCTGATAGTGCTGCTCCTCTTCGGGGCCAAGAAACTCCCCGGTCTGGCCCGGTCTCTGGGCGCGTCCGCCAAGGAGTTCAAGGAGGGCATCGAGCAGGGTTCCACCGAGTCGGAAGACAACAAGTCAGACGCGTCAGAAACCTCGGATTCCTAGGAACCGTCCCACCGACGGCATCGTTGATGGAGTAGGGACCATGGAGTCCATCCCACTCACATGGGAAGAGGTTGCCCGTGTTCATGGCCGCAGGATCTACAACTACGCATACCGGCTCACCGGGAACCCTGACGACGCCCACGACCTGGTCCAGGAGGTCTTGCTCCGGGTCCGGCGGGGCCTCGCCGAATATCAGCCGGGCAGCTTCGAAGGGTGGCTCTGGCGGATCACCAGGAACGCCTTCCTCGACGAAGTGCGCAAACGCAATCGTCGACCCACCAGCCCCCTCCCCGAGGAGACCGACCGGTGGGAGGCGGCTTCCAGCGTCGGCGCCGACGTCGAGTACTCCCGGATCACGCTCGGCGACGACATCCAGAAGGCCCTCCTCGAGCTGCCACTCGAGTTCAGGGAGGCTGTGGTGTTGTGCGACGTGGTCGGGCTCTCCTACGAGGAGATCGCCCTGGCTGCGGCGGTACCCATCGGCACGGTCCGGAGCCGTATCCACCGGGGACGCAAGATGCTGAGGAACCTGATCACATGAATCACCCCACCTCATCGATCAGCGCCTTCCTGGACGGGGAGCTCTCGGCGGTGGAGTTGATCTCCCTCGAGGCTCACCTGGCTTCGTGCGGGCGTTGTGTCGCCGAGATGCAGGATGTCCAGCGGGTCCGCGCCGCGGTCAGGGCCCTCCCCCTCATCGAGCTCCCGGATGACCTGGCCCTCGACGGCGAGCCGGGGAACGTGACCCCGATCCACAGGCACCGTCTGGTGTGGGCGGGGGCCGCAGCAGTGGTGGCCGTGGTGGTGGCAGCAGCAGCCCTTTCGACACCACCCCCGAGCGGGCTCACGGTCGACGACCTGACCAGCCGCTTCGGGGCAAGGGTGTCCCTCGACCCGGCGTTCGGTCCGGCGAAGGTGGTGGTCCCCGACTGGGAGTCCGAGTGGGCGGTGACCGATTGAGACGGCTCACTGCCCTGGTCGCCGCCCTGGTGATGATCCCCTCGCTTGCGGTGAACGCCGCCACCCTGGAGGAGCTGCTCGAACGGGGGAGGCAGGCGGCCTACACCGCAGAACAGGTGATCAGCTGCGCCACCCCTGACGGGTTCCGTGGAGTCCTCACCAAGATCCGCCAGTCGGGGTCGGCCCTCAGCATCTCCTCTCCGATGGAGGCCGGGAGCGAGCTCTCCACCGGGGCCGGCGGTTGGGCCCTGCACCGCGACGGGGGCGTCGTCGAGGAGGCGAGCCTGGTGGGGCCCGGACGTGTGGTCGAGTCGGACTACATGGTGGAGGAGATGGGGCCTCAGTGGTTCATGGGCCGAGAGGCGACCGGGTTCCGGCTGATCAGGGACGGGTTGGCCCGGGCCGAGTTGGTCCTCGACGACGACACCGGTGCGATCGTCCGGATGGTCAGTTTCGACGATCAGGGCCAGCAGTACTGCCAGAGGAGATTCGTCACCTTCGACGAGACCGACCCCGAGCTCCCCCTGCCCGAGCCGCTGTCTGAGGGCGGCATGACGCTGGTCGAAGACGAGGAGACCGATCTCCCCGAGTCGATCGCCGGGTTCACCCTCCTCGACCGATACCTCGACCTCGGCGGGATCCACCTCGCCTACTACTCCGACGGGCTGTTCTCCTTCGCCCTGTTCGAGGCCCCGACACGGGTGGAACTGCCCGAAGGAGTCGGGGTCGTGTTCGACGGTTTCAAGTACTCCCGGATCTTCGGCGCCGGGCAGGTCACCTATGTGTGGGAGGTCAAGGGCAGAGGGATGGCCCTGGTGGGCGACCTTCCCCCGGACCTCCACCAGGAGGTGCTGGGAGCCCTGCCCAGGCCGGTAGACCTGGGATTCCTCCAGCGGGTCTGGCGCAACCTGTTCGGGCCGAGGTAGGTCGCGGGTCGCTGCGCTCCCCGGGGTCGCTTCGCTCCCGTACCCCGTACCCCGCTCGCTCCGCTCGCTTGTACCCGGTACCCCGACACGTGTCCCCCCACGGGAGTGGGGGGACCGCACGGCCGCAGGCCGGGCGAGGGGGGTGCGAGCTGTGCGAGCTCGTCTGTCACCTTTCGCGCGCGGGGGCTAAGTGACGAGTTCGCCCCTGCGGGGCTCACGCCCCCCTCGACGCGCTCCCTTCGGTCGCTTGCGTCGGTCCCCCCGTTTCCACGGGGGGACACGCGATGGCTGCCTCAGGCCCCCCTCGACGCGCTCGTTTGGGTCGCTGCGTCGGTCCCCCCGTTTCCACGGGGGGACACGCCCTGGCTGCCTCAGGTCCAGCCGTCGAGGAGCACCCTGGCTGCCCAGGCCGTCGGGTCGCGTAGCTCCCGGGCAGACGGCATCCTGCTCGGGTCCGCCCAGAGCACTTTGAGGGCGTCGTCCCCGTAGCGGGCCTCGACCTCCTGGTTGAAGATGTCGCCGAGTCGGGTCGCCTCCGGGGCCACAGGGCCGACGCCGATCATGTTCGAGGTTTCCGACATCTCCCTATCCAGGTCTCGGGCCTCTGAGATGGCGTCGAATCCGGGGATGATCTCCGCAGTGGCCCGCCGCGCCAGGAGGCGGGCACACCCGGTCAGCGCACCCAGGAAGGCCTCCAGCTCCGCTCTAGGGGCCTCGGCGTCGTCGCCGCCGAGAAGGCTCTCGATTCCGCCGGCGTCCTCTATGGCCCGTTTGATCTCCGCCGGGTCGCTCCCGGCCACCATCAGGCCGCTCAGCTTCGAAGGATCGATCCGGCTGGCCTCGGCGTAATTTCCGACCAGGACGGCAAGGTGGTCGGCGACCCAGGGGAGGGCACACAACGACCGGAACGAGACTTCGTTGGTCACCACCCACAGCCTCAGGTCCCGCTCCTCGATGTCTGCCGCCCAATCCGACTGGATGTTGGGTACCACGATGCTCAGTGGGCCGGAACGATCGGGGGGGAGCCCGGCATCGAAGCCGGCCACGATCCAGGTGGCCAGTGTGCCGACCAACGACCCTGCCTGGAGGCCGATGATCGCCGGTGCCATCTGGGCGAACAGTGGCGCCGCCGGGCCCTCTCCCGCCACCGACGCCGCAAAGGGCTCGACCAGGGCGGCGTAGGACTCCAAGTTCTGCTCTGCCCACGAACGGCGGTCCAGTGGCAGTACGTCGCTGGCCGTCTCGACCCGGAAAGGGGCGACGTCGGCGAGCTTGAACTCTGCCAGCCTGGCCAGATCGCGGTATTCCTCGGCCGCCCAGGGTTCGATTGGCTCACGATCGCCGGTCAGGTGGCGCGCCACCTCGGCTGCCAGCCTCCAGTTGACCGGGCCGGGCTGGTTGAAGAGCTCGAAGAGCTTCGAGAAGAGGTCGTCGCTCAATTGCCCAGCCTGCCCAGCTCCACACGAAGGACCTGCTCCGAAGTGCCCCGGAGGATCTGTACGTCGATGAGCTGGCCCGCTCGCAGCATCCGCAGGACGGCAAGCAGGTCCTCCAGGGTGTTGACCCTGGTGCCGGCGATCTCGACGATGACGTCGTTCACCTGGCCTCCGGACGCTGCAAATGCCGACCCCGAGGGTATCCGGGTGACCCCAACCCCCACCGGGTACTCGGCCCCCCCTCGCGATGCCCAGGCGGTGGTCCCTTCGATCCCGAGGGCGGCATGGGAGACAGAGCCGTGTGCGATCAGGTCTTCGACGACCCCCACCATCATGTCGACCGGGATGGCGAAGCCGAGCCCTTCCGGCCCGATCTCGGACACGGCAATGGCGGTTGTGATGCCGATCAGCCTCGCCTGGGCGTCGACCAGGGCCCCGCCGCTGGACCCGGGTGCGATCGGGGCGTCGGTCTGCACCAACCCGTAGAGAGTGGAGGCCCGGTCGATGGTGAGGGCGCGGTTGAGGGCGCTGACTATCCCGGCGGTCACCGTCGGGCCCCCTTCCAGGCCCAAGGGGTTCCCTATGGCGATCGCCGCCTGGCCGATCGCCAGATGTGCCGAGATGCCGAGGTCGATCGGGGTCAGGTCGGCCCGGTCGACACGGAGGACGGCCAGATCGGTCAGGCGGTCGGAGCCGACCACGGTCGCCGGGTACCGGCCACCGTCGGCGAAGACCACCCACAGGTTGCGTGCCCCGGTGATGACATGGTGGTTGGTCACGATGTATCCCTCCGACCCGTAGACCACCCCGCTCCCACTGGCGCCGAGCAGGAAGCCCGAGGTCTGGATGAAGACCGTCGAAGGGATCACCCGCTCGGCGACGGCCGCCGCGGTGACGACGTCACCCAGGGTCGGTGGCGGCCCGGTCGCCGGAGGGGCGGTCAAGACCGGTCCCGGTGGGATGGTGGTTGGCACGGGCTCCTGGAGCACCCCCATGTAACCGAGTATGCCGAATGTGACTCCCACTCCCAGTAGGACTCCCCCGAATATCCCGAGAACCAGCGTCCACGGGTCCCGTGGCGTCTTGGGAGGCTCGTTAGGGGACAGTCCCGGTGGCTCCCAGCTTCGCTGGGCCAGCTCGCTTCCTCGGTCGCTCATATGGCCGATTCTATGGAGGCGCCCTGACAAAGGACCTATAGGGCCAGATGGCGTGCACGGCGCGATGGGAAACATGTAGTGTCACTCAAAGTCTTGAGGAGGACGATGCTGTGACTGCCGTAGTCCAGGATGCGAGCACGCCGGTATCAGGGATCGGGTACCGGACAGCCCCGGCGATGGCCCGGGAGTGGGCCGAGAGGATGCCCGATCGTGTCGCCCTTCGTGAGAAGGACTTCGGGATCTGGCAGGAGATCACCTGGTCGGAGTACTGGGAGACCATCCTGGACGCCGCCCACGGGCTGCTGGCCCTGGGTGTCGGACTGGGAGACCGGGTGTCGATCCAGTCGGAGGATCGGCCCGAGTGGGTGATCCTCGACCTGGCCACGGTGGCTGTCAGGGCGGTGACCGTGGGGCTGTACCCGACCAACCCCGCAGCCGAGGTTCGCTACCTGCTTGCCGACAGCGGCGCCGAAGTCCACCTGGCCGAAGACCAGGAGCAGGCCGAGAAGGTGATGGAGGTCATCGACGACCTGCCGGCCCTTCGCAAGATCATCCACGTCGAACCGCGAGGGTTCTCCAAGTGGAAGGACGGCGATCTGTTCCTCTTCTGGGACGACTTCCTCGAGATGGGCCGCGCCCACCGCTACCAGAGCCCCGGTGCAGTGGAGAGGATCATGGCGGAGGCTACGGCCGACGACCTGATCACGCTGGTCTACACCTCCGGGACGACCGGGCCGCCGAAGGGTGCGATGCTGGTCAACAGCAACTTCAGCTTCTGTGTCGACAACCTGGTCAACGTGGAGGGGCGGATGGGGAAGGCCACCCCGTTGCGCAAGACCACCGGCCCCAACCCGGACGACATCATCCTCACCTATCTCCCCCTCTGCCACGTGGCGGAGAGGATCTTCTCTACCTGGACGTCGGTGGTGGCCGGATGCACTCTCAACTTCGCCGAATCGATCGAGACCGTCCAGATGAACCTGAGGGAGATCCAGCCCACCATCTTCTTCGCCGTCCCGAGGATCTGGGAGAAGATCCACGCCACCATCGCCATCAAGGGCCGCGATGCCACATTCTTCAAACGGATCTGGTTTGGTCTGGGAATGAGAATGGCCGCGGTCATCGGGCGGAAGCGGGTGGCCAACGATGGTGAGCACACCTTCGGTTCGCGTCTGCTCTACATACTCGGGTACCCGTTGGTGTTCAGGGCGTTGAAGGAGAGGATCGGGATGCGCCGGGTCCGGTTCGCGGCTTCGGGTGCGGCTCCGATTGCCCCCGAGGTCATCCGTGACATGCTGGGGATCGGGGTGCCCGTCTATGAGCTGTACGGGATGACCGAGAACTCTGCGGTGGCCACCTCCAACCTCCCCGGCCGGAACAAGGTGGGAACGGTGGGAGAGCCCTATCCGGGCATCGGCCTCCGAATCGACGAGGAGACCGGCGAGATTCAGACCAAACATGCCGGGGTGTTCAAGGGCTATTGGAACAAGCCGGAACAGACCGCGGCGGCCTTCACCGAGGACGGTTGGCTGAAGACCGGTGACGTCGGCGAGTGGGTGGACGGGACCCACGTCAGGATCGTCGACCGGATCAAGGACGTCATCAAGACCTCCGGCGGGAAGATGGTGTCGCCATCGGAGATCGAGAACAGCCTCAAGGCCTCGCCATACATCAAGGAGGCGATGGTGATAGGCGACAGGCGAAAGTTCATCAGCGCCCTCATCGCCATCGAGAGTGACGTGGTGGGCAACTGGGCGACCCGGCGCAACATCCCCTACACCACCTACAGGGACCTGTCGGAGAAGCCGGAGGTCATCGAGCTGATCCAAGGGGTGGTCAACAAGACCAACGAGCTCTTCGCCAGGGTCGAGAACATCCGCAAGTTCCGCCTCATCCCCAAGGAGTTGGACCACGAGGACGGGGAGCTCACCGCAACCCAGAAGCTGAAGAGGAACGCGGTCAGTGACATGTTCGGCGACCTGATCGAGGACATGTACCGGTCGTGATCCTCGACCTTCTCGTTTTCGCCCAGACCTCGCCGGGAGGGTCCGGCAAGGCAGCCTCGGTGCTGGTCGAAGGGTTCGGCCTGGGGACCATCTACGCCCTCCTGGCGGTCGGGTTCGTGATCATCTTCAAAGCCACCCGGGTCATCAACTTCGCCCATGGCGCCCTGGCCGCCCTGGGGGCGTTCCTGGTCTCGGCCTTCGCAGTCATCAACGACATCCCCGGTCGGTGGTTGCCCGAGGCGCCGGCATGGGTGAGCTGGACCGGTGCGGTCCTGCTCGCGGTGATAGTCATGGGAGGGCTGGGGATGCTCCTGGAGAGGGTCTTCCTCAGGCCCATGGTCGGCGAGGAGTTGTTCGCCATCGCCATCGTGACACTCGGGTTGGACTTCGTCATCAGGACGATTACCAATGACTTCATCGGCCAGTTCCCCAGGCCGGTGGGCGACCCGTTCGGCTTCGCCCACTTCAACTGGGGGCCGATCCGGATCGCCCACACCGAGGTCCTTCAGATCGTGGTGGCCATGGTGGCCGTGGGGGCGATCGCCATGTTCTTCCGCTCCCGAACCGGGATCGCGATGAGGGCCACCGCCTTCGACCAGGAGGTGGCCCGGGCGCAGGGGATCAATGTCGGACGGGTGTTCTCGCTGTCCTGGGCCATCGGTGCGGTGCTCGCCGCCATCGCCGGCCTGTTTGTCTCCATGTACCCGCGTCGTCTCGCCGGTGTCGACCAGCAGACGGCATTCTTCGCGTTCAAGGCCTTCCCGGCGATTGTCATCGGAGGCCTCGACTCGGTGGTGGGGGCCATAGTCGGGGGCATGATCGTGGGGATGGCCGAGGCCATCGCCATCGGTTACGTCCCGGTCGCAGTGGTCGGTTTCGGCTTCCCAGGGGTGGTCCCATATCTGCTGATGCTGATCGTGCTCATGGTCAAACCCCACGGCTTGTTCGGGACGGTGGAGGTGAGACGGGTATGAGAGGCCGCCCCATGCTGTACACCTCCTACGAGGCCGACCAGGCGATCCTCAACACCACGGTCAAGAAGGTCGCTGTTGGCCTGATCATCCTGGCGATGGTGCTTCTCCCCTTCGGGGTGGTGCCGGTGATCGGGTTCATGGGGGAGTCGGCGTGGCTCCGCCTACTGACCCAGGTGTGCATCTTCGCCGTCGGCGCCCTCGGTCTGAACATCCTCACCGGTCTTGCCGGCCAGATCTCCCTGGGTCATGCCTTCTTCATGGGGATCGGCGCCTACACCGCAGCCTGGCTCGGCTCTGCGCCGGGGCCGTTGGTGGGCATGGGCCTCCCCATGTGGATCTGGCTTCCTGGCGCAGGGATAGTGGCGGCCCTGGTAGGGGTGGCAGTGGGTCCCACAGCGGTCCGGGTGCGGGGGCTCTACCTGGCTTTCGTCACCTTCGGCCTGGTGTTCATCGGGGAGTTTCTCTGGCAGCGTTTCGTCACGGTCACCGGAGGATCGCAGTCGGGGCGTGCCTTCCCACGCTTCGAGCTCAGGCTGTGGAAGGAGGAGGAGCCCCTCATCGACTTCTCCCGGGACGGCGCCTGGTTCGGTGTCGAGCTGACCAGCACCATGAAGACCTTCTACCTGTGTCTGGGGATATTGATCCTTGCGATCCTGCTCGCCAAGAACATCCAGCGGACAAGGCCGGGAAGGGCCTTCCAATCGATCCGCGACCGGGACATCGCCGCCGGGATCATGGGCATCGAGGAGTTCAAGTACAAGCTCACCGCCTTCGGCATCTCGTCGTTCTATGCGGGCGTTGCCGGGGCGCTGCTCGCCTCCTTCGTGGGAAGGATGCTCCCCGAGTCCTGGAACCTGTTCCTCTCCGTCCAGTTCATCGCCATCGTCCTCATCGGGGGCGCCGGCGTGGTCTCAGGGGTCCTCCTCGGCTCGGCCTTCGTCATCATCCTTCCCCGGCTGGTCTTCGACTTCACCAACTGGCTCAGTGGATACGTTACGGCCGGCGAAGGGGCTTTCGTGTGGCTGGCGGACCTCATCGTGTCGACCGGGCCAGGGGACTGGGGGTTGATCAACACCCAGGCAGGCACGGCGCCGGGTCTGTCCGTCGCCCAGTTCAATATCGTCCTGTACGGTTTGCTGATCATCGGGTTCCTGATCTTCGAGCCGCTGGGGTTGTACGGCATATGGCTCAGGATCCGCAATTATTGGAAGAGTTGGCCGTTCACATACTGAGCGGTCCGCCACGTGGGCGGCTTTCGCCGTCCCGAACTGACGAGGAGGAAGAAGCGAGATGAAGACAAAGTCAAAGTGGCTGGGATTGTTCCTGGCCCTGGCCCTGGTGGCGGCCGCATGCGGCCCGGGGACGACGCCGACTACGACGGCGCCCGGCACCACCCAGCCTCCGGGGACCACGACCACCAGCGTAGGACCCGGGGAGATCCTCACCGACATCGGAGTCGATCTGGACCGCGGAGTCATCACCATCGGTTTGCTCTCGGACCTCTCGGGTCCGTTCTCGTCGCTGGTGCAGGTCATAGTCGCCGGGCATGAGATCTACTGGGAGAAGGTGAACGCCGAGGGCGGCATCGGGGGGCTCAGAGTGGAGCTCGACACCCGTGACACCGCCTACGACGTCACCCAGCATGTCCAGAGGTACGAGGAGATGAAGAGCTCGGTGGTGGCTTTTGGTCACTCCACAGGATCACCGCAGACGATGGCCCTGATAACGCCGACCGACCTGCTGGCGGAGGACGAGATCCTGGCGATACCGCTCACCTGGTACTCCGGGTGGACCGACCCCCAGTACAACGCCAATCTGTTACACCACGGCACCAACTACTGCCTGGAGGCGATGAACGTCATCGGCTTCGTCAAGGAGCAGATGGGCGACGCCCTCCAGACCATCGCTATCGCATCGGTGCCTGGCGATTACGGCCTCGACTCGCATACGGGTGCGGTTCTTGCCGCCGAAGCCCTAGGCATCGAGATCGTCTATCAGGCCAGGGGCGAAGTGTTCCCGGGCAACGACGCTTCCGAGGCCTCCGTGCGTGACGGGCTGATCGGTTCCGGCGCCGACATGGTCTGGCTGACCAACTCACCTGGCTCGTGGGCCGCCATCTTCGGTCAGGCGGCTGGCCAGATGCAGGCGGTGTGGAGCGGTGCGGCTCCGAGCTACAACCCGGCGTTCCTCCAGACCCCGGCGCTTGCCGCCGGTCTGGCACAGGCAACCTTCTGGGGCTCCTACTACTCGCTGTGGGACAGTGACGCACCCGGAGTCCAGGAGACGATCGCCCTCATCGAGGCCGACGGACGTCTCGGCGGGGTCAAGGTCTCGGCGATCTTCGAAGGGTTCATCGAGGCACAGATCATGCATGCCGTGCTCCAGGCGGCCTACGACGCCGGGGATATGACCCAGGCTGGGGTCCTTAGGGCCGCCACCACGATCGACGAAGTCGATCTCAACGGGCTTGGCCCCAACGAGACCTACGTCGGAGGCCCCAACGACCGTGTGCAACGTGCCACCACGATCTGGAGGCCGGATCCTGACGGACTGGCCGCGGGTGAGCACGCCGGTGAGCGGACCCTGGTGGAGAACTTCACTCACCCGATCACCCAGGCTTACGTGTTCGAGTCGGCCTGTTACGAGTTCGGGTCATAACAACCAGATGATGTGCTGGGGGGTGGTTGACGCCACCCCCCAAGCCATCGACTCAGGATCGGAGCCGGTGTATTGCTAGCCGTAGAGAACCTTGAGGTCGTGTACAACGAGGTGATCCTCGTCCTGCGGGGCACGTCCATCGCGGTCGGCGACGGCCAGATAGTGGCGTTGCTCGGCGCCAACGGGGCCGGCAAGACGACCACCCTCCGGGCGATCACCGGGCTCCTCGAGGTCCACAACGGGGACATCACCAAGGGTGAGATCGTGTTCGACGGGCGCCGGATCAACCACGACGACCCGGCCAAAAGGGTCCGCCTGGGCATCAGCCAGGTGATGGAGGGGCGGCGGGTCTTCGTCGAGATGAGCGTCGACGACAATCTGAGGGCCGGGGCCTACACCAACAGCTCGGGGTTCAAGGAGTCCTACGACCGGGTCATGGGACTGTTCCCGCGGCTCAAGGACAGGAGGACGGCCACCGCCGGATATCTGTCAGGCGGGGAGCAGCAGATGCTGGCCATCGGAAGGGCCCTCATGCAGGACCCGAAGCTACTCATCCTCGACGAGCCCTCTCTGGGCCTGGCCCCCCTCCTGGTCCAGGAGGTCCGGGACATCATCGTGGCCATCAACCAGCAGGGAACCTCGGTGCTGCTCATCGAGCAGAACGCCAACATGGCCCTGTCCATAGCCCACCACGGCTACGTGATGGAGACCGGGAAGATCGTCATGGACGGAACCCCGGAGAAGCTCCTCAAGGACGACGACGTCAAGGAGTTCTACCTGGGCCTGCAGGTGACCGGTGAGAAGAAGTCGTTCCGCGACGTCAAGCACTACCGCCGGCGGAAGAGGTGGCTGTCATGAGTGGGAAGCTCCTGACGCGACGTTCCGATCCTGTCGGGCCGGAGGAGTATGACCACCTGCTCGAGGTCCGTGATGTCCACCTCTCCTTTCAGGGAGTCAAGGCGATCGACGGGGTGTCTTTCCACGTCGACGACGGCGAGCTGTTCGCCATCATCGGCCCGAACGGGGCCGGCAAGACCTCTCTGTTCAATGTGATCAACCAGGTCTACCACCCCCAGCAGGGCGACGTGCTGTGGAAGGGGGAGTCGATGATGGGGCTGAGGCCGCACCAGACGGCCAAGAAAGGGATCTCCCGGACGTTCCAGAACATCGCCCTCTATCCCCACATGACGGTCCTGGAGAACATCCTGACCGGTCGTCACATCCGGACTTCGACCAGCTGGTTCGCCGGTGCCTTCTGGTTCGGCAAGGCCAAGCGGGAGGAGATCGCCAACCGGGAGATCGTGGAGGGGATCATCGACTTCCTGGAGATCGAGCAGTGGCGCAAGTACCCGGTCGGGATGCTCCCCTACGGGGTGCAGAAGAGGGTCGAGCTGGGCCGGGCCCTGGCCCTGGACCCGGAGCTCCTCCTCCTCGACGAGCCGGTGGCGGGCATGAACCTGGAGGAGACCGAGGACATGGCCCGTTTCATCCTCGATGTCCGCGAAGAGGTCGACATCTCGATCATCCTGGTCGAACACGACATGGGGCTGGTGATGGACATTGCAGACAGGGTCCTGGTGCTCGACTTCGGTCGTCAGATCGCCCTGGGCAAGCCTGCAGAAGTCCAGGCCGATCCCAACGTGATCCGGGCCTATCTCGGCGAGGCGGTCGAGACCAACTGACCCCCGACCGGTTCGAAGCGGTCGTGTCGTAACATCTTCGGAACCCGGGACCCGCCCGGCCACGTCTCAAATTCGTGTCAGATCACGTCGACCCCTCCGTTCCCGTCGCAGCCGAGCACAACCCCGGCCGGTGGCCCTATCTCGTGCTCGGGGCCCTGTTCCTGGCGGGCGCCCTCTCGGTGGTCGCCTGGAATGTGCATCTGCCCTACCTCGCCTATTCGGCCGGCCCGGTATTCGACGTCAACTCTTCGATCAGCGCCGAGGACATCGAGGTGTTCCCGCCTGCGGGCGAGCTCCTGATGCTCACCGTGATCGCCCAGGACGTGAACCTGTTCGAGGTCGTCATCGCCACGTTCGACCCTTCGATAGACCTGATCGAAAAGCAGGCCGTCCGCCGGCCCGGCGAGACCGACGAGGAGTACAGGTCTCGCTCCCTGCAACAGATGGACGACTCCAATTTCAGGTCGATAGCGGCCGCCCTCTCCCACCTGGGGTTTGGGATGGTCCCGGTCGAGGTGGTGATCGATGGGATCGTCGAGGGCGTGCCCGCAGAGCAGGTCCTGGAGCTGGGTGACACCATCGCCGCGGTGCGGGGCGTGCCGGTCGCTGCGATCAGCGAGATCGGGCCGCTGATCCAGGATCTCCCGGTCGGGGAACGGATCCAGATGACTGTGATTCGCCGAGGGGAGCAACTCGAGCTCGAGGTGGAGCTGGCTGAGCGGACCGATACACCGGGGGTGGCGATGATCGGTGTCATCCTCAGCGAGATCGTCGAGCCCCCGTTCGGGGTCGACATCGGGAGCGGGAACGTCGGAGGCTCGTCTGCCGGCATGTTGCACGCCCTGGCCATCATCGATGCCCTCACCGAGGGTGAGCTGACAGCCGGCCATGTGATCGCCGGTACCGGCACCATCCATCCCGACGGACGGGTCGGGGCGGTCGGAGGGGTGCGTCAGAAGGTGATCGCCGCCGAGGCCGCCGGGGCCAGCCACATCCTTGTGCCGGTGGAGAACTACGACGAGGCCGCATCCGTGCCCCGCACCACGATCGAGGTGGTACCGGTCGGTTCTCTGGCCGAGGCCCTCGACTTTCTGGGGAGTCTGGCGTCCTCCTAGCCGCCAAACCCGGGAACGGACAGGCGGTACCGTTATCTTCTAGGTCTGGATGGCTTCTGACATCACCCCCGACGCACTCCGCAGCGTCCAGTTTCGACCCACCCTGTGGGGCGCCGACCGGAACGAGGTCAGAGAGTTGCTGGAACGGCTCGCCTCCCGCATCGAGATCCTCGAGGGTGAGCTCGTCCGCGCCAGGGAGCGTTCTGACGCTGCGGAGACCTCGGATCTCGAGTCCGAGTTCGAGGCCGTCGGCCAGGAGGTTGCCGCCATCCTTCAGGCTGCCAGGGAGGCTTCTGAGACGATGCGGGAGAGGGCCAGCATCGATGCGGCACGTTGGAGGACTGAGGCGATCGCCGAGGCGGAGGCGGTGCGCCGCCAGTCGTCGTCCGACGCGGAGGCCCTCCGCCGTGACGCTTGGGTGACCGGCACGGAGCTGATCGCACAGGCCCAGGAGTACGCCGGGAGGATCATCGAGCAAGCCGACCGGGATGTCCTCAACACCATGGGTGAGGCCGAGCGCGAAGCCCACCGCCTCACCTCGGCGGCACGGAGGGACGCCGAGGACCTGGTCCGCAATGCCACCATGACCGCCGAGAAGATGATGGCCGAGGCCACCCGTCGGCGGGACGAGATGATCGACGCGGCGACCCGCCAGGCGTCGACCGCTCAGGAGAGGACCCACGCCCTGGAGAAGCGCCGGGATGAGCTCCTCGAGGAGTTGGAGCACGCCCGAGACACCCTGAACCGCCTGGAGGTGTCCCTCGAAGAGCGGCGCGAGTCGTTCGATGCCGACCACTCGAGCACTGTCCGGGTCGTCCCCGCGCCTGCCGCCGATACCGGGGAGCGGCCCTGGGAGTCCGGCGAAACGGTCCGTGTGGTCAAGCCCGAGCCGCGCCGGGAACCAGATCCGGTCGAGGCGCCCAGGCGGCCGTCGTCGGAGGTGGCATCGCGCCCAAGTCCCCAGCCCGAGCCCGAACCCGAACCGGCGCCCGAGCCGGCGCCCGAGCCGGTAGGAGGGAAGGTCGATGAGCCCGCGGCCCCGCCGGTCGAAGGTCCCGAGAAAGCCGCGGTTGATTCGACGTCTGATACGGAGTCCTTGCCGGGCGGCGCCGACGATGTCGACTCGCTGTTTGCGTCGCTCCGAAGCGGCGGCCAGTTCGATGAACCGGAGTCGGCCGACGAAGGCGCCGGGGGACCGGAAGCCGCAGCGGCCCCCAAGCCGGATTCCGAGCCGTCCCACGAGGAGTCGGAGGGGGTTCCAGAAAGGGTCGACGGCACGGATTGGATCGAGGAGAGGAACAGTCGACTTCTGCCCATCACCAACCGGGCCCTCCGCGGGATCAAGAAGTCGATCACCGAGTTGCAGAACATCGCCCTCGACAACCTCCGCACCGACGGTGGCTGGCGTCCCGACCCGAAGGCGGACGCCGAGCTCCTGGCCGCAGACCTGATCACGGTGTGGGCGGAGAGCTTCGCCGCCGGCCATTCGGTCGCCGAACTGATGTCGGGAGGGAAGCTGAATAGGCCGGCAACGCCGCATTCGAATGCGGTCGACGAGTTCCCGGCAGCCCTCAGCCAGGAGGTGAGCGACGCCCTGGACGAAGCGGGGGGTGGACAGCGGGAGAGGCAGTCGGCCGCGTCGAGGGTATATCGGGTGTGGCGGTCCGACGAGGCCGAGCAACGGGTGCGGGCACTGGCGATCACGGCCTACCAGCAGGCAATAGAGCTGTCCGGGTCGGATTCCGACTGATTTCCCCAGGGGTGGTCCCCCGTCGAGTCGAGACCGGGGGCGCCGCTCCCACCGGGGCATTGGCCCCACCGACTCTTAGACTCGACCCCTGATGTACACGAGGACGCCCCAAGCGGCCGGTCGGAGACGCCCGCTCACACTGCTGTTGGGTGTGGGTCTGGCCATCTACCTGGCCCTGTCCGGCCTCAGCACACTGTTCACCGACTATCTCTGGTTCGACTCGGTTGGATACGGTCATGTGTGGCTCAAGGACTGGCGTTGGAACATCGGGCTGGGTCTTGCCGGCTTCGTCGTCGCCTTCCTGGTCATCTGGGTGACCCTGTACACCGCAGACCGGCTCTTCCCCCGATGGGCCAGCATCCGGAGCGACGACGAGTTCACCGAGCGTCTCCGGCTGTGGGTGTCGACCAACAGCCGGAGGATCCAGATCGTTGTCCCACTCTCCTTCGGCCTGTTCCTGGGACTGGCAGCCTCGACCTGGCGGGAGGAGGTCTTCCTCTACATGAACAGTCAGTCGTTCGGTGCCGGTGACCCCATCTTCGGTGGCGACCTCCAGTTCTACGTGTTCCAGCTGCCGCTCCTGACCAGCGCCATCGGGTGGCTCTTCAACCTGATGATCCTGGCCACGTTGGTCGCCGCGGTGGCGCACTACCTGAACGGTGGACTCGGTTTCGACGGGAGGAGGCTGATCGCCAGCCGGGGGGCGAAGATGCAGGTCTCGGTGCTGCTGGCCCTGGTCGCCCTGGTCCGGGCTGCCTCCTATCGGCTGGCCCGCTACGAGATGCTCCTCTCCAGCAATGCCGAGCCGACGTTCTTCGGGCCGGGCTACACCGACGTGAACGTCCGCATCCCGGTCCTCAACCTCCTCTTCCTGGTGGCGCTGATCGCCGCAGCCCTGTTCATCGTCAACATCTTCCGGCGGGGCTGGCTGCTGGGTGGCGTTGCGATCGCCTCATGGCTGGTGGTGACGGTGGCCGCCGGTTCGATCTACCCGGCTCTGATACAGCGCTTCGACGTGCTGCCCAACCAGCTGCCCAGGGAGCTGCCGTACATAGCCAACAACCTGGCGGCCACCCGGGCTGCCTATCAGCTCGACGAGATCACCATCAGGCCTTTTGCCGCATCGCCCAACCTGACAATCGACGACATCGAGGCCAACCGGGGTGTCATCGACAACCTGAGGATCTGGAACAGCTCGGTCCTGCTCCGGACCTATCAGAACTTCCAGGAGCTCGAGCCCTACTACGTGATAGGGCGGGTCGACACCGACCGCTACTACGAGAACGGCGAGATCCGCCAGGTCATGATCGGTGTCCGCGAGCTCGACGAGGTCGCCCTTCCTCGCGACGACTGGCAGAACATCCGCCTCTTTTACACGCACGGGTTCGGCGCGGTGGTCAACCAGGCCACGGTGGTGCAATCCGACGGCCAGCCCAGCTTCCTGCTCAGGGACCTTCCCCCGGTTGCTGCCAACCCCGCCCTGGAGCTCGACCAGCCCAGGGTGTACTTCGGTGAGACCTATCAGCCGGGGCGTCCTGTCATCGTCCGAACCGGGAGTCGTCCCCAGGAGATCGACTTCCCGATTCCCGGGGGCATCGCGTACAACGAGTACGACGGCGCGGCCGGGGTCGAGCTGAGCAACTTCTGGCGGCGTGTGGCCTTCGCCCTCCGGTATCGGGATGTCAACCTCCTCATCTCAGGCGAGGTGCGGCCGGACAGCAGGGTGTTGGTGGAGCGCAACGTGCGGCGCATCGTCGACAACATCGCCCCCTTCCTGGTGTCCGACGCCGATCCCTACCCGGTGATAGTGGACGGTGAGATCTTCTGGGTGGTCGACATGTACACCGTCTCCTCCAACTACCCCTACTCGCAGAGGGTCACCACCGCGGTCCTCGATCGTCTTGCCGCCAGCTCGGCCCTGCCCAGGGGGACCAACTACATCCGGAACTCGGTCAAGGCCGTGATCTCGGCTCACGACGGAGATGTCACATTCTTCGTCCGGGACTTCGACGACCCGATCATCAGGGCTTGGGACCGCAACTACCCGGGCATGTTCGTGCCCCTGAGCCAGATGCCGCCGGGTCTGGTCGAGCATCTCCGCTATCCCCAGGACCTCTTTCGGGTCCAGGGCTACCACTACCTCGAGTACCACGTGGAGCGTGCCGAGGACCTGTTCACAGGTAACGACGCCTGGACTTTCCCGGAGGATCCGTCCAACGCCGGACGTCCCGCAGACCAGGTGATCCGGGCCGACATCTTCGGCAACCCCGCCAGGAGCCAGGTGTTGCCCTACTACCTGCTGACCGAGCTGCCCGGCGACGACGACATCTCCTACCTTCTCCTCCAACCGTTCAACCCTCGCGCCAGGCGCAACATGGTCAGTTTCCTGGTAGCGGACTCGACACCGGGGCGGTATGGCAGGCTGATTGACTTCCGCATGCCCCAGGGCGGTTTCGTCGACGGTGTGGGCCAGGTCGGCCAGAGGATCGAGCAGGACGGCGATATCGCCCAACAGCTTTCCCTCTGGGACTCCGCCGGCTCCCGTGTCATCAGGGGTGACCTGCTGGTGGTCCCCATCGAGGACTCGGTTATCTACTTCCAGCCCATCTACCTGGAGGAGGCCGGGGGAGCTTTCCCCGAGTTCCGAAGGGTCGTTGTCGTGTTCGGCGAGCGCGTGGAATGGGCTTCGACGCTTGAAGGTGCTTTGGAGCGGGTGTTCGGCGCGGGCACCGGTCGTCCTGTCGACCCGACACTCCCGGGCGGTGACCTCGACCAGCTGGTCTCCGAGGCTCTGGCGGCCTTCGCCAACGCCGAGTCTGCCCTGACCCGTGGTGATCTGGCCGAGTACCAGCGCTGGATCGGCATCGCCCAGGAGAAGGTGCGTGAGATCCAGGAGCTCCTCGGTCAAGATCCGGACGCAGGCTTGTTCCCCGGATCGGCCTTGGTCTCGGGTTTGCCCTAGAGTTTCCCGTCGATGGAGAGTTCCCACATTGGCTAAGGACACCGAGGAGTACGTGCGGATGCGCGGCACGGTTGTGAAGATGCTCCCCGACTCGACCTTCGAGGTCGAGCTGGAGAGCGGGTTCCAACTGCTCGCCAAACCTTCCGGTCGGATGCGGCGTGGCCGGGGAATTCGGGTTCTCCCAGGAGACTCGGTGGATGTGGAGGTCTCCACCTACGACCCGACCAGAGGCCGCATCGTCTGGCGCTACCGCTGACCTGGCCCCTAACCTGCCTGCGGCAACCTTGCCGGTGTCACCGGATGGGACCCGGCTTGATCAGAGGCTGGTGGCTGGAGGGTCGTAGGCCGGCTGGTAGAGCATCATCTCGGGCCCGCCCGGCACCTGGAGGTTGATGGCAAGTCCGAACCCGAGGTCTTCGACCTCTTCCGTGAATTCGGCGCCCCGACTTCTGAGGTCGGCGACGGTGGCTTCGATGTCGTCACACATCAGTGATATCTCGTGCTTGGGGTCGGTCGACCAGTCGCCATGCGAGGTCGGGTGCACCCCGAGCTCCGAGGGCCCGGTCTTGAAGATGAGCCAGCCCTCGCCGGTGTCGACGAAGGGCCATTGCAGGACATCCCTGATGAATGCCCGTGCCTCCTGGGGTGTGTCGGAGTAGATGAGGGTGTGGACTGCGGTGATCATGACCCGAGGCTAGGTGTCCTTCTGTCCCCTGTCAGGAGGGGGCCAGTCCGGCGAGCCTGTCGATGGCTTCTTCGAGGACCCGGCGGCTCTTGCAGAAGGCGAACCTGACCATGCGGTCTGCTGCCGCCGGCTCGTGATAGAAGACGGATGGCGGGATCACCGCCACTCCCACTGCTTCGACCAGGTGGCGGGCGAAGGCGCGATCATCGAGCCCGGAGAGCTCCCCGTACCCGGCCATCAGGAAGTATGTGCCTTGGGGCCGATGGACTTCGAAGCCGGCCCTGCCGAGGCCGTCGGCGAGCAGGTCGCGTAGCCCGCGGTACTGCTCTCTCAGGTCGGTGTAGAACGAGGGTGGTGCGCCCAGGGCCGCCACCGTCCCGTGCTGTACCGGGGTGGGGGTGGTGAAGGTCATGTATTGGTGGGCCGCCCTGATCCCGGCAGTCAACGACGGCGGGGCGACCGCCCAGCCCACCTTCCACCCGGTCAGCGAGTAGGTCTTGCCCACCGAGGACAGGGTTACGGTCCTCTCCGCCATTCCCGGGAAGGTGGCCAGGTGGAGGTGCTCCGGGCCGAAGGTGATCTCCTCGTAGACCTCGTCGCAGATCGCCATGGCGTCGTGTTCGATGCACAGCTCGGCAATGGCTACCAGCTCCTCGCTGGTGAACATGTGCCCGGTGGGGTTGTGCGGTGTGTTGACCACGACCGCCCTTGTCCGCCTGTTGAACAGGGAGGCGACATGGTCGATGTCTAGGGCGAAGTCGGGTGGTCTCAGGGTGGTGTAGCGGGGGAGTGCTCCGGCCACGGACAATCCCACCGGGTAGGAGTCGTAGTAGGGCTCGACGATGATGACCTCGTCTCCAGGGTCGACGAGACCGACGAACGAGGCCATGAGGCCTTCGGTGCACCCGCAGGTGACTGTCACCTCGGTTTCGGGATCGACCGGCCTTCCCAGCAGATGGGTGTAGCGGTTGGCCACTGCCCTCCTCAGCTCGGGGACTCCGAAGCTCGACGGATATTGGTCGTGGATCCCGGCGGCCATCGACTCGGCAGCAGCCTGCTTGATGAAGGCCGGGCCCTCCCAATCGGGGAAGCCCTGACCCAGGTTGATGGCCCCGGCCCGGGCGGCCAACTGGGTCATCTCGGTGAAGATGGTGGTCCCGAACGGCTCGAGTCTGCGTGACACGCTCATCGCTCGATGGAGGTTAAGCGACGGGCCGCCGACTTAGCGCCGGGGCGGTCCTCTCAGGAGCACCTGGACCGAACTCGCTTGGATACCAGCCAGTTGTTCTTGCCCAGCTGGCGGATGCGGGTGAAGCCCTCCCGTTCGAACATGTCGATGGTGGCGTTGTACAGGAAGGAGTTGGAGACCTTTCGGCCGGTGACATCCTCCGGTGAGCTCTCCACTGTGCCTCCTCCCAGGTGGGCAATCTCTTTCAAGGCCCCCCTCAGCGCGGCTTCGGCGACTCCGGTGTGCCGGTAGGCCTTGTCGACGAAGAAATATGTGATGCGCCAGTCGGGAGGTTCACTCTCCTCCGCCCGGTAGGCCTTGCCGAACTTGATCCGTGGCAACTCTTCGGGGGAACCGAACTGGCACCAGCCGACGCACTCTTCCCCGTCGAATACGAGAGCGGCATGCGCCTCCCCGTCCCGGACACGCCTCTCCTTGAGTGCCCGACGGTCGACGCCCTTGTCTCCTCCTTCGGGATGGAACTCGAGACACCAGCAACCACCCCATATGCCTCCGTGGCGTTCGACCAGCCTGTCGAAAGCTTGCCATGTGTCGATGGTCAGCGGTCTGACGACGTAGTCGGACATGGAAACGGGACGCTAGTAGAGGTGTGGGGGCAGTCTTCTCCTCCCGGCTCGTATCCTGAGTCGGTGACCAGGATCAGCCAAGTGGAGGCGCCCGAATCTCCCTGATGGCCGTGAGGTCGTGGCCCCCGAGTCCAGGGCGGATTGGAGGTCGTGGCTGGAAGGCAACCCGGACCGGACTGAAGGTGTCTGGGCGCGGTATGACGACGGAGAGGCTCTCGTGGTTCACGACGACCTGGCCGAAGCCCTCGATGCCACTCCCGGTGCGCGGGAAACCTTCGCGGCATTGCCGCCGTCGCATCGCAAGCAACATCTGTGGCACGTCTACGAGGCGAAGCGGCCCGAGACCAGGGAACGCCGGATCGAGGCGACCGTTCGACGCCTGCTCGAGTAGGTCGGGCCAGGAGGCTCGATCCATCGGGACGGGAACCCTGCGATCATCGGCATCATGCGTCGCATCGTGGTGGTCGGCAGCAGCGGCTCGGGTAAGACGACGGTGGCGCGAATCGTTTCCGGAACGCTCGACCTCCCATGTCTGGAGATGGATTCGGTGTTCCACAGACACGGGTGGGCGGACGAGGCTCACCAGGACTTCGGCCCGACTTTGGACCGGTTCACCCAGGGTGAGGGGTGGGTGATCGACGGCAACTACACCAGTCATGGCACCCGGGAGTTGGTGTGGCCCCGCGCCGACACGTTCATCTGGTTGGACCCGCCGCGGCGGGCCGCCATGTTGCGGGTGGTCCGTCGCACCCTACGCAGGGTGGTCACCCGGGAGACATTGTGGGAGTCGGTCAGGGAGCCTATGTCGAACCTCTACAGCCGGGATCCCCACAAGAACATCATCGTGTGGACGTGGACCCGCCACGCCTCCGTCCGGGAGAAGTACGAGGAGGCTCTGGCTGACGGCTCGTGGGGGCACGCCCAGGTTCATCGGCTGCGCACCAATGCCGAAGTCGCTCGTTTCCTCGACCAACTGGCGTGATTCGAGCCGGGCTCGGGCTGGGGTCAACATCAGGTCAGCGGCGACGGGGTCCGGCTTCGTACTCAACCCCAGCCAATTGGGACTCGCCCTTTGCGGTACGGAGCGGCTGCCCTAGAATGGATCGAACGACGCGGGGTGGAGCAGTCTGGTAGCTCGTCGGGCTCATAACCCGAAGGTCGCG
>CAYVTP010000010.1:0-28331 GCA_964454615.1 uncultured Acidimicrobiaceae bacterium | reverse complement strand
CGGGTCGAATTTCTCGATCGAGCAGACGATCACCGCGTTACCCACCCGGTCGCGCATGACCTCGAGCTCGAACTCCTTCCACCCGTACACCGACTCCTCGACCAGGACCTCGCCGACAGGCGAGGTGGTCAGTCCGTGCCTTGCCACCTCGAGGAACTCCTGCTCGTTGGCCGCGATCCCGGTGCCACCTCCCCGAGGATGAAGGACGGCCTGACCATGACCGGGTACCCGATGCCGGTGGCGATGTCGACTGCCTCGCCCATGGATCGGGCGTACCCTGCCCGAGGCACCTCGAGACCGATCTCTTCCATAGTCTCCTTGAAGCGGCCCCTGTCCTCAGCCCGGTCGATGGCGTCCAGGCCGGCACCGATCATCTCCACCCCGTAGCGATCGAGGACACCCGTCCTGGCCAGGGTGGTCGACACGTTGAGAGCGGTCTGCCCACCCAGGGTTGGGAGAAGTGCGTCAGGACGCTCCCGGGCGATGATCTCGGCGACCATCTCCGGTGTGATCGGCTCGATGTAGGTGGCGTCGGCGAACTCCGGGTCGGTCATGATCGTCGCCGGGTTGGAGTTGACCAGGATCACCCGGTATCCGTGCGCCCTGAGGACCTTGGCCGCCTGGGTGCCCGAATAGTCGAACTCGCATGCCTGGCCGATGATGATGGGCCCTGACCCGATGAGAAGGATCGAGCGTATGTCGGTCCTGGGAGGCATCAGCCGGCGCCTTCGATGATGCGGACGAACTCGTCGAACAGAGGAGAGGCATCCCTCGGCCCGGGCGCCGCCTCAGGGTGGTACTGGACCGAGAAGGCGTCCGCCCCTTCCAGCAACATCCCTTCCAGAGTCCCGTCATTCAGGTTCTGATGGGTGGCTCTGACACCTCCGAACTCGGTGGCCACCCTGGCGGGAAGGAGCTCGGGACCGACCAGGCCTGAACGTTCCGGCTGGTCCCTGCCGGCCAGGGGCCACAGGTCGACGGCGAACCCGTGGTTCTGGGAGGTGATCTCGACCCGTCCGTCGGCCAGCCGCCGAACAGGGTGATTGCCCCCGTGGTGCCCGAAGGGGAGCTTGAATGTCCTCGCCCCGACAGCCAGCCCCAACACCTGATGCCCGAGGCAGATACCGAACACCGGGACCTTGCCAAGCACGCCGCGCAACATCTCCGTGGTGGCTGTCAGTGGCTCGGGATCGCCGGGGCCGTTGGACAGGAAGACGCCGTCCGGGTTCGCCTCGAGGACCTCCTCGGCCGTGGTCCGTGCGGGAACCACCCGGACTTCGTAACCCCTCCTGGTGAGGTGGCTCAGGATGTCGGCCTTGATCCCCAGGTCGACCGCCACGACCATCCCCCTCCGCTCACCGAGGCTGGCGACGCTGTAGGGCTCGGGGGTGCTCACTCCCGAGGCCAGGTCCTGACCCTCCATGGTTGGCGCATTGGCCGCCATCGCCACCAGCTCCGACTCGTCCACGCCCTCCCCCATCGCCACCGGCATGGCACCCCGGTCACGAAGGTGACGGGTGAGCCTCCTGGTATCCACGTCTGCCAGGGAGACCACCCCGCTCTGCTCGAGGTACTCACCAAGACTCCCCTCCGAGCGCCAGCTCGACTGGCGCCGGGACAGGGAGCGCACCACGAAGCCACTCACCGACGGTGTCGTCGACTGCACATCGGCGGGACTGACGCCATAGTTTCCGATGTGAGTCGAGGTCATGACCACCACCTGCCCTGTGTATGAGGGATCGGTGAGGATCTCCTGGTACCCGGTCATTGCGGTGTTGAAGACGGCCTCTCCCGTGGTCACCCCGTCGGCTCCCACCGAGGATCCACGGAACACCTCACCATCGGCGGTGGCCAACAGCGCCGGTCTCCCCCTCATGCGGCCACCCTGTTGTGGACCAGACGACCCTCGACGATCGTGGCCACGACTTGTCCGGTCAGGGTGGCTCCCAGATAGGGGCTGTTCGAGGATCGCGAGACAAAGCCAACCGGCGACCACTGACGGGACGGGTCGAACACCACCAGGTTGGCGGGGCTTCCTGGCTCGAGGGCACAGCCCTGTCGGCTGAGCCCTGCGATGGCGGCAGGTGTGATGCTCATCGCCTGGAACATTCGCAGGGGATCGCCGACTACGCCCCAGACCGCTGCAGCCGCTGTCTCCAGGCCGATCACCCCTCGAGGCGCTTCCTCGAAGTCCACGGCCTTGTCGTCTCCCGAGTGTGGAGCATGGTCGGTGGCCACGACGTCGATGGTCCCGTCGGCCAGTGCCTCCAGGAGAGCCCGGCGGTCGTCAGCCGTTCGAAGCGGGGGATACATCTTCAGGTTGGTGTCAAGGGTAGAGAGTGCTGTCACGTCGAAGGTCAAATGGTGGGGAGTGACCTCGGCCGACACCCGTGCCCCCTCCCCCTTCGCCGACCTGACCAGATCGATCGACTTGGCGCTCGACAGGTGTTGGGCGTGGTACCGGGCGCCGGTCTCCATGGCCAGAACGAGGTCCCTCTCGACCACCTCCCACTCGGCTTCGGCCGGGATACCGGCTATCCCCTTGTCGGCCGACAGTCGGCCGGCGTGCATGTGCCCTCCCCGACCGACATCAGGGTCTTCGGCGTGTTGGGCAATCACAGCTCCGGGAAGTCGGGAGGCCACGGTCATCAGTTCCCTCAGCACCGATTGATCGCCGACGCAGTCCCCGTCGTCGGTGAACAATCGGACCCCGATCTCGTACAGGCCGCGCATGTCCACCGGTTCCACACCCTTCCTGCCCAAGGTCAGGGCCGAGGCTGTGACCACCTCGCAGACTCCGTGCTTCGAGGAGATGGCCCTGACACGCTCCACCATCGCCTCCGTGTCGACGGCGGGATTGGTGTTGGGCATGGCGACCACGGCGGTGTACCCGCCGGCTACGGCGGCTCTGGTGCCCGAAGCGACATCCTCCTTCCAGGTCTCGCCCGGCTCGCGTAGATGGGTGTGGAGGTCGACGAACCCAGGGCCGACGAACATGCCGGAGGCCTCGATGACCTCCTCAGGGCGCAGCCCGGAAGCGGCGCCGACAGCCACCACCGAATTGCCCTCGACCCAGACGTCGGCAGCGACCAAACCCCCCGGCATCACAGCGGTCGCCCCTGTGATCCGGATCACCACCCGCCTCCCGCCATGTCGGCGAGCACCGCCATCCGGGCGAACACTCCGTGTCGCACCTGTTCGAGGATCAGAGAACTGGCCCCGTCAGCGGCCTCATCCGAAATCTCCACCCCCCTGTTCATCGGCCCCGGGTGCATGACTACCGCACCCGGGCGCATCATCGCCAGACGCTCCGGAGTGACCTGAAACCTCAGCGGATAGTCCTCGGAGCTCACAGCCCCCCTCTCGCGTTGCACTCTGAGCAGGTAGACCACGTCGACATGGGCGATCACCGCATCGAGGTCGTCACTCCTGGGAAGCGCCCAGCGGTCCGACAGCATCGACCCGGGACCCACCGTCGTCACCGTGGCTCCCATGGCCTCCAGCCCGGGGATCAGACTTCCAGCCACCCGGCTGTGGACGATGTCCCCCACGAGGGCGACATCCAGCCCCTCGACCCTCCCGAAGTGCGCCGAGAGGGTCGCCAGGTCGGCCAGAGCCTGAGTGGGGTGCTCGTTCGCCCCGTCGCCGGCGTTGACCACCGGTAGTCCCGTTGCCTCGTGGATCGCAGCCGGCACACCAGCTTGGTGGTGACGCACCACCAGGAGGTCGATACCCATTGCGGTGAGGGTGAGAGCGGTATCGGTGGCTGTCTCGCCCTTGGTCTGTGAGGAGACCTCAGGGACATGAGTCACCACTCGTGCACCGAGCCGGCCGGCGGCCAGTTCGAACGAGACGCGGGTGCGGGTCGACGGCTCGAAGAAGAGCAGGCCGACACTGCGGCCCCCAAGCGGCGCGGGCAGCTCCCCACCCGATTCGACCAGTTGGCGAAACTGAGCTGCCCGGTCGATCAATGCCACCAGTCGGTCCCGGCCCATCCCGCTCACTCCGAGTAGGGCCTTCATGTCAGCCCTCTCCCGGTCGACAGGCGCCACCACTCCCCGATGGGGCGCGTCCTACCAGCAGAGGGTGGTGGAAAAAGGAGGCCCGCCTAGCGTCTGCAGACGATGGCACGGAGGGCATCGGGGGCCAGGGTACTCGGCTGTTGGTCGACTGGAAAACCGTCTGATCCGGTCGCCCCAGCTGCTCAACCGCCCCTGACCTTACGGGCCAGCGTGGCCAGGAGGCCGTTGACGAAGGAAGCCGACCGTTCGGTGGAGTACGTCGAGGCCAACCTCACCGCCTCGGAGAGGATCACGGCAGTCGGGGTCTCGGTATCGCTCTCCAACTCGTAGAGGGCAAGTCTGAGGATGTTGCGGTCGATCACCGGCATCCGGGAGACGGTCCAGTGCTCCGAGACTTCTTCGATGCGTGCATCGAGGCCGTCGAGGTCGGCGACGACTCCCGCGACCAGACGGGCGGTGCGACCTTCCGTCTCCGGCATCCGGCCGTGGGTCTCACGGGCGTAGAGGTGTTCGAGGGCGAGGTCGCGTGGCTCCTCGCTCATACCCGTGTCAGGTAGGCCCCGGTTCGCGTGTCGACCTTGATTCGATCTCCCTGTTCCACGAACAGGGGCACCTGGACTTCGATGCCCGACTCAACAGTCACCGTCTTGGTGGCAGCTGTCCGGGTGTCACCCTTCACCCCGGGCTCGGCGTAGGTCACCTCCATCTCCACCGAGGCAGGAAGGTCCACCCCGATGGCGGTGCCCTCGTACATGGCGATGCTCACCGTCATCCCGTCGGTGAGAAACCCGGCCGCCTGCCCTACGTCGTCCGGTGAGAGGACCACCTGGCCGTAGTCGGAGAGATTCATGAAGTGGTAGCCCAGGTCGTCGGAGTACAGATACTGGTGCTCGGACCGCTCGATCCTCGCTTGTTGGACGTTCTCGTCCGCCCTGAACGTCCTGTCGAGCACCTGGCCGGTGTCGAGCTTCTTCAGCTTCATCCGGACGAACGCCCTCCCCTTTCCGGGCTTGACATGCTGGTACTCGACGATGGTGAACAGGCCATCGTCCAGTTCGAGGGCCATGCCGGGTCTCACATCGTTGGTGCTGATCATGGTCGGTCCTTGTCTCCTGTGGGCTGGGACGCTACCTGCCCCGGACCCCTATGGCGTCCAGGGCTGCCTCGATGTGCGCCCGGGCGACGGGGCGGAGGACCGGATCCCCCACCCCTCTGAGGAGGACCATCCGAACGCCTTCTGCGTTCCGCTTCTTGTCGCGTCCCACCAGGTCCAGGACCCGGGTTCGATCGATCCCCTCCACCGCCACCGGCAGCTCCAGACGCTCGAGGATCCGGACCACGCGCAACAAGTCAGGGAAGCCCTCGAGCTCTGCGGAGACGTGCGCCGCGGCCACCATTCCCAGCGAGACGCTCTCACCATGAGACAGTGTCGAGGCGTACTCGACGGCATGACCGATGGTGTGGCCGAAGTTGAGAAAGGCGCGCTCGCCTCTGTCGAGGGGGTCCAGGTCGACAAGCGATGCCTTCACCGAGAGCGAGCGCCGGACCACCTCCTCGGTGGGAGCCGCACTGCCATTGGTCTCGAAAAGGGCGACAAGGTCGGGGTCACCCACCAGTCCTGCCTTGACTGCTTCGGCAAGACCCTCCCTGACCAGCGAGCCGGGCAGCGTCGAGAGAATCCCGGTGTCAACCACCACCCGTGTCGGATGCCAGAACACCCCCACCAGGTTCTTGCCCCCTACGTTGATGCCTGTCTTGCCTCCAACTGCTGCGTCGATAGATGCCAGGAATGTCGTCGGGAAGTGCACCACCTCGATCCCCCGCATCCAGGTTCCTGCGACGAATCCGGCGACATCGGTGACCGACCCTCCACCCACGCCCACGACGGTGTCATCGAGCGTCATCCTCATATCGGACATGGCCAGGTAGACAGACGAGACCACCTGAATGGTCTTGGCCTGGTCGCGGTCGGGAAGCCCCATAACCTCGGTGTTCAGCCCATCCGACCGAAGGCGGTCGGCTATCGCCATCGCTCGCCCCGTGGCGGCCGGTTGGGTCAGCACCAGGACGTTGCGTCGCGCCCGGTTCGCCGGGAGGAGAGGGCTGGGCAGGCCCGCACCAATCATGACTTCGGTCCGCCCGCCGACGATCACGCGGTCCATGCGGCAACCACTTCTTCGGCGACCTCCGGGACACTGAGACCTTCGGTGTCGATCCGATGGGTTGCCAGGCTCCGGTAGAGAGGGCGGCGCTCTTCGACCAGGGCGGCGATCCTGGCTCGGGGATCTCCGTCCGCCAGGATCGGCCTCCCCGCCGACCCGGCGAGTCGGTGGCGGAGGGTCTCCGACGATGCATCCAGCCAGACCACCCTGCCCTCTATCAGGCGTCGCGAGTCGGGATCGGTAGGGGCGCCCCCACCCGTGGCGATGATCCCCGGGCGCCGGCGGAGCTCCTCCATCACCGCCCTCTCCGCCTGGCGAAAGGCGGCCTCGCCCTCGCGGGCCCACAACTCGGCCAGGGGCTCACCGATGAGCTCCTCGACCAACGCATCAGAGTCCGAGAACCGTACCCGGAGGTGGCCGGCTGCGACTCTCCCCACGGTCGTCTTGCCCGACCCCGTCATCCCGATCAGCCACAGCCTCTTCACGCGAAGCGCCCGGCGAGCCTCTCCCGGTATGCGGTCACCGCCGCCTGGAAGTCGCCCACGGTGTCGCCCCCGAACTTCCGCAGCATCTCGGAGCCGAGCACGAAAGCCACCATCTGCTCTGCGACCACGGATGCCGCCGGCACTGCGCAGACGTCGGCGCGTTCCCGGAGCGCCATGGCGGGCTCGCCCGTGTCCAGATCCACGGTCCGTAGAGGGCTCATCAGCGTGGGGAGAGGCTTCATGGCGCCGCGGACCACGATCGGCTCCCCATTGCTGATCCCACCTTCGATCCCCCCGGCCCGGTTGCTCGTCCTGCCCGGCCCGCCCTCCCCGGGCTCGATCTCGTCGTGGGTGTCCGATCCGAACGCGCCGGCGGCAGCATGGCCGTCCCCGATCTCGACCGCCTTGATCGCGGGAATGGAGACCACGGCACCTGCCAACAGCCCATCGAGGCGTCTGTCGTAGTGGACGTGCGATCCGACACCGGCAGGGATCCCCATGGCAACCACCTCGAACACCCCACCCAGTGTGTCTTTGGCCTCACGGGCCGCCTCGATGGCCTGCACCATCCTGGTGGACGCGTCCGGGTCGAGGCACCTGACCTCACTGGCGTCGATGGTCGCCTGGTCGCTCGCCGACGGAAGCGGGCCTGAGCTGCTGACCTGGCCGATGGCCCGGACATGGGAGACGACAGCGGCACCGGCCGAGGCAAGGAGCTTCTTCGCCAGCACCCCGGCAACGGTGCGAGCTGCGGTCTCCCGCGCCGATGCCCTTTCCAGCACGTCCCGGGCATCGTCTGTGTCGTACTTGAGCATCCCGGCGAGGTCGACATGCCCAGGTCGGGGACGGGTGACCCTGCGGGGTGTCCCGCCGCCCTCGATCGCCATGACCTCGGCCCACTTCGGCCACTCGGTGTTCCTGATCACCACCGCCACAGGAGATCCCAGGGTGTGACCTGCCCTGATGCCACCCAAGATCTCGAGCGAGTCCGCCTCCACGGCCATTCGTGCACTTCTGCCGTATCCATGCCTTCTCCTGGCCAACTCGGAAGAAAAGTCATCCGGCCCGACCGGGATCCCCTTCGGCAGGCCTTCGACGATGGTCACCAAACCCGGGCCGTGGGACTCACCGGCGGTGAGGAATCTCAGCATGCCGGTGATGGTACGACGGCAAACCGGAGCGATGGACGGATGAAGTCGGGGGCTCTTCCCCGGTCGGTCAGTTGACGCCGTCGCGGAGGGTGCCCATACGGCGGCGTCGGAGCAGGCCGTAGCCCTCCTCTGCCTCGTCCGGGGCCTCGAGCTCTGAGAACACCTTCTCCAGGAAGGTCTCGGTGTCCTCCTCGACGCTGTCCTGGTCGGCATCCCCGTGTTCGGGGCTGGAAGGCTCCTGGGAGACAGGAGTGTCGCCGGCTGGCTCCGTTGCCACACCCTCCCCTGTATCCACCGTCCCGGCGTCCGGCTCCTGCCACCACGACTCGGTGTGGTCGACCTCGCGGTCGCCCACCGGCTGCTCGTCTGCGCTGGCTTCGGCAACAGCCTCGAGCGGCTCGGGGACCACGCCGTGATGCGTCTGGTCCGGCGCAGGCTCCTCCCATTCAGCGGAGGCGGGTCCGGGATCGGTGGTTGGGTGGCCACCAGCCAGAGGTTCAGCCATGGCGCTCGACCCCAGCGAGACCAGCCCTTCCTCGACCAGTCCGGCGGAGACCTGCGCCGCCCAGAACTCGGTGGTGCCGAGCCTGTCTGCCAGGCCCCGGATCGAGACTCCGTTACCGATAACGGATATGACCTTCCAGGAGTCGCGGTCGATGGTGATTTTGTCGCGGTCGCCAAGATCGCTATTGAGGAAGAGATCCCGGTCCATCTCGGAGACGATCGCCCTGACATCCTCCCAGTCGGTGAGGCGCTGCCGGGCGGCCGCCAGCAACTCTTCCGGGTCGAAGCCGGCGGGGGCGGCAAACGGCGTTTGCTGGCCTTCACGGACGTCGAAAGTCGTCCCCCGGAGGCCCAACTGGTAGAGGCTCTCTACGGACATTTCCCTCAGAAGCTCGGTCAACTGGGCGAGTTCGGGCATATCGGCCAACTCGAGGGCGCCCGAGGCGATTGAGGCAACCTCCTCGGAGGTGACCAGGCCGGATCGGGAGAGATGCCGGCTCAGCGCATCGTCCTCGAGGGTGGTGGCCAGACCGATACCCTTCTTGTCGACGAATATGCGGCCACGCACCGCGTCACCTGTGATATCGACGGCTGCGGCGTGCTTGGCACGGGTCAGTAGACGAAGGACCTCGTCCAACGATACGAAACCCAGGTTCCCGGAAAGAGACACTTCAGCTCCTTGATTCAGCCTCGCATCCATTTCGGCCTCCCCCGAGGATCCCTTTAGGTCTTTCTGGCGGTGCCGGCCAACGCCACCCAGTCTACGTCCTCGCCGGTCCACCAACGGAAAGATGCTGCGGCCTGGCGGGCGAGGAACTCGATTCCATCCCGGGCTTCGATGCCGAGGAGTGCCGCCTCTCGCATGGCAGGGGTGGGGTCAGGCCCGTAGGCAAGGTCAACGAGGCACCCCGACGCTTCGAGCACGCCACCGGGGAGGCTCTCGCCCCTCATACCCAGCGGGGTGGCATTCACCAGGACGGCCCCCGCCACCGGTGTCCCCCAGGGGATCACCTCCCCACCCAGGGGTGCCGCCCTCGCCTCGTCCCGGGCACTCACATAGACCCGGCCTCCCGACCAGGCGTGGATGGCGGCTCGGGCCGCTCCTCCTGCCCCGAGCACCAACATTTGGCCCGCCTGGTTCAGCGACTCGAACACCTGGCGAAAGGCGATCACGTCGGTCGAGTGGCCCTCGATCAGCCTGTCCTTCGACCTCAAGGTGTTGACCGATCCGGCCCGTGAAGCCTCATCCGTGAGCACATCGCACAGTTCCAGCGCGGCGAGCTTCCATGGCATGGTGACGTTGACCCCCCGAAGCTCCCCCTGGCGGAGGCGTTCCAACACCGAGTCTAGGAGCGCCCTGTCGGCGCGGATCGCCTCATACTCCCCTTCCAGCCCGGCCAGCCTCAGGGCTTCGGCATGAAGCACAGGGGACAGAGAGTGGTCCACCGGGTCGCCGACCAGCGCCAGGCGGATCACTTCAAGATGCTTGCGCCGCGGTCACGGCAACACACCGTTGCGACGCGCCTCGGCGATGTTGGCCTGATGCTCGGCGAAGGTCACAGCGAAGGCGTGGCGACCTTCGTGATCGGCGAGCACGTAGAAGAAGTAGGGGGTGTCCGCCGGTTCAGCAACCGCCACAAGCGAGGCTCGGCCCGGAGCCGAGATCGGAGTCGGGGGCAAGCCCTCGACAAGGTAGGTGTTGTAAGGAGACGGGAAGGAGCGGTCGAACTCTCCGATGTCCCTTGTCCGAAGTGCGTAGAGAACGGTTGCGTCGAGCTCCAGGCGCATCCCGATCTCGAGTCTGTTGTGGATCACACTGGAAACGATCGGGCGCTCTTCGGCCACCCGAACCTCGCTTTCGATGAGCGACGCCGCGACGATGCCCTCGTACCTGGAGTAACCCAACGCCTCCCATGCGGACCAGTCGATGCTGTTGACCCGCTGCTCCATCGTCGTCGCCATCCGCTGGAGGATGGCGGCCGGGGTCGCCGTTCTGCTGAACTCATAGGTGTCCGGGAAGAGGAGACCCTCCCAGTCTGTGAGGGTCGCGTCATCAGGGATCTGGTGGAGGGAGGTGAGGACAGAGCCTCCGAGCAGGGCGCTCTCGAAGTCGGTGTAGTCGTGGGGTGTCCGTTCGGCCAGGACGGTGAGGACCTCCTCGATTCTGAGCCCCTCGATCACCGTCACCCGGTAGACGGAGGGCGCCGGGCCGGCTACCAGCATGGCCACCACCTCGTCGGGGTCCATCAGCGTCACAAAGCTGTATGTACCGGCACGAAGACGCTGGGCGGCATCTACGTTTCGAACCGCCAGCTCGAATTCCAGCGGTGACCTGACCACCCCGTTCGATGTGAGGATCGCTCCTATGTCCTGACCCGTCGAACCCGGCGGGATCTCGACGGTGACCGGGAGGCCGGGCTCGATATTGACCGGGGCCGACCCGACCTCGGTTGGTCCCAGGGAGTTGTGCACCCAACGGCCCAAGTAGGAGGCCCCGCCGACCACGACGAAGCCCGCCAGCACGATGAGGGCGACGGAAATCAGCACTCGCGCAACGCGGAACCAGACAGGCTGTTCGGGGATCGGATCGATGGTCATTCGCCTCCAACCGGTTCGACGTCGGCGGCTAGGCCCGGGTTCCCGTCGAGGAAGCTCTGGAGGATGATCGCTGCAGCCACCTTGTCCACCCTCTCGCGCCGGTCTCTGCGCTTCATCCCGGACTCGAGGAGCGATCCCTCGGCCATCTTCGAGGTGTATCTCTCGTCGACGAACACCACCTCGATCCCCGTAGCCGCAGCCAGTTCGGCGCCCAGTTCACGGGCCGAGGCCATGGAGTCGGACTCGCCACCGCCCAGAGACCTCGGCATCCCAACCACTATCTGATCCACGTCCATCTCCTGGCAGACCCGCGCCGCATGAGCAACGGCGTCGGCTCGGGCGACGACCTCCAGAGGACGAGCCGTCAGGCCGAGAGGGTCCGAGATGGCAAGGCCAACGCGTTTGTGACCCGAGTCGACTCCAAGAATTCTCTTCACATCCCCATTTTCACAGGGAGCCGATTTTCTGCTCGGCACCGCCCCGGACCACCTCCAGCGCGCGGGACAGCATGTCGCCTCTGGGACCTCCGGCTTGTGAGAGCTCGGGGTCGCGCGACCCACCCCCTCCGAGTTCGGCGGCTCCAGGGCTGACCAGGTCCGCGGCAGACAAACCCCTCCCGACCAGGGATTTCTCTACCAGCCCGACAAGAGCCCCCTTGCCAGCCGAGACCGATCCGAGGATGATCACTGAAGGGCCGGCGATCTTCTCTCGGATCCCCAGTGCAAGCTGCCGGAGACCGGCAGGGTCCATCTCGCCGGCGTCTTTCACCACCACAGCGACTTCGCCGACCCGGTCGGCGGACGCCGCCAGCTCCTCGGCGAGAGATCCCCTGCGCTGTCCCCGAATCGCCTCGACCTCCGCTTCCAGGTGGTCCACCCTGCTCAGGAGTTGCTCCACCTTGGCCGACACCTCCCGGGGATCGTTGGCTCTGAGCATCCGACCCACATTGCCCAGCGAGTTCCTCAGTTCGACCAAGTGCTCGAATGCCGCCATCCCGGTCAGGGCCTCCACCCGTCGCACGTTCGCCCCGATCGAGGCTTCCGAGGTGACCACCAGGGGCCCAACCTGGCCCGCCGTGGTGGCATGGGTCCCGCCACAGAGCTCGATCGAGAACTCCCCCACCTTGACGACACGCACCGTGTCCCCATATGTCTCGCCGAAGAAGGCGAGGGCACCTATCTGATCCGCCTCCTCCTTGGTTGCGTAGACCACCGACACCTGGTGGTTGGCGATTATCCGCTCGTTGGCGGCGGCCTCGATCTCGGCGAGCTCCTCGGCTGCTGGCTTGGTGTGGTGGGAGAAGTCGAACCGGAACCGCCCGGCTTCGACGAGTGACCCTGCCTGCCCTGCATGGTCACCGAGGACTTCGCGCACCGCCCAGTGGAGCACGTGGGTCCCGGTGTGGCTCTTCCTGATCGCCTCACGTCGCGGACTGTCGATGCTCGCGGTCGCCAGCTGACCTGGAACGACCCGGCCCGACCTGACCTGACCCCTATGACCATGAAGACCCGACATGGCATGTTGGGTGTCGAGGACATCGATCGTCCCCGTCTCGGTGACGATGGTTCCGATGTCTCCGACCTGTCCACCCTTCTCTGCATAGAAGGGAGTCCGGTCGAGGAACACCTCGACCATCTGGCCCTCCACAGCCTCCGACACCGGTTCGCCCTCGGACAAGATCGAGAGAAGCGTGCCCTGTGCCAGCTCCTCCTCATACCCGACGAATTCGGTGAGGCCGACGGCATCGGCGATGTCGCGGTAGACCTGTTTGGCCTCCTCGGTCGGGGCCCCCTTCCATGCGGCCCTCGCCCTCTGGCGCTGGATGCTCATCTCCTGCTCGAAACCCTCGATGTCGACCTCCAGCCCGCGTTCGGCTGCGATCTCGCTGGTCAACTCGATCGGGAAGCCGAAAGTGTCGTGAAGCTTGAAGGCAGTGGAGCCGCTGAGCACGTCCTCGGCGGACTCGAGTTCTGTGTCGAGGAGCTGATGGCCCGACTCCAGGGTCCGGCGGAACTTCTCCTCCTCCCTCGCCGCCACCTCGAGGATGTAGTCCCTCCGTGTCGACAGCTCCGGATAGGCGACACCCATCACCTCGACGGTCGCCTCCACGAGCTGGGGTATCACCAGCCCGCCACCCCCGTACTGCCAGGCGTGACGGACCGCCCGTCTGAGGACGCGCCGGAGCACATGGCCGCGCCCCTCGTTGGAGGGGACCACACCGTCGCTGATCAGGAAAGTGATGGTCCTCCCGTGGTCGGCGAGGATTCGCAACGAGACGTCGCTGCGCTCGTCCGTGCCATAGGTGACTCCGATGTAGCGCTCGCCGGCGCCCAGCACGTGCCTGGTCGTGTCGATGTCGAAGACGGAGTCGACACCCTGGAGCAGCGAGGCGACTCTGTCGAGCCCCATCCCGGTGTCGATGTTCTTGGCGGGCAGGTCGCCGATCACGTTGTAAGGCTCGTCCTGGACGTTCTGCATGAAGACCAGGTTCCACAGCTCCATGTATCGAAGGTCGCTGCCGTGCTCTGGCCCCCCTCCTTCGCCGTAGTCGGGTCCCCGGTCCCAGAAGATCTCGGAGCTGGGGCCACATGGCCCGGGAACGCCCATCTGCCAGAAGTTGTCCTTGTCGAGACGTTGCACCCGGTCGGCGGGCACTCCCACACCGTCGATCCAGATCTCCTCGGCCTCGTCGTCGCTGATGTGGACCGTGTACCACAGGCGGCTCGGGTCGAGTCCGAGCACGTCGGTGCACAGCTCGTAGCCGTAGGGGATCGCCTTCTCCTTGAAGTAGTCGCCGAAGCTGAAATTTCCCATCATCTCGAAGAAGGAGAGATGGCGGTTGGTTGTGCCGATGATGTCGATGTCGACTGTGCGAGCGCACTTCTGGATGGTGGTTGCCCGAGGCCATGGTGGCTTCTCCTCCCCGAGGAAGTAGGGCTTGAACTGGACCATGCCGGCGTTGGTCAGGAGCAGGGTCGGGTCGTTGGGGATCAGCGAGGAGGACGGCCGGACCTCATGGTCCCTATCGGCGAAGAACCCTGTGAAGACTTGTCGAATCTGTTGGCTGTCCAAGTGGAGACCTCGCTGGCGTGGTTGCCCATTGTGGCAATTCTGTCCCGGTTCCCGGCCACATATGGCCGTCCAATCCTAAGGAAGCCGGATCAGGAAGGGTCGCGGCGTTCCTTCGCCTCCTCCGAGAGCTCTATCCCCAGGTCGGAGAGTTGGTCGTCGGCGACCCAGGTGGGTGCCCCGGTGAGAGGGTCGACGCCGGTCTGGGTCTTGGGGAAGGGGATCACCTCACGTATCGATGTCTCACCCTGGAGCACCATCACCAGACGGTCGATACCGAAGGCGAACCCCCCGTGAGGTGGAGTCCCGTACTCCAGTGCCTCGAGGAACCAGCCGAACCGTGCCTCGGCGGTCTCGGCGTCGATCCCGAGGATCTCGAACACCTGCCGCTGGACTTCGGGGTCATGGATACGGATCGACCCGCTCCCCAACTCGACGCCGTTGACCACGACGTCGTAGGCGTTGGAGATGGCGTTGCGCGGGCTGGTTCGCATCTCCTCGACCGAGTGGGGTGATGTGAATGGGTTATTGGAAAAGGTGATGCTCCCGTCCTCCTCTTCCTCGAACATGGGAAAGTCGACCACCCAGAGAAATGCGAGCTCGGAGTGATCGGCGGGGCGGCCGAGGTCGTTGCGCAACGCCCCGAGCACCTCGACAGCGGTCTTCCACTTCTCGTCGGCGACGATGAGGACGACATCCCCCGGGGCAGCCGAGAGACTGTGTGCCAGCGCGTCCACCTCCCACTCCTCCAGGAACTTGGCGGCCGGCGACCGCAAAGAGCCGTCGTCCTCGAAGACACCCCAAACCAGGCCTTTGGCACCGACGCTCTTGGCGCGCTCGGTGAGGGCGTCGGCCCGCGACCGCGACCACTCGATGGACCCGACGTTGATTCCCCGGACGATCCCCCCCGCGTCGAGGGCGTCGGTGAACACCGCGAAACCGCATGAGGAGACCGCCTCGGCAAGGTCGACTATCTCCATGCCGAAACGCGTGTCCGGCTTGTCGGTGCCGTATCTGTCCATCGCCTCCTGCCAGGTGAGCCGTCGCATGGGGAGTTGGAGCTCCACCCCTCTCAGTTCCTTGGTCACCGCGGCCAACACGGCCTCTACAGTCGCCAGAACCTCGTCCCGTCCCCAGAAGGCGCCCTCCAGGTCGAGTTGGGTGAATTCCACTTGACGGTCGGCGCGAAAGTCCTCGTCCCGATAGCACCGGGCTATCTGGAAGTAGCGTTCCACGCCGGAGATCATCAGCAACTGTTTGAACAGCTGCGGAGACTGCGGGAGTGCATAGAACTCACCCTGGCGGAGGCGGCTAGGGACCAGCATGTCGCGTGCCCCCTCCGGTGTCGAGTTGACCAGGGTCGGAGTCTCGACATCGAGAAACCCCAGGTCATCGAGGGTGCGGCGAATCGTGGCCACAGCCTTGGAGCGGGCCCTCAGGTTGGCGGCCATACGCGGGCGCCGGAGATCGAGGTAGCGGTGGCGCAACCTCACGAGCTCATCGACCTCGACACGGTCGTCGATCATGAAGGGCAGCGTCCTGGCGGGAGACAGGACCTCGATCAGGGTCGCCCCGACCTCCACCGAGCCGGTGGGGAGATCGGGGTTCTCGGTGCCTTCCGGACGGGCCCGCACGACGCCCCTGACCCGGACGCAATACTCCATCTTCAGGTGGCCCACCACTTCGTGTTGGTCGGGGTCGGCAACCACCTGAACCAGCCCGGATGCGTCGCGAAGATCGAAGAAGGTGACTCCTCCGTGGTCGCGGCGTTTCTGGACCCAGCCGGCGAGGGTCACTTCCGAGCCGATGTCCTCAGTTGAGATGTTTCCCGCCGAGTGGGTCCTGATCATCGTCTTTCCCTCACGGTCGAGGCGACCTGGTCCAAGGGCAACTCGACCCGGTCACCCTCCCACTGCACGTCGATGGGAAGCCCCTCCCCTTTGTACACCAGGACCACCGGGGCCCCAAGACGTCGGGCGGCGCGGAATTGAGCCTTCACCGATCGGCCTTCTGCGTCGAAGTCGACCCTGAGCCCGTCGCCCCGCAACAGCGAGGCCACGGCGAGGGCCCCGACCGGTCCGTCTTCCGAGACCAGGTATGCGTCCAGGCCCGAGCCATGGTCGTCATCCCTGGCCAGGACTATACGATCGACCCCCAGGGCGAAACCGACTCCTGGTGTGGACGGTCCCCCGATCGCCTCTGCCAGCCCGTCGTACCGTCCTCCCCCGCCGACCGCGTTCTGGGCCGCATCCAGCCCGGTGCCTATGAACTCGAAGGCCGTCCGCGTGTAGTAGTCCAGGCCCCGCACCAGGCCAGGATCCTCGGTGAAGGGGACTCCCAGGTGGTCCAGCATCTGCCTGACCTGCCCGTAGTGCTCCCGACATGGGTCGCAGAGATAGTCGGCCATCGAGGGCGGGTCACCGAGCATGGGGCGATCGGCCTTGGAGTCGAGCACCCGGAGTGGGTTGGTGTCGATCGACCGGATCGCATCGTCACTCAACTGGCCGACCAGCCCGCGAAGATGGAACCTCAGTTCTTCGACGTAGGCGGGCCGGCACTCCGGGTCCCCGATACTGTTGAGCAGGATCTGCATCTTGGCCACCCCCACATCGCTGAGGAACCTGTAGCCCAGTTCGATCACCTCGGCGTCGGCGGCTGGGCCGGCCACCCCGATGTGCTCCACCCCCACCTGCCAGAACTGCCGGCTGCGGCCCTTCTGGGGACGTTCATACCGGAAAAAGGGCCCCGAGTAGGCCCCTTTCCACTGGCCGGTGGCGCCGGAGTCGAGATAGGCCCTGACCACCCCCGCGGTGCCCTCCGGCCGCAGGGTCACAGAGCGCCCGCCCTTGTCGGAGAAGGTGTACATCTGCTTGGTGACCACCTCTGTGGTCTCTCCCACGCCCCGTTCGAACAGGTCGGTCGACTCGAAGACGGGGGTGGCGACAAGGCCATACCCGTATCGGGCAGACCAGTCCTCCCAGGCGGCAAGGACCTCGCGCCAGGCCTGGGATCGGGGCGCCATCAGGTCGTAGGTACCCTTCGGGGGACGGAAGCTCATCTCGGCGGAGAGGTTACCGGGAGATCTCCGCCCGCCGACCGACCGCTCGAGATCACATGTCGAGGATGAACGGGTTGGTCCTTCGCTCCCGTCCGATCGTGGTCTCCGGGCCGTGGCCGGGGAGGACCCGGGTCTGGTCGTCGAGCACCATCACCCGATCCCGCATCGACGACATCAGGTCCGGGTAGGAACCACCAGGGAGATCGGTGCGGCCGATGCTCCCTGCGAAGAGCTGGTCGCCGGCGAACAGGACGCCCTCCGAGACGATGTGGAAACAGCAGTGCCCCGGAGTGTGCCCGGGGGTGTGGATCACGGAGAGCTCGAGCCCCGCCAGCTGCAGCCGATGGCCGTCCGCCAGGTCGAGCATCTTCTCCGGCGGCCTGAAGTCCCCGGGAAGGACCATGCCGAAGAGGTTGAGAAGCTGCTCCTCGGGATGGAGCGTGAGGAAGTCGTCGTCGGGGTGGACGTAGGTCACCGCCCCGGTCGCATCGGCGAGCGCCCCCGACCCGCCCATGTGGTCGATGTGGCCGTGAGTGAGGAGGATCCCCTCCACGGCCAGGTCCATGTCGAGCAAGTACCCCCCTATCGGCTCCGGCTCGGGCGGGGCGTCCACCAGGAAGGCCTTGGTACCCGGCCCGTCGGAGACGACCCAGCAATTGGTGCCTGCCACCCAGGCCGGGATGGCAGTGACGATCACCCGGCGGCGGAGGGATCGTTGGCCAGTCGGAACGCCGAGAAGACGCCATCCACCCCTCGAATGTCGGTGAGCAGCCGGGAGAGCTGGCCCGGGTCGGACAGCTCGACTTCGTACTTGAGGACCGCCACCCGGTCCCCGCCGGTCGCCGTCGACGAGGCGGTGATGTTGGCGCCGGTGTCCGAGATGACCTGGGTGACATCACGAAGGAGGCGGGTGCGATCAAGTGCCTCCACCTGGATCCAGACCACGAACTCCCCGGTTCGGCCCCCGGGCCAGGAGACCTCCACGGAACGCTCCCTGCGCCCCGAAAGGGAGGCCACATTGGTGCAGTCGGACCTATGGACCGAGACCCCCCTGCCGACGGTCACATAGCCGACGATCGGATCGCCGGGCACCGGTGTGCAGCATCTGGCCAGGTGCACCAGCATGTCGTCCTGGCCTTCGACCACGACCCTGGCGGCGTCCGACGGGCGCCTCCTCCTTGGGCGGAACAGCTCGTCTCCAGTGTCCGGATCGATCCGCCGCATCAGCCGCGTTTGGAGGCTGTCGATGGAGACCTTCCCCTCGCCGACCGCTGCTACCAGGGACTCTGCATCGTTCTGGCCGAGCTCGACAGCGATGGCTTCGAGGTGGGCGTCGCGCTCGGCGGCGGACAGCTCCGGAGCCTCCCTCTTGAACAGGGTGAGAACTGTCTCCTTGCCCTCGGTGATCGCCTGGTCCCGTCGCTCCTTCTGGAACCACTGCTTGATCTTTGACCTGGCCCTGCTGGTGCGGACGAACCCCAGCCAGTCGCGGCTCGGCCCGGCGTCTTGTGACCGGGAAGTGAGCACCTCGACGATGTCCCCCGACTCCAGCTTGGTCGACAGGGGAACGAGCCGACCGTTGACCCTCGCCCCTACACACCTGTGGCCCACCTCGGTGTGCACCGTGTAGGCGAAGTCCACCGCGGTGGAACCCCGCGGCAGCTCCTTGACGTCGCCTCCCGGAGTGAGGATGAACACCTCGTCCTGGTAGAGGTCCAGTTTCAGGTTGGCCAGGAACTCCTCGGGGTCCTCGTCCAGAGACTCCACCTCCATCCTCGGAAGAGGGCTCACCTCGCCCTCCTTGTAACGCCAGTGGGCGGCAATCCCGGCCTCGGCGCGGTGGTGCATCTCCTCGGTTCGTATCTGCACCTCGAGTGGCTTCCCGTCCGGGCCTATCACCGTGGTGTGCAGCGACTGGTAGAGGTTGATCTTGGGCATGGCGATGTAGTCCTTGAAACGGCCCGTCACCGGCACCCAGTTGCTGTGGACCAGGCCCAGGGCGGCGTAGCAGTCCCGGGTGCTGCCGGCGACAATGCGTATCCCGATCAGGTCGTGGATGTCCTCGAAGGGCCGGTTCTGCTCCATCATCTTGCGGTAGATCGAGTACTGGTGCTTGGGTCGACCGGTGACTTTCGCCTCGATCCCGGCATCGCTAAGCATTCCAGAGATCTCGGTGACCATCTTCTCGATGAACGCCTCCCGCTCCGGCGCTGCCTCTGCGAGGCGCGCCTCGATCTGTGCGTTGGGACCCGGGTAGAGGATTGCGAAACATCGGTCCTCGAACTCGTGCTTGATCTCCTGGACACCGAGACGATGGGCCAGCGGGGCGTACACATCCAGTGTCTCCTGGGCGACCCGGACCTGCTTCTCATCCCTGAGGGCGTGCACCGTCCGCAGGTTGTGGAGCCTGTCGAACAGCTTGATTATCAGAACCCTCACGTCTTGGGCCATGGCCACCACCATCTTCCTGATCGTGGCTGCCTGGGCTTGCTCCCTGTTGGAGAAGCGGACCCTGTCCAGCTTGGTGACACCGTCGATCAGGGCCGCTACCTCGGCGCCGAAGTCCGACCTGAGCTGGTCCATCGTCACCTCGGTGTCCTCGACGGTGTCGTGGAGGAGCGCCGCTGCCAGGGTCTCGGCATCGAGCCCATATCCGGCGAGCATGTGGGCCACTTCCAGCGGATGGGTTATGTAGGGGTCGCCGGTCTTCCTGACCTGTCCCCGATGGGCCCGCTCGGCGACCTCGTAGGCGCGCTCCAACAGTGAGACATCACCGTCCGGATGGTGGGCTCGGAAGGCGTCGAGTACGTCGGTCAGCTCGACCGACGACCCGGTCTCAGTCGTACTTGACGAGGGCATGCAGGGGTACTCCGTTCAGCTGCTCGCTCCCGTTGAGGAAAGCAAGCTCGATGAACACAGCAAACCCGACGACTTCGGCCCCGATTCCGACGAGGAGGCGGATGGCAGCAGCTGCCGTGCCGCCGGTGGCGATGACATCGTCCACGATGAGAACCTTCTCGCCCGGGCGCACGGCATCTACATGGAGCTCGAGTGCGTCCGTTCCGTATTCGAGCTGGTAGTCCTCCCTCTCGGTGTGAAAGGGAAGCTTCCCGGGTTTGCGGATGGGGACGAGCCCGGCGCCAAGGCGCAGGGCGACCGGTGCCGCCAGGGTGAACCCCCTCGCCTCGATGCCGGCCACCTTGGTGACGCCAGCGCCGAGGAAGGGCGCGGCCAGCGACTCGACGAGCAGGGCTAGTGCCTCGGAGTCACCGAGGACGGGGGTGATGTCCTTGAATACGACGCCCGGCTCCGGGAAGTCCGGGATGTCCCTGATCAGCGCAGTCAGTTGCTCCACATGATGAGTCTACGACGACGGCGTCTCAGCGTCAGCACCGACCCGTGCCGCTATCGCCCGGCGGGAAACCCTGATCTTGCCCTCCTCGACGCGCAGGACGACGCTGTCATCGCCCACCGACAGGATGGTCCCGTGGATCCCGCCGATGGTACGGACCTCCTGCCCCACGACCAGCGAGGCCGAGAGGGCCTCCTGATCCTTCGCTCGCCTGCGCTGGGGACGGATGATCAGGAAGTAGAAGACGGCGATCATCAGCGCCAGGAAAATCAGCGACGAAGTGCCCCCTCCGCCTTCCTGGGCGAGTACGACGAAATTCACGGTTCCTCCGGGATAGATGATGCCGGACATTAGGCCTGGCCCAATCGAACCGGCCAACCCGACCGGCGTTTCTCCCTGATCCAACCCGAATGGCTTTCGAGACGCCGGTCTTCGATCGCCTCGGCGACACCGGCCAGAAGTCGCTCGGTGTAGTGCAGGTTGTGGAGGCTGAGCAGACGCTGCCCGCCCGGCTCCTTCATCCGGACGAGGTGGCGTAGATAGGCTCTCGAGTGGCCCGAGCAGGTGGCACAGTCGCACTCGGGGTCCAGTGGCGACCCGTCTCTCTCGAACTCGGCCCGCTTCACGTTGAAGTCCCCACGCGAGGTGAGAACCTTCCCGTGCCGGGCGAGACGCGTGGGCAGGACGCAGTCGAACATGTCTGCTCCGCGGGCGACGGCATCGAGCAAGCCCTCCGGATCACCCAACCCCATGACGTACCGTGGCTTGCCCGGAGGCAGATTGGACACGGCCGCCTCCAGTGCCGGGTTCCTCTCCTCGGGCGGCTCGCCGACCGAGAGCCCACCGATCCCGAAACCTGCGAAGCCCAGGGCGGCGGTGCCCTTTGCGCTCTCGGCACGCAACTCCGGGTCGACTCCGCCCTGGACTATGCCGAACAGGGCCTGGTCGGGCTTGTTGTGAGCCGCCTGGCATCGCTCGGCCCATCTCAGGGTGAGCCTCATCCGGTCTTCGACGAGTTCCCGCTCGGCGGGTAGCCCGACACAGACATCCAGGACCATTGCGATGTCCGGGGCGAGTTTCTCTTGGATCCTGACTGCCTCCTCGGGGGAAAGGCGAACGGTGCTCCCGTCGTACACCGATCGAAAGGTGGCGCCCTCCTCGTCTATCTCGGGGTCGAGGGAGAAGATCTGGAAGCCGCCGGAGTCGGTCAGTATCGGGCCATCCCAGCCAATGAAGGAATGAAGGCCACCGAGCTCGCCAATCACCTCGGCGCCGGGTCGGAGCATCAGGTGGTAGGTGTTGGCCAGCACGATCACGGGCCCCATCGCCTTCAGATCGGCGGCGTCGACAGCCTTTACCGCTGCTCGGGTCGCGACCGGCATGAAGGTCGGGGTTCTGACTCGACCATGCGGTGTGTCCAGCCACCCGGTGCGCGCCGCCCCATCGGTTGCAATAGGCGACCACGAAACAGGCATCCCGGGAGCGTATATACGGGGTACGGGGTACGGGGTACGGGGTACCGAGGGCTAGCCGCGAAGCCTCTCGCACACCATCGCGTCACCGAACGAGAGGAACCTGTATCCGCGTGCCAGCGCCTCGGAGTAGGCCTGACGCCAACCGGGGCCCATGAACGCCTCCAGCAGCACCAGCAGTGTCGAGCCGGGGAGATGGAAATTGGTCACCAGGATGTCAACGACGGAGATCTCGCTTCCGGGCCGGAGGAACAGATCGGTCGGCCCGGCCCCGGGCTCGACCCTTCCGCCATCGGTGGCGCGGCTCTCCAGACTGCGCACCCCTGTCGTCCCAATTGCCACAACGGACCCACCCCCGGCCCGGGTGCGCTCCACTGCCTCGGCTGTGGCCACCGGCACCTCACACCACTCGCTGTGCATCCGGTGGTCTTCGACCAGGTCGACTGTCATCGGTCGGAATGTGTCGAGGGAAACGTGAAGGTCGATGGTGGCCATCGCAATCCCTCTCCCATCCAGGGCCTCGACCACTTCGTCCGTGAAGTGGAGCCCGGCAGTGGGTGCGGCAACCGAGCCTGGCGTCCGGGCGAAGAGAGTCTGGTACCGCCCGCCATCCTCCAGCCCACCGTGGAAGTAGGGGGGCAGGGGAATGGTGCCGGCGGCATCGAAGAAGGCCTCCGGATCCGGGGCGTTCAACGACACGGTGAGAAGCCCTTCACCATGGCTCTCGATCACGGTGGCGACGGCGCCCTCGAACTCGACCTCGGCTCCCGGCCGCAGTCTTCGTGCCGGTCGGGCCAGGACCTTCCAGACCCCGCCAGGGCCAGACTCGAGGAAGAGCATCTCCACCTTTCCTCCGGTGCCGGTTCGGCGGCCGGTGACCCTGGCGGCGCGGACCCGCGTCTCGTTGACCACCACCAGGTCGCCTGGTTGCAGAAGCTCCGGGAGATCGAGGAACACGTGGTCGGTCATGTCCCGGGTGTCGAGGAGCCGGGCGGCGTGCCGTGGCTCGATCGCCTCCTGGGCGATGGAGGTTTCGGGGAGCTCGTACTCGAAGTCGGAGACCCTCACGGGCCGGTCAGAGAAGCCGACCCTGGGGGTCCTCTGGCTTCTCCACTCCGAGATGGGCATAAGTGATGGCGGTCGCAACTCGCCCACGTGGCGTCCGTTTGATCAGCCCCGATTGGAGGAGGAAAGGCTCGTAGGCGTCTTCGACCGTCTCCGGCTCCTCCCCGACGGCTATCGCCAGGGTGGAGAGGCCCACCGGACCTCCTCCGAATCTCTCGACGATGGCCTCCAGGATCTCCCGATCGACCTTGTCCAGCCCCAGATCGTCGACCTCGAAGACCTCCAGTGCTTCGCTGGCGACATCCAGGTCGACAACGCCGGAGGCTCTCGCCACTGCGTAGTCCCTGACCCTGGCGAGCAGCCTGTTGGCGATCCTCGGAGTGCTCCGGCTCCGGTGGGAGATCAACCGGGCGGCCTCGTCTGTCACCTCGACCTGGATGATGCCGGCCGAGCGCATCACGATCCGGGCGAGCTCGGACGGCTGGTAGTAGTCCAGCTTCTCCTCGATCCCGAACCGATCCCGGAGCGGGGCGGTCACCTTCCCCTTCCGGGTGGTTGCACCGACCAGTGTGAAGCGGGGAAGGTCGATGCGGATCGACTGTGCGGTGGGGCCCTTGCCCAGGACGAGGTCGAGCTGGAAGTCCTCCATCGCCGGGTAAAGGACCTCCTCGACCGCCCTGGGCAAGCGGTGGATCTCGTCGATGAAGAAGACGTCGTGGGGCTGGAGGTTGGAGAGGATGGCGGCGAGGTCACCGGGGCGCTCCAGGGCGGGGCCCGAGGTGATGCGGAATGCCACTCCCCTCTCGGCGGCGATGATCGCCGCCAGGGTGGTCTTGCCAAGACCGGGAGGTCCGGACAAGAGAACATGATCGAGGGGTCGGTTCTCCTTCACCGCCGCCTCGAGAGATATGCGGAGCCGGTTCTTGACCTTCTCCTGTCCGACGAACTCGTCGAGGGTCCTGGGCCGAAGGGTCACCTCGACGTCGTCAGGGACGGTGGGGCTGAGCAGGCTGTCTTCTCTCATCAGCGTCGACCCAGTGCCTGGAGGGCGGTCTTGATCTGTGTGTCCAGCGGGTCGTCGGGGTCGACCTCGGACATGACCTCGTTGATCTCGCCCGCCGAGTACCCCAGACCTTCCAGGGCCTGCCTCACGCTTGCCATCCCACCGGCACCGGTGAGGTCGACGTCCCGGCCCGACAGCTTCGGAGCGAGCTCGAGGACGATCTTCTGGGCCCCCCGCTTGCCGACTCCCGGGGCGACGGTCAGTGCGTCTGGGTCCTCTCCGACGACCGCCCTGAGAAGCTCTGTCGAGGTCATCGCACCGAGCAAGGACATCGCCACCCTCGGTCCGACACCACTGGCGGTGATCAGCACGCGGAACATCTCGCGGTCGCGATCGGAGACGAACCCGTAGAGGCTGATCTCGTCCTCCCTGACATGCGTGTGGGTGTGGACCACGATCTCTTCGCCCACGCCGGGAAGCGAGACGAGGTCGCGAGGTGTCAGTTGGACCTCGTACCCGACACCCCCCACGTCGACGCAGACCGTGGTCCCCCCGGTCGAGACCAGCACTCCCCTGATCCGACCGATCATGACCGCTGCGCTTCCAGAGGGGCGACGCGGAGATGGCACAAGGCGATGGCCAGAGCGTCGGCGGCGTCAGCCGGCTTGGGAGGCTGGGAGAGGTTGAGAAGACGGGCGACCATGGTCTGCACTTGCACCTTGTTAGCCGATCCGTCCCCGGTCACCGCCGATTTCACCGCAGTGGGCACGTACTCGAACACCGGGAGCCCGGCCCTGGCCGCAGCAAGCAGGACAACGCCAGATGCCCTCCCCACCGAGATCGCAGTCTGCAGGTTGCGATTGGTGAATACCATCTCCACGGCGACGACATCGGGCTTGGCCTCTTCGATGACCCTGGTCAGACCGTCGTACAGCTCCGCCAAACGGACCGATGTCTCGAGTTCGGGGCCGGTCCGGATGACTCCTGCCACGATCGCCTTCGGAGGATGGATTCCCTCGACCAGGCCATACCCGGTGGTGGACAGACCCGGATCGATACCGAGAACGAACATATGTTCTGGAGCGTAGTGATCATAAGGGACCGCGACCAGCCTTTCGATGTCGGCCCTCCGGGCATGCCTTAAAGGCGTCGCGACGCGTTTCCTGCCGATTTGTTGTGGAGTGGGTGGTGGTGAACGGTGGCTGCCGGGGCCGACCCTGCCAGGGGCCGCCCCTAGGTTTGTCGCACCAGTTCCTTCAACCGTGGGTCCATCCTCTCCCACCTGCCCGGATACGGGCGCCAGTCGGGTTTGCGGAATGTAGGCGCGTCGGGTGGTCCGGTGATGTGCCATCCGTGCTCGTGGACGAATCGGTGGTGGTACCCGCAGATGAGGATCAAGTTGTCCACGTCGGTTCGGCCGCCGTACGCCCAGTGCTGACGATGATGAATCTCCAGCCACCGGGTGTGGTGGCATCCCGGGAACCGGCACCGGTTCCCGTCCCGGTGGTAGATCAGTCGTCGCAACCAACCCGGGATCGTCCTGCTGTTGCGACCGACACCCACCACAACCCCTTCCTTATGGACCACGGCTTCAACGACTGCGTCACAGCAGAGCCGGCGTGCCGTTTCGTTCGGGACCAGTGCTCCGCTGAATAGCTCGGTGATGCCTTCGTCCTGGGTGGTCAGAGCATCGAGGTCCACATGTATCGATACCTGCGATGGCCGGGAGAAGTCGTCACCACTGGTGGCGGCCATCTCGACCAGAGCGTCGGCGAGCCTGGTCGAGTAGAGGTCGAACATTCCAGTCGACGGGTTTGGCCCATACCGGGCCGCCCTCGACTCGAGGGCCTCCTGAACGGCCTCTCCTTGGGTAGCAGGCAGCTGTCCGTGCAGACGCAACTCCGACTCGTCGAGGTTCCACTGCAGGAACAGTGCGCGACGGTCATGGCTCCTATCCGCGTCCCCGGCTGATGGTGGTCTGGCGCGGCGAGCGAGGCGATCCAGTGCATGGTTGGAGAGCCCGATCGCCTCCTCGATCAGGCCGGCTTCGGTCGCAGGGCTGGCGATCCTGCTGATGGCGTCCACCTGGTCGAGGGACAACTCGCCGGCGGCGAAGCGCTCGGAGAGAGTCGGGAGATCAGCTAGGCGACGGGAGACCTGCACGAGATGCCTGGCCGTGTCGTGTCGGAGTCTCAGCTTCGCCGAGACCCAATCGACCAGAGAGCGGGCACCGTCGCCCATCCAGATCTGGGACACGTCCGCCGCCTGGATGAGGCCGCAGAGGACAGCTTCACTGGCTGAACGTAGTCCGGCGAAGTGATCGAGACCCCGGTCGATCTCATCCGGTAAAGCATGAGACCAATCCATAAGTCTCTTTGTACAACGTGCCTGGGACAGATTTCCCGGCGGACGAACTCAAGCCTCGGAGAACATCTTCTCCATGATCTCGTCGGCGATGTCGTAGTTTGAGAACACCGCCTGTACGTCGTCGAGGTCGTCGAGGGCGTCGATCAGGCCGAGCAGCTTCTTGGCGTCGCTCTCCCCCACCGGCACCCAACTCGAGGGTCGTTGGGTTATATCGGCGGACTCGATGACCACACCAGCGGCTTCAAGGGCGTCCCGCACCGGTCCCAGATCCGAAGGAGCGGTGACCACCTCGAAGGTCCCGTCACCGTTGTCGAGTACGTCCTCGGCTCCCGCCTCGAGGGCGGCGAGAAGGACATCGTCTTCTGAGCCAGACGCCAGGATCAGGCCCTTCTGACTGAATAGGTAGCCGACCGACCCCGGCTCACCGAGGTTGCCATTGCGACGGGTGAATGTGGACCTGACATCCGAAGCGGCCCGATTGCGATTGTCGGTCAGGACCTGGACATAGACCGCGACGCCACCGGGGCCGTAGCCCTCGTACCAGATCTCCTCGTAGACCGCCCCCTCGACCTCGCCGGTGCCGCGCTTGATCGCCCGCTCGATGTTGTCGTTGGGCATCGACGCCGCCTTGGCCTTGTAGACCGCCGTGGCCAGGGTCGGGTTGAAGTCAGGGTTGCCTCCGCCCTCACGGGCAGCGATCTCGATGGCCTTGGCCAGCTTCCCGAAGAGCTTGCCGCGCGCCGCATCCTGCCGTCCCTTGCGGTGCTTGATGTTGGCCCATTTGGAGTGACCCGCCATTGTCTACCTCAGATCATGTCGACAAACATGCGGTGGATGCGCCCGTCCCCGGTCAACTCGGGGTGGAAGGACGTGGCGAGGATGTTGTCCTGGCGCACCATGACCGAATGATCGTCGACTCGGGCGAGGACCTCCACTTCGGACCCGACCTTCTCGATCCAGGGTGCCCTGATGAACACCGCAGGGAATGGGGTGTCGAGCCCGTCGACATCCAGCTCGGTCTCGAACGACTGGTTCTGCCGCCCGAACGCATTCCTCTTCACCACCACATCGAGCACGCCGACCAACGGCTGATCGCCCTCGGTCACCGCTCCAGAGAGCAGGATCATCCCGGCACATGTCCCGTAGGTGGGCATACCGCCGGCGATCCTGGCCCTGAGGGGCTCGAGCATCTCGAAACGGACCAGCATCTTGCCGATGGTGGTCGACTCTCCTCCGGGTATGACGATGGCCTCCACGGTGGCGAGCTGATCCGGGGTCTTCACCTCCATCGGATCGACCCCGACCTCTTCGAGGATGCGGAGGTGCTCCCGGATGTCGCCCTGAAGACCCAGGACGCCGATCCGTGTCATGTCACCAGCCCCGGCCCGCCAGCCTCTCGGACTCGTCGAGCGACTCCATGGGAAGCCCCGGCATGGCTGCCCCCAGGCCTCGGGAGACCTTGGCGACCACGTCGGGGTCGCTCCAGAAGGTGGTCGCCTCGACGATGGCCCGTGCGAACCCCGGCGGGTCCGAGCTCTTGAAGATCCCCGAGCCCACGAACACTCCTTCGACACCAAGGCCCATCATCAGGGCGGCATCAGCCGGGGTGGCGACACCTCCGGCGGCGAAGTTGACAACAGGGAGCTTGCCGGTCGAGGCGACCTCCCTGACCAGGTCGTACGGTGCACCGAGATCCCGCGCCGCACTCATCAGCTGCTCGTCCCCCATGGTGGTCAACGCCCTGATCTCGTTGGTGACGGTGCGCATGTGACGCACCGCCTCGACGATGTTGCCGGTACCGGCCTCGCCCTTGGTCCTGATCATGGCTGCGCCCTCGCCGATTCGTCGGAGCGCCTCGCCGAGATTGCGGGCGCCGCACACGAACGGCGTGGTGAAAGCCCACTTGTCGACGTGGTGCTCCTCGTCTGCCGGCGTGAGGACTTCCGACTCGTCGATGTAATCCACCCCGAGGGACTGCAATACGAGGGCTTCGGCGAAGTGCCCGATCCGGCACTTGGCCATG
>CAYVTP010000009.1:0-29164 GCA_964454615.1 uncultured Acidimicrobiaceae bacterium | reverse complement strand
ATCTCGGGCTCCGCGCCCTTGGGTGGCTGAACGGGTGGGTCGCCCTCCTGGACTCGCCAGATGCTGAACGCGGCGGTGGACGCGGCCAGCCAGGCGCCCCCCAGCACCCAGCCCCCGACGACATCGGTTATGAAGTGGACACCGAGCAGGAGACGTGACACCCCGATGCCCAGGACCACCAGACCGGTGGCTGCCACCAGCACCGGTCTCCAGGCCGCAGCGACGAGGGGGAGCACCACCAGCAACAAGGCCCCGTACATCACAACCGAAGTCATGGCATGGCCGGACGGGAAGCTCTTGCCTAGAGCCTGGGCCAGGGGCTCGTCAAGCTCGGGCCTGGGCCGTCCGACGAGAACCTTCACCGCGGTGCCGATCAGGCCCCCGAGCCAACCGGTCACCGCTATGAAGAGGACGGGACGACGACGCCTGGTGCGGAGCCAGATGTATATCCCCACGACAGAGCCCAGCACCCAGAACCACACAGGACTGCCGAGGAAGCTGAGCGCGTGCATCAGGGCTAGGGCCGGCGGCACCCTGCGGACCACCTCGGTCAACGACTGAGCGGCCGAGGCATCCCAGCGCGTGGCCGGCCCCTCGATGACGATCTGGGTCAGCAGCAGGGAGAAGGGGACGGCCACCAGCAGTACCGCTACGGCGAACAGGGTGGCGCGAAGTCCGTATCGCTGGATCGGTCCCATGCGCAGGAAGGGTGGCCGGTCCACAGCTCAGTCCTCGCGTGGTACGAACACGACCAGCGGGTCTGAGGCCTTCTCGATGGTGAATTCCTCAGCCGACGCATCGAAGGTCTCCCCGTCGCGCGCCAGCCGAAGCGGACCCTGCAACGACCTCACACGGACCGGTCCTGAGGTCTGGAAGCACCGGTACACCGGCGACCGTGCCAGCGTTCCGGTCAGCAGCGCCCATGCCAGCCGCATTCGGGCGAACGGCCGGGAACCGTCCACCAACCGGATGTCGAGGAGACCGTCGTCGAGGGTCCCCCTCCAACTGGGCGTTAGACCTCTCGGGTGGTAGACGCAGTTGCCGATGAACCCCATCCACACCTCGGTCTGCCGCCCGTCGATCTCGACGCTGACCGGCCGGCCATGCCACATCACCCTGATCGAGGCCAGCAACACCGCGGGCCACTTCCCGATCGATGGCTCGAGTCGTTCACGTGCGTCCACCAGTTCTACGTACGAGCCGAACGAGGCGGTGTTGACGAAACCCCGGCCGTCGATCATGGCCATATCCACGGCCACGGTGTGTCCCTGCTGCACGGCGCGGACCGTGTCGTCGATGTCCCGCAGACCGAGATCTCGTGCGAAGTGGTTCAGCGTCCCGGCGGGGAATACGACCAGAGGCTCCCCATTGCGATGCGCCACGGCCGCCGCCGCGTTGACCGAACCATCCCCTCCCGCGATTCCGAGCACTGCGGATCCGGCAGCCGCCTTCTCGAGTATCTCGCCCAGGTCCTCGGCCTCGCCCACCTCGACAATTTCGGCCTCTGGCAAAGCGTCCGCGATCGCCTCGGCCGGCGCTACCTCCAGGGGTCCTCCAGCGCTGGAATTGACTATCACCACGAGTCCCTGCCCGGAGCTGCCCGGTCGGTCCTCGAGCCGGGTCGCGTGTTCGCCGGCTTCGGCGGGCTCGTCGGGAGCCACCGGCCACCACCTGCGGGTGGACAGGGCCAGTCCCGCACCCAGGGCGGCGCCGGCGATCACGTCGGAGGGGTAGTGCACGCCGGTGTACACCCGGGAGTAGGCCACGGCCGCCGCCAACGGGAACAGGATCGGCGCCAACGCGGGTCGCTCGATGACGGCCCCCGTGGCGAACGCGAAGGCCGAAGCCGAGTGTCCGGACGGGAACGATGACGAGGATGGAAGCCGAGCCAACCTCCTTATCACTGGCACCATCGCCAGATCGGGACGGGCCCGCCGGGAGATCAGCTTGGCCGGGATGTTGGTGACGGTCGATGCCAGCAGGATCGAGAACATCCCCCGTAGCCCGGCGCGACGCAGGAACCGGTGCCCCGTCAGACCGAGTCCCGTGGCGATCGCCGCCCACAGAACGGAACGGTTGGCCGCCCTGCTGAGACGAGGAAGCAGGCGATCGGCCATCGGCGAGTGACTGCCGGCGACCCGGTGGAACAGCTGTTTGTCGGCCGCAAAGAAGTCCGGGGTCATCCTCTCCCGCCAAAACGCGTACCAGCGCACGGGCCGCCGGACAGGAGCGCGACTGGGGCCGCGCAGCAGAGCGCGCCTGAGCAGAGATGTCCGGGACAGTGCCATCACGACCTTGGATACCCCCACGGGGCCTCTACGAACCAGGATGACTCGCCGGGCCACGACCCGGATCCTCCTCGACCTGTTAGACGCGGGACTTGACGGATCGATAAGCCTCGGCTTCCTGCTCAGCCTCGACGCCATCTACCTGGCGACGGCGGCTCTGTTCGGGTCAACGCTCAGTGACGTCGTCACCTGCGACCCCGGATGGCAACCGCGGCACAGGCCCACGGGTGGGCCGTGGCCACTCCTTCCCAGGCCCGCGACCTAGAAACGGGATCGGTTGGAGTGGTGAACGAAAGAGAACGGGTACCTCTAGAGCGCCAGGTGGAGCGAAGAGCCTCGTCGATCTCCAGCATGAGGGGGGCCGGCACCGATCCCGCCGTCCGCCCGATCCGCGTCGCCGGTACCGACCTGACATGTTCGGTCTGGGCCCATCTATGCACCGTTGGGCCGGATCGGGTCGACCGCGTTTCGGGTCGACTCCCGAGTTCCCGGTCCCGATCTGGGGGTGGGGGAGCCTCCCCGACCAGTACGGACGCCGCTGGGGTGCCGACGACGGCGAGCCTCGGGTCCCTCCCGACCCGAAGGGCGCCGACCTGCCCCCAATCCACCCGGAGTGGGTGTACTTCCGCGATCGCCCTGCTGGTGTCTGACGCGGTCGTTTGTCTTGCTACCGGCCTTTGTCCCCCAACCTTCGGCTGGGCGACAAAGTCGGGTCCCTCCCTTCCCCCTTCGCGAACGCTCAGGGGGACAAAAGCTTTGGGCGACGAGAGTCAGACGACGATTGTCGTGGCTCGGATCACATCTGCGACATCCTGGGCGCCGCCGATGCCCTGTAGCCCCGCCATCAGTCGAGTGGCACCCTTTGCGCCGAGCACAGGCTCGACATTGAGCCTGAACTTGGTATCCAGTTCGTCTGGGGAGAGGGGTCGTTGCGGTCCGCCGCGGGTGTGGTCCACGCGGTGCTCGAAAATGCGCCCGTCATCCAGTCGAATTCGCAACACGCCGGGGAACTGGTTTGGAAACGCCGATGAGGCCTGCTCATCCGCCACACACCTCACCAGCGACGCCAGGCGGAGCCGCAGAGGATCTTTGACCGAGTCGTCGGTGAAGTCGCTGAGAGATACGCCGAGCCCACTCTCTGCCGCGAGGGCGGTGGCGACGGTGAACGGCCCACTGAACTTGCCGTGATGGCCACTCCGTGGCCGGGCCTTCTCGTCGACGGGCTCGGCGATGGTTCGCAACGTGGGTGCGGCCACGCCCAACTCGATGTCGTCTATCGAGCTCAGGTCGATCTGGTCTCGCAGGGCCAGTGCGGCGTCTATCCCAGCATGGGTGAAATGGTTGGTGGGGTATGGCTTGGTGAAGAGTCGGGACACTTCCCATCGCTCACCCAGACCTCCGATGAGGGCATCCTCATCGAACCAGCCTTGAGTGAAGGCGGCGAACAGTCCGAACCTGCCCTCGAGCGCACTGTACGGGCCGGTCATCCCCGCCGTGGCCAGCTCGGCCGCGATGACACCCGCATGGGCTGCCCAGCCGCAGTGGAAGGGTTTGACGTTGCCGCCCACCCGATTCGACTCGAGGATTCCGGACCCTAGGGATGCGGCGATGGCGACTGCATGCGCTGCGGTGTCGCCGTCGGCACCCATGGCTACGGCCGCTCCCGCGGCCGCCCCAAGGGCGCCGCAAACCGAAGTGGCATGGACACCATGCTCGAAGAAGATCGAGTTGCCCAATCGGGAGTCATATCCCGCCATACCTAGCCGGCAGGTGATCTCGAGGCCGGCCGCCACCGCGGCCACGGTTCGGGAGCCTGATGCAGACGATTCCTCGGCTGCGGCCAGCACCGCCGGCACCACCGGCGCCGACGGGTGGAGAACCGAGGGGAGATGGGTATCGTCGAAGTCGAGGGCGTGGGCCATGGTCCCATTGACCATCGCGGCGGAAGCCGGTGGGAGGAGTTCGCCGGACACCCATGTGGTGGCCCCGCTGCCGGCCGTCTGACACTTTTGAGCGACGCCCCGCGTGGCGAGGACCGGGGACTCGTCGTGTCCGGCGATGGCAACACCGATCAGATCGACGATGGAGCTGGTGACAAGGCTTCGGACGCTCGGTTCGAGAGGCCCCGAGACCACTCTCTCGGCGAAGCGGCCCAGCCGTCCCGCAAGTCCGTCACCCATCGATGAGGGCATAGGGTCTGGTCGGTGAGCCGGTGGCGCCTTTCAAGCCGAGCGGGATGGCGACGAACCCGAACTGGGACACACCCTGGGCGGCGAGGTCGTCCAGACGCATGACCTCGATGATGTGGATCCCGTGCTCGACGATCAGGAGGCGGTGGACCGGGAGGAGGGCGTGCCCGGCGCCGGGCGAGATCACTTCGTAGGCCAGGGTCTCGGCGCCGGTGATCGAGACCTCCCTCTCGGCGAGCCAGCGGGCTCCTTCCTCTCCCGGCCCTGGCGCTCCACCGGCCTGCCCAGCAAAGACCTCCGGCTGCCACCAGTGGCGGGACCAGCCCGATCGGATCATCACTGCGTCCCCGGGGCGCACATCGACGCCGGCGTGATCCGATGCACGATCGAGGTCGTGGGCCGTTATCTCGTAACCGGGATCGAGCACCTCCACTCCGAGGACCCGTGGAATGTCGAGCAGGACGCCACGACAGAAGAAGGCTCCTGCTGTCTCTATGCCCAGGTTGGAGAACCCCTGTCCGGATTGAGCCGTAACGGCTTCGATATCTCCATGGAGGTACCCGTCATGACTGACGTGGCATAGGGCATCGATGTGCGTGCCGACGTGGCCGCCCATTATCAGGACTTCGCTCGCCGCCGATCCGCCATCGGCTCTGACCATGTCGCCGTGCCGGCGGACCAGGGCCATCTGATAGGGAGGGTGGTTCGGGGAAACCGGCATGCCTTGGTGCCAGGGATGTGCCAGGTCGATTGCTCTCGCCCGGGTGAGATGCTCCCAGATCGGGCTCACGTGACGCCCTTCTTCTCCAGTTGGTCGAGCTCGTCCTCGCTCAGGCCCAATTCTCCGAGCACCTCCCGGGTATCGGCCCCGATCGCTCTCCCGGGCCACCGAATCGCCCCCGGGGTGTCGGACAGCCTGAATAGGACATTCTGCATCCGGACTGCCCCGAAGTCGGGGTCCTCGACGGTGGTGATGGTGTCGAGCGCCCGATACTGGGGGTCTTCGAAGATGTCGGTGATGTCGTAGATCGGGGCGACAGCAGCCTCGACCTCCTCGAAGCCCTTCATCACCTCTTCGAGCGTCCTCTCCGAAATCCAACCACCCACGTAATCGTCGAGCACGTCGGCGTGGGCGGCTCGTCCCAGCCCGGTGGCGAACCACGGTTCCTCGACCAGTTCGGGACGTCCGACAAGACGGATGACTCGCTCGGCGACCGCCTGGGCGCTCGTGGACACCGCCACCCAGCGGCCGTCGCTGGTGCGGTAGGTGTTGCGCGGTGCGTTGTTGACCGACCGGTTGCCGGTTCGCTCCTGAACCACGCCGAGCTGGTCGAACCAGATCGGTTGAGGGCCGAGCACGGTGAGTATGGGTTCGATGATGGCGAGATCGATCACCTGTCCCCGGCCGTCGTTGAGGTCACGGTGCCGGAGGCACATTTGAATGGCGTTGGCGATGGCGAGGGCGGCGATGCCGTCGGCGAGACCGAAAGGGGGAAGTGTCGGGGGCCCCTCCGGCTCGCCGGTGATGGCGGCGAAACCGCTCATGCTCTCGGCGAGGGTTCCAAAGCCGGGTCGGCGGGCATACGGCCCGAATTGCCCGAAGCCGGTGACTCGGGCAATCACCAGACCGGGGTTGACCTCGAGGAGCCGATCGGGCCCGAGACCCCATCGTTCCAGAGTGCCGGGACGGAAGTTCTCGATGAGGACATCCGACCGGGCAACCAGCAGTTCCATGACCTGCTGGCCCTCGGGGTGGGAGAGGTCAAGCGATACAGTCCGCTTGTTGCGACCGATCATCTTCCACCACAGGTTGAGGCCTTCCTTGGCATGTCCGTGGTACCGGACGGGGTCGCCTCGGGGGTGCTCGACCTTGATCACTTCGGCACCGAAATCTCCGAGGATGGTGGCGGCCATCGGACCCGCGATGAGTGTGGCGGCGTCGACGACACGCAGCCCTGTCAGTGGACCAAGCACCGGGACTCCGCTATGTTCCGCTTGATGGAATCACGTTCCGCTCAGTATAACGTTTGCTCCTTACCGGAGTGAGCCCGAGCCGACACGCCGACGATGATCCCGCGCTCCTATCTGTACGTTCCCTCTGATCGCGCCGAGATGCTCGCCAAGGCGATGAGTCTTGGAGCAGATGTCGTGGTGGCCGATCTCGAGGACGGGGTGCCTGCCGATCGGAAACGTCAGGCGAGAGACAATGTGGCCGACTGGCTGGCCAACCAGGAGAGGGTTGACCGGCCACTGAGATGGGTGCGCCTCAATGCGTCGGAGGATCTGCTCGCCGACGATCTCGAGCTGGTCAGATTCGCTGCCGACCAAGTGGATGGGGTCAGCTTGCCCAAGGCCGAATCCGAAGAGCAGGTGCGACGTCTACGGCGGCACCTGCCCGAGGAGGTAGCCATCGTCCCTCTCATCGAGTCGGCCCGTGGTCTGGCCGCGGTCGAAGCTCTGGCCAACGCCCCTGGTGTGGTGCGGCTGGGGATGGGGGAGACCGACCTGATCACCGATCTGGGGTTGGCTTTCGATGCCACCGACAGCGAGTTGGCGTCGATTCGGTTGCAGGTGGTGGTGACCGCAGCCGCAGCTCGCCTCGTTCCGCCGATCGCGGCGGCATCGACCAACTTCACCGATCTCGACTCCTTCAGGTTGTCCACCATCGCTCTCCGACGTCTCGGCTTCGGAGCCCGGTCGCTGATCCATCCGGCGCAGGTCGAGATCTGTCACCAGGTCTTCGGCCCGACTCCACGGGAAGTGGATCGGGCCCGACGAATCATCACATTGGGTCAGGCGGCCGCCGCCTCCGGGTTAGGGGTGTTTGTCGACGACGAGGGGCGGATGGTCGACGAGGCAATGGTGCGTTGGGCTAGAAGCGTTGTGGGCGTCGATCTCGACGGGGAGGTCGAGGGCTCGGGTGAGGCTCCGGGCATTACAGTCGTTGGGTCCGATGACTAGCGAGCCCGACCAGACGAAGAGTCAGACTATCGCCACCATCGTAAGGGCCACCGACGTTCTCCAGGCCTTCACCGTTGCCGATGGTGACACTCTCGGCGTCACCGAGCTCGCCGAGATGCTGGGCCTGTCGAAGGCAGTGGTGCACCGCATCCTGGCCTCGTTACGGGTCAAGGAGTTCGTCGAAGTCGATACCGAGACAAGGAGGTACTCCCTCGGTCCGTCGGCGCTGGCCCTGGGGCTCACCTACCTGCAACGTCTCGATGTCAGGGACCGAGCTCGCCCACTACTGCGCGAGATGAGCGACAAGACCAACGAGACGTCGACGCTGTCGATAAGGCATGGCGATCATCGGATTTACATCGACCAGGTGACACCTCTCCGCGAGGTGAAGATGACCGTCCAGCTGGGACGGTCCTACCCCCTCCATGCCGGAGCTTCGTCCAAGGCCTTTCTGGCATCCCTTCCTGAGAGCGAGATCGAGGCATATCTGGCGCGACCGCTGGACGCCCTCACCGGGCGCACCATCACCGACCCCAAGGCACTGCGGACCGAGCTGAAGGGGATCAAGGAGGCGGGATACGCCATCTCGTTTGGCGAGCGCCAGGAGGGCGCGGGATCGGCGGCGGCACCGATCATGGACCATTCCGGGAACCCGGTGGCGGTGATCAGCATCTGCGGGCCGGTCGAGCGATTTCGCAGCGAGATCGATGAGATAACGCCGATTCTGCTCGAGGCGGCGCGTCGACTCTCCCGTCAGTTCGGCTGGGATCCTCAGCTCCCTTGACGACGCTGCGACCTGTTGACGTAGACGCCTACGGGGTCGCCGACGACCTGGCGGTCGGCTAGGACCTGATGCCCCCTGAGGAAGGCATGCTCGACTCGTCCCGTGAGCTCGAGCCCCTCGAAAGGGGTGTAGCCCTGACTCGACTCCGAGGTGGCCGCGGTCACCGTCCATCGCGCCTCGGGGTCGAGCAGAGCGATGTCGGCGTCGAATCCTGGAGCGATGTCGCCCTTTCCCTCCAACCCGTAGCGTCGAGAAGGATTCCGTCCCACGAGTTCGGCCACCCTGGACGGTGCGACGCCGCGACGGGTCGCCTCGCTGAACAGGCCGGCCAGGAGGTAATCACTGCCCCCGAATCCGGACTTGGCCGACCACAGGTCGTCGGGATCGTCACCCAGTTTCTCGTCCTCCGGGCAGCAGGCGTGATCGGATACCACCCAGTCGATGGTGCCGTCGGCCACAGCACCCCAGAGCGCCTCCACATCGGATCGGGGACGTATCGGTGGGTTCACCTTGCCGTACAGACCAGCGGAGGATTCGACGTCGACCAGGAGATGTCCGATCGTGACTTCGGTGCGGATGTCGACATCGGGGAAGGCGAGCCGGGCGACGCGGGCCGCCTCCACGGCCTTGGCCGAGGACAGGTGGAGGAGGTTTATGTTGGTCAGTCCGGTCTCGTGGGCCAGGTATGCCGCGGTCATGATTGCCAGACCCTCCGAATGGGGTGGTCTCGACTCCGAATACGCCGCCAGCCCCTGGAGGCCGGCGTCTGCTTCCACCATCTCTGTGTAGGCGGTCATCGTTTCGGCGGTCTCGCAGTGCAGGCTCACCGAGATCCGGTCGGCGCTTTCGGGGAAGGCCTCCCGAGCCTTCTGGGCACCCCTCATGACGAACTCGAAGTGGGCCAAGTCGTAGCGCTCCCCCGGTGGTGTCATCAAGAACGCCGCCTGGTCGTCGGATCTCCCGTGTAGCCCGTGACCTCCGTAGAACATGAAGATTTTGAAAGAAGGGACCCCGAACCGCTCGATGAGAATGGGGATCTCCTCGATGTGCCGACGTTCGATGGGGGCCAGGTGAAAGGCGTAGTCGATGTGGGAGCGGCCCCTGGCTCGCTCGAGCACCTCGGGAAAGAAGTCCTGGTAACTCCCCCCTTTGTTGAGGTAGTACTGACCGGTGCGGAAGTAGGTGATGGCGGTAGTGACCCCGCCTTGAGTTGCCGCCCGGCTCTCGGTTATCGCGTCGGCCTCCAGTGGGTTGTATATGCCCCAGTGGCAGTGGGCGTCGACCGCACCGGGGAAGGCCAATAGACCGGTGGCGTCGAAGATGTTGGCGCCGCCCCTGTCGAGATCATCGCCGACGGCGATGATTCGTCCTCCGGCTACTCCGATGTCGGAAACGACGCTTTCGCTTTGCCCCGGTCGCACCAGACGTGCCCCGGTGATCACCAAGTCGTACATTCGCCCTCCACTTCAGTCGGTGTCGTCAAGCAGCCAGGCCGCTGCAGTCGACCTGTCGATTTGAGCCCTGCCCAGAGCCTTCTCCACTACCCGGTTGGCAGCGGTGACCACCTCGCCGGCATCCCAGGCGAGCACACGGCCCTGGTCGACCACCAGCCGGCCGTCGACGAAGACCGACTCGACCACGGGGGGGCCGGCGGCGAGGACGATGTTGGAGATCACACCCACGCTCGGGTTGAGTGTCGAATGTTTCCCATCGAGCACCGTTAGGTCGCCGGTCATGCCCACTTCGATCGATCCCACCTGACGCTCCATGTGAATAGCTCGGGCCCCTCCGTTGGTGGCCAGTTGCATCATGGCCATCGGGTTCCCGAAGTCGGCGTTCTCGGTCCCCGACCGCTGTTGCAGGAGAGTGGTCTTCATGGTGGCAAAGAAGTCGTGGCCGTCGTTGGGTTGGTCGGTCCCCAACCCGACACGAACTCCCTCGGCGAGCAGCTGGGCAAGGGGGGCGGGTCGCATGCCGATGAGCATGTTCGCCGCCGAGCAGACCGACACTCCGGCATCGGCTTCTGCCAACGCCCGCACTTCGTCTTCGTCGAGCCACACCGGGTGGTAACCCAAGAAACGACGGTCGAGCACTCCCCAGTCGGCGAGGAGGAGGAGTAGGGGGCGACCGTAGGTCCCGATCGGATAGAGCGCTGCCCTCTCGGAGTAGGCAATGTGCATGGTGAAGGGGGCGCCCACGGTTGATGCCCACTCGTGTAGGGATCGCACAAGAGGCTCGCCCACCCTGTGGAGGGACAGGGCCTCGGCGCCGACCTCGACCAAGGGCCCGTTCCACTTCTCCCGTAGGCGGGTCAGTTCTTCGATGGCCAACTGGGCGTGATCGCGGCGATGTTCGGGGATCAGGTCGCTGAACTCGACCGAGGCTCGGGACCATCGGGCCCGCATCCCCGACTCGGTGAGGGCCCGGAGCGTGCCGTCGGCGGCTTCCTCCAGTCCCCGACTCGCCGTCTGGCTGTCGGTGGTGGTGGTGACCCCGGAGAGCAGGAGCTCGGTGATGGCGAGACGAGCGGCCGCATAGGCGGCCTCCTCGTCGAGTGACTCTCGAATCGCCGCCGCCATCACCCTCCCCGTCGACCGGGCGGAATCGAGGAAGCGATCACCACCCAAACCCCGGATAAGCGCCCCGACGAGATGGGCGTGTGTGTTGATGAACCCGGGGAGGACCACCTTGCCCGACAGGTGCCGTACTTGGGTGGCAGGTGGGGGAGGGCCCGTGGCCGGCCCGACCGAGGTGATGATCCCCGAGTCGATGACTATCCGCCCCGGATCGATCCAGCGGGGTTCGGAACCCAAGGTGAGCACCGCGGCGTCCTCCAGGACCAGGTCGACAGGTGAGGGAGGCCTGGTCACTCTCAGGGAATGGGGTTGTCGATGGTGGGATCACCGGTGGGCATGCCCAGGGCCCATGCTCCGTACGCTCCTCCGTTGCGGTCCCAGTTCAGACCGATCTGGGCCGCCATCGCCGTGATGTCCCGGAAGTGGCGTTGCACCGGGTTGTACACCGACAGGCCGCCAGCCCCCATCTGACGAACCAGCCGATGCACCGCGTCGACACAGCGGAGGGTTACCCAAGCCCGGTCCCGCATGCTTCTGATTCTCTGGTCGGTGGACAGGCCCTTGCCGTCCTCGGCGCATTCCCGATGCTGTGAGACCAGGCGTTCCACCACCAGAGCCGCGGCGTCTACCTCCGCCGCCGACTCGGCGAGCCGGAGCTGCACGGGCGCCGCCTCGGCGATGCGATTGCCAAAGATGGCGCCGACCCGCTCGCGGGTGACCGATAGGTAATCGGCGACGGCCCCTTCGGCGGCGCCTATCACCGGTCCAAGGAGGATCGTCCCGAAGTACGGCTGGAAGTCGATTCGGAAGATGGGGTCGCCGTCGGCGTCGGCGCCCGGAGGATCCGCCGCATGCAGGGCGTGAAAGCCCACTATGCGATGCTCGGGGACGAGGATCGGCTTGGGGACGACCACTCGTTTGCTCCCGGTGCCCTCGAGACCGATGACATTCCAGTCGTCGACGATGTCGAAATCCCTACGGCGGATCAGTACCTGTTTGAGATTGCTGCGGTCCTTCGTTTGGGCACCATCGAGCGGAACAGGCACGATGGTCCAGGCGGCGTGGTCGACGCCACTGGCGAATCGCCAGGCACCTTCGACCACGTACCCGTCTTCGACTGCCTTTGCCGACCCCTCGAGACGGGCAGACCCGGTGGCGATGATCACGTCGTCTTCGCTGGCCCAGACCTCATCCTGGGCTGCCTTGGGGAACCTTGCCGCCAGGATGTTGTGGGTGGGTATCACCGCGGCGATCCAACCTGTCGACCCACACACTCGCGCCAGGCGTCGCGCCGCCTCGATCTGCGTCCCCCAGGGCGCGGCGATCCCGTGAAGGCGGACCGGGCGGAAGATCCGGAAGTAGCCCAGCTCCTTTAGGGCGGAGATGACGTCGTCGGGTATCCGCCCCGTCTCCGCCGTCTCCGGGGCCAGCTGCCGCACCTTGGGAATCAGGGCGTCCACTCCGGCCAGCATCTCATCGGTGCTCATGTCATGTTGCTCCAGTTGATCGAGGGGGGGGCATCACGCTGGGATCCGATGTCGGGAGGAAGGCGCGGTCGTAGACGACGAGGACGTCGGATGTTCCCACGCGAGCATCTTCGACAACGCCAATGAGGATGGTGTGGTCGCCATGGGCGATTGCAGTCTCGACACGGCACACGGCATCGGCCGCTGAGCCCTCGAGGATGGGGACACCCCGGTCGCCGCTCCATGGCACCCGTTCGAACTTGTCGGGACGCTTCGAGGCGAACAGCGCGGCCACGGAATGCTGGTCACCGGCGAGGACCGCCAGACCGACCTGGTCGCCGCTGGTGAGGGCATCGTGACTGGCTGCGGCGTGGTCGATGGCAACCACTACCCGTGGCGGCTGGCGCGTCAGGGGTACGACCGAGGTGGCGGTGAAGCCGCGAGGACGCCCGATCTCGTCCCACGTGGTCACCACGTAGACCGCCGAGAGCAGCATCGCCATGGCGTCCCGGAAGACCGCCACACCCTCGGTGGTGCCCGGCTTCGGCCCCAGTCGACCTCCACTTCCCACCCGGCTCACGTCTCGGACCCAGCCCCGATGCCGAACGGACCACCGGGTCCGATCAGAGGGGACCCCGATCCGAACTCGATGGCGGTCACATCACCAACCAGGAGGACGTGGTCACCGGTCGCGTGGCGAAACGACACCCGACAGGCCAAGTTGATCAGTGAGCCGGTGGCGACCGGGAGACCGTCCAACCAGGCATCGGTGTCGAGATCGGTGGTTACCCCCCAACCGACCGCCGCCAGGTGCTCCTGGTCGGTAGTCAGTGCGGAGACTCCGAAGCGCTCCTCGACCGGAAGGTGTCTCGGGGTCCCCACCAACACCGAGGGTGGATCCAACGAGTACGACGCCACAGTGGTGACCGTGCTGGTCACCGGGGCACCCTCATCGCGAGGCACGGTGATCAGCGCCACCGCCCCCGCCATGATGTCGAGAAACCGGGTCTCGGCGCTCACGGCCGGAAAACAGCTATGACCAACATGAGAATCACTCCCGTCCACACGGTGAGGACCGCCGGGTAGACCCCACGGATCCTCCGGTTCACCTCGGCCAGCCGCTCGGCGCTCTCCCCTTGCTCCAGGAGCTCCGCCAGGGCGGGGCGGTATTTCCCCGCCGCCACCCTGATCCACAGACCGGCGGCGATCACCAAACCGAAGACCAAGGACTTCAACCCGAGCCACAGGGGAGTGAACGGCCCCAGCCCCTGGATGGAGGTGATTCCGACGTAGATGAAGGCCGCCGCGGCGGTGGCCCGGGCGGCGACGTCGATCCGGTTGAAGCTGCGCAGCCATCGTGCTCCTGGGTCGGCGGTGCGACTGAAGAAAGCCCTGACGCTCACCGCCGCCCAGACAATGGCCGACAACGCTATCGCCCAAAGGACGGGGACCGCGACACGCTGGTCGACCTCGGTGAAGCCGAACCCGGTCACATAGGTCAGACCGAGGGCTACAGGGATCATCAGGATGAGACTCACTCGAGGAGCCAGGTCGAGGGTCGTCATGATCTTGCGAACGGCGAGCCGGGATTCGGTGGCAAGGCCGACCCGTCGCATGACGAAGCTCGAGTAGAACACCCCGACGTCGACCCCGAGCCACGACACCAGCAACAGGATGTGGAGGACGAGGAGCAGGTTCCGGGCGAGCATCTAACAGGCTCTCCTCCTCGGCTGGCGCTGGTGGCTGCTTCCCCTACTTCGTCCCATGAGACTCGCTATAGTCGTGTGTAACGCCGTTCCGCATTGCGGAACAGCCACGGAGCCTAGCATCGACGGGACTTGGTGGGCCATCTCGGGGACCGCCGATCCTGGGCCCTGAGCCCGACCCTGGAGGATGTGATGCGAGGACGAGACAAGAGACTTCTACCCCTGCTGTTCGTGTTGGCCATGGTGGCCGGGGCATGTGCTGATCAGACGGTCACCACCACCACCACCACACTTGGTCCAACAACGTCGCCGACCCAAGCAACCACCACGACTACGGCTCCCGAGCCGGCCACTGTCACAATTGGAATGGGCCTCTTCCCGCCGTCGGGGGTTCCGTGGACAGGCGCCGGCTCACCAGGACAGTACGTATGGGCTCAGGTGTACGACGCGCTCACTTACGTGGGGCCCGATGGGACCATCGAACCGGCATTGGCCACCTCATGGACCAGCGTCGACCCGACGACATGGGAGTTCACCCTGAGGGAAGGCGTTACCTTCGCCAACGGGGAGCCGTTCACCGCCGAGGCGGTGGTGGCTACCTTCCAGACCGTCCTCTCCGAGGAAGGCCGGGCGACCTACGCATCCAATGTCAACAACTACGGATTCGTGTCGTCGGTGGAAGCCGTGGACGAATTCACCGTCCGCGTGGTGACCTCGACACCCAACCCGCTCACCCCCAACGCCCTGGCACTGGCCTACATCGTTCCCCCGGCGGCTTTCGCCGACCAGGGGGCTGAGGCCTTCGCCACCAGCCCACTGGGCACCGGGCCGTTCCAGGCGACCTCCTGGTCAGACCAGGAGATAGTGCTCGAGGCGTGGAGCGGGTCATGGAGAGGGGAGCCTCAGGTGTCGACCCTGCGCTTCCTCCACCTGAACGAGCCTGCGGCTCGACTCCAGGCCCTGCAGTCGGGTCAGATCGACATCGCCCATTCGGTGATCCCCGATCAGATCCCCACCCTGGAGAACGAGGGGTTCGGGATCTTCATCGGGCAGCGCGGCTCGGCGATGTCGCTCGCCTTCATCGGCAACCGAGGCGGACCGATGGAGAGCCAGCAGGTTCGCCAGGCGCTCAACTACGCCGTTGACCGTGAGGCGATCGCCGACACCCTCCTCGCCGGGACCACCGTACCTGCGGTGTGGCCCGTCGAAGGTGTCAACGGCCATGACCCCGGCCGACAGCCGTATCCCTACGATCCGGAGCGTGCTCAAGAATTGCTCGCCGAGGCGGGTTACCCGGACGGGTTCGATATCGTCGCCGAGATCACCGTGGGCTCGTTCCCGGCCGATGCTGACATCTACGAGGCCATGGCAGGCTATCTCGCCGAGGTCGGTGTCAACGTCGAGCTGCGTCAGATCGACTTCGCCGGCGCTTGGCTGCCCAAGTTCAACGGCACCGATGGAGCCGACTGGGAAGGTCAAGCATTTGGCCTGTCGTGGAACGCGGCGCCGCTGATGGACGCCATTCGACCCTTCGCCTTCTTCTCGTGTGGATGGACCAACGAGTTCTTCTGCGACGAGGAAGCCGAGGAACTGGTCAACGCGGTCTCCGCCAACCTCGATCTCGAGGAGAGAGACCGCCAGCTAGCCGAGCTGCTCGACATGACCCGAGAGAACCCGTCGGCACTGTGGCTCATCGCCACCCCTGAGCTGTGGGCCTATGACGCCAGCATCTCCGGGTTCGCCGTCAACAACTTCAACATCAGGATGGAGCAGGTGACGGTGGGTGGCTGACCGGCCCGGTGTGGCTTCGACCCTCGATGATGCCTCTGTCCCGGCTCCCACCGGAGCCGGGACAGGGCCCGGGGGTCGTGCGGGCTTTGCAGGCTACGCCCTCCGCAAGCTGGCGAGTCGGTTTCTCCAACTGATCGCTCTGATATGGGGCATCACCACCCTGCTGTTCTTCCTCCTCAGGCTCACCGGCGATCCGGCGCTGATCCTGGTCGGAGATCTGGCTTCCCCGGCGGACATCGCTCGAGTCCGTCAGTTCTACGGGCTCGATCGACCACTGATCGTGCAGTATTTCCTGTTCATCGGCCAGGCGGTCCAGCTCGACTTCGGCACCTCGCTCAGGTCGTACCAGGACGCCCTGACCATGGTCATCGACCGGCTCCCGGCGACGATGATCCTCGCGGTGACGGCGATCGGGATAAACCTGGTCGTCGCTCTCAGCCTGGGGACGTGGCTGGGCTACAAGCCGGAGCGGGCCGACCGCCGTGCGGTGCTGGTCACGGTGCTGATCAGCCAGGGGATCCCCGGGTTCGTGGTGGGCTTGGTGCTCATCGAGCTGACCGCGGTGAGGTGGCGGCTGCTTCCCAGCATCGGCTTCGAGAGCCCGATCAGCGTCCTGCTCCCCGCCCTCACCCTCGCTTCGTTCATGTTGCCCCGTGTGATCAGACTCACCGCGGCCAATGTCGACCAGGCAATGCGGCAGAACTACGTGAGGACGGCACGGGCCGCCGGGGCGACCCCTCGGACCGTATTGTGGCGACACGTCCTGCCCAACGCCGTCGTCGGCACCGTGGCCCTGGTCAGCGTCCAGTTCGGCTTCCTGCTGTCCGGCTCGCTGATCACCGAGGCCATCTTTGCCTGGCCGGGGATGGGTCGTCTGCTCATCGAGTCGGTGCGGGGCCTCGACTTCCCCGTGGTTCAGGCTTCCATCGCCGTCGTGGCCGTTCTGGTTTTCGCGGTGAACACGCTGACCGACCTCACCTTTCCCTTGCTCGACCCGAGATTGCGGAGGAGCCGGGCATGAGAGTCCAGGAACTCACCGAAGCCGGTCTGAGCAGGCGTCTTCTTCGAGTGGGCTACCGCCGCATTCCCGGGCTGCTTTGGGTGGGTGTGATCGGGTCGGTGATCGTCCTCATCCTCACCTTCTTCGGGACCAACATCGCCGGCTTCGCTCCCGGAGCCCAGAACCTGGGCAACCGCATGGTTCCGCCGCTAACCGCGGGGCACACCCTGGGCACCGACCAGCTGGGGCGCGATGTCTTCTCGCGGGTAGCGGCGGGGTTTCGCTGGTCGATCCCGGTGGCACTGGTCTCGACGACGATCGCGGCCACCGTGGGAACTCTGGTCGGAGTGGCCGCGGGATGGCACGAGGGCTGGATCCGCACCGGTCTGGTCCGTTTCATGGACGTTGCCATCTCTTTCCCCACCCTGGTGCTTGCGGTGGCTGTGATCACCATCACAGGTCACAGCTTCTGGTCTCTGGCATTGATCCTGGGGTTCATCTCCTGGGTGGCATTCGCCAGGGTCATCTACGCCGAGACCCGACAGATCAAGGACCGTGAGTACGTCCTCGCCGCCCGGCTGATGGCCATTCCCCGGTGGAGGATCATTGCCACCTATGTGCTCCGGGGCCTCCGCCACACCATCGTGGTCATGGCCGCGTTCGTGTTCGCCGACCTCCTGGTCGCCGAGGCCGCCCTCTCTTTCCTCGGCCTGGGGGCGCCCCTGGGCGAACCGTCGTGGGGCAATATGCTCTCTGCCTCCCGGGTCCATGTCTTCACCGCGCCCTGGCTGATGTACGCCCCGGCGGGCGCCGTGATCCTGGCGGTGCTCACCGCCAACGCCCTCGGTGACGGCTTCATCCAGATTTGGGGCAGAGGAACCACCCAGCAATAGGAGGAATGCGATGACCGATGGCAACCAGATTCTCGACCAGATCCGAGCGGCGGGACGCCGTGTCCTACCCATGCATGAGTATCTGGCGGAGCACCACGCCGAGGGCCTGGACGGTTACAACCGGTTCCTCACCTCCACGATCTACGACAACCAAGCGCTCGAGCCCAGATACCGGGAGCTCATCCTGGCATGTATCTGTGTGGCGGCCGGCTCGGCTCAGGCGGTCGTCGCCAACCACTGTCGAAAGGCGATGGAGTACGGAGCCGACCGCACTGAGGTCATTCAGGCCATCGAGATGACCGCCGCGGTGATGGCGACCCGGGCCATGGGGGCGGGGATGACGGCGCTGATCGAGGCGGACACCGAGACAACCCCATGATCGGAGCAGGTCAACCCCTGGGCGTCTCCAAGAGGCTGTCCTACACCATGACCGCCGACCGGTACACCGGGCGCGTCCTGTACATCACCTTCCGCACACCGGAGGACGTGGGCCGCTGGGTCCCGCCACCCCTCGCCCCTGTCGATCCTCATGAAGCCTTCATCAAGGTCTACGAGCTGAAGCGACGCCCCGAGCATGGCCCACCGCTCGACCCCGCATACAGCCAATACCACGAGGTGTGTGTCACCGTCCTCGCTGCCCCACCGGAGGAGCCACCCAGGCACTACAACCTCTTCATGTGGGTCGACCGGGATTGGGCGACCTACAAGGCCCGGGAGGCCCTGGGCTGGCCGAAGAAGCTGGCCACGATCGACATCACCGCCACCTATCCCGACGCCGACCGTTACGACCGCGACGAGGGCACCAACCGGTACTCCTCCGACGTGGTCCGCTATGGCTTCCCCCTCATCCGGGTGAGGGCGACACTGGACCCCGAAGCACCCCCCCAGCCGGCTCCGCCGTTCAACGGCTTCTACACGGTGAGACACATCCCGGCACCGGTCGGCGGGGCAGCCATCCACGAAGTGCTCGTCATCGAGACCCGGGATGGGGTCTTCGGACCGGGGGTCTACGGCACCGCCACCGTCGAGCTGGGCGACGGCCCCGATGAGGAGTTGTCCCTTCTCGGGCCGGTGGAGGTGACCGGGTGCGTCCTTCGGGACGTCGGCTGGGTCCTCCCCGGGTGGCCGGCCCGAAAGTTGATGGACATCGATCTCACCGAGGTCGACAGTGGAGACCCGAGACCCGACGAGGAGGACCCCCAATGACCATCTATCGCGGGGTCTTCCCCGCCATCGTCGCCCCCCAGGATGACACCGGGAAGATCCTGTGGGAGGTGATGGCCGAACTGGCCCGCCACCAGGTCGAGAAGGGAGCAGCCGGGTTCCTGGTCAATGGGCACACCGGGGAGCAGATGCTTCTCACCGGTGAGGAGCGTCGTGTCGCCATCAGGACCGTGAGAGAGGCCGTCGGTCCAGATGTGCCCATCATCGCCGGTGTCCACGTTCAGGCGAGTCACAGGTTCGCCGCGCCTGCCGAGTCGGCAGCCGAGATCGGAGCAGACTCGGTAATCGTCTACTCCCCGTTCTCCTTTGCTCGGGGGGCGTTCCAATTCGCTCCCGAGGCTGTGGTCGACTTCTACCGTCGAGCGGCCGCCGACTGCCCCATCCCCCTCTTCTTCATGCAATACCGCCCCTACACCAACCTGATGATGCCCCGCCATGTCCTCGCCGAAGTGGCGGCGCTCCCCAACATCGTCGGCATCAAACAGGAGGTCGAGGACAACATCGAGTATGAGCGCGACTGGGAGACCCTCAAGCGGGTCAATCCCAATCTCGCCGTGCTCACCGCCACAGAGCGCGGGCTGCTGGGCAACTACGTCGTCGGCGCCGACGGGTGCACCATCGGCCTGGCCAACTTTGTCGCCCCGGTCAAGGCAGTCCAGGACGCGGTCTGGGAGGGCGACCTGGAAGGAGCCAGACGCGCCGCCGACGTGTTGCGACCACTCGCCGACGCCATCTACAGACCCCCGAGCTTCCGTTGGTCGGCGCGACTCAAGTACGCCATCCATGCCGCCGGCCTTATGCCGACCCCGATGATCCGGTCCCCGCTGTTTCCCGCAACCGAGGAGGAGAGAGAAGTGATCGATGAGGTGATCCAGGCAATGGAGGGCACACTGTGAAGTGGATCGACAACCGCTCGTATTACGACACTCTGGAAGAGATGGTGCAACCGGGTCGGGCCGCTCTCTTGGTCATCGACCAGCAGAACGACTTCACCCACCCCGACGGTTACTACGCCAGGTTCGGTCTCGACCTCTCCATGCTCCAGGACATGACGCCCAACATCAACAGCCTGACCGATTCGGCAAGGGCAGCAGGAGTGATGGTCATCTGGTCGCAGAACATCATCAAGAAGAACTTCGTCTCCGACTCGCCCGTGTGGCTGGCCACCCACGCAAATATGGGTCTGAGCAGTCTCGACCAGGACGACTTCTACACAATGGAGGGGACCTGGGGGGCCGAGATCTTCGAGGTGTGCGACGTCGCCGACGATGACATCGTCATCCCCAAGCTGCGGAGCACGGTCTTCCACGACACGCCCCTGGAAGGCTTGCTGCGGGCTCACGGGAAGGAGACCCTGGTCATCGCCGGACAAGTGACCGAGGGATGTGTCGACAACACCATCCGGGGCGCCAGGGATCGCGACTTCTACACCCCGCTGGTGGCGGACGCCGTCGGCTCGACGAGCCGAGAGCGGCACGATCGGGCCATGGCGACGTGGACCGGTCGAATCCCGACACCGTCAACGGAGGAGCTGGTTGCTGTCTGGAGCAGTTGAGCATGACCCCGTAGAGGCGGAGCAGGTCCTCGCCGTCGAGAACCTCCGGGTCGAGTTCCCCGACGCATCGGGGAAGGGTGTTCCGGCGGTCGACGGGCTGAGCTTCACCTTGCAACGAGGGGAGGTCCTCGGACTGGTCGGAGAGTCGGGCTCGGGGAAGACCACCGCCGCCCTGGCCTTGATGGGGCTGGTCCCCCGGCCCGGTCGGGTCACCTCCGGGAAGATCCTTCTCCTCGGGCGCCCGGTGCAGAACCTGACCATGCGGCAATGGTCGGCGGTGCGGGGGCGGGAGATCGGGATGGTCTTCCAGGATGCCATGAGCGGCCTCAACCCGGTCCGGACCATCGGCGCCACCCTGATGGAGGCTGCGCTCCGCCACCAGGACCTCAGTCGTCGTCGCGCCCGACAGGTGGTCGTCGAGACCCTCGCCGAGGTGGGCATCCCCAAGCCCTCCGAACGGGTCGGCGCCTACCCCCATCAGCTCTCCGGGGGCCTTCGCCAGCGGGTCATGATCGCCGCCGCCATCCTCAACCGTCCCGCGGTGGTGATCGCCGACGAGCCCACCACCGCCCTCGACGCCACCATCCAGGCGCAGATCCTCGAGCTGCTGAAACGTCTCGTCACCAACAGCGGACTGCTCCTCATCACCCATGACCTCGGGGTGGCCGCTGCCATGTGCGACCGGATCGCGGTCCTCTACGCGGGGAGGCTCGCCGAATTGGGTACCGCCGACCAGGCCCTCACCACCCCGGTCCATCACTACACATCGGGTCTGGTCGGTGCGGTGCCCACTTTCAGCCGGGTCCGTCGTCGTCTCGAGCCGATAACCGGCCAACCACCGTCGCTGGGTGAGGCCGTCGTCGGGTGCCCCTTCGCCCCCCGGTGCCCCGCCGCCACCGCTCGATGTCGTGCGGAGCAGCCGCCCCTCGAGATGATCGACGGCCGTCTCGCCGCCTGCTGGAACCCCCGCCGTGGATGACCCGCTGCTCTCGGTGGAGGGGGTGTCGGTCCGATTCCGGGTGGGCCGGTCGATGCTGACCGCGGTCGACGACGTCTCCCTGCGGGTCGACGAGGGCGCCACGGTTGGTCTGGTGGGGGAGAGTGGCTCGGGAAAGTCGACCCTGGGGCTCACCATCGTCGGTGCCCACCAGCCCGACGAGGGGCGAATCGTCTTCGACGGGAGAGACCGGGCTCGGCTGGGCAGAGAGGAGCTCCGCAGGTTCCACACCAGAGTGCAAATGATCTTCCAGGACCCCTACTCCAGTCTCGACCCCCAGATGAAGGTGGGGGCGATCATCGCCGAGCCGTTGAAGGTGCATCACTTCGGGGGACGCGACCAGATCGCCGAGAGGGTGATCCAGCTCCTCGAGGGGGTTGGGCTCCCCCGAGGGGCGGCCGACAGGTACCCCACCCAGTTCTCCGGTGGGCAGCGACAGCGAATCACCATCGCTCGGGCGTTGGCGCTGCAACCAGAGCTTCTGATCGCCGACGAGCCGGTCTCGGCCCTCGACGTGTCCATCCAGGCCCAGGTGATCAGGCTCCTCGACGATGTAAAGAGAGAGTTTGGCCTCACCACCATCGTGATCGCCCACGACCTCGCGCTCGTCTACCAGATCACCGACCGCATCGCGGTGATGTATCTGGGCCAGATCGTCGAGGAAGGACCGACCACCGAGGTGGTCTACGACCCACAACATCCGTACACCGCCTCGCTGCTGTCGGCCACCCCTGTGCCCGACCCCGAGGTCGAGCGTTCCCGCAAGCGAATCGTTCTCAGCGGCGAACCTCCCTCGGCGATCTCACCACCCAAGGCGTGCCGCTTCCACACCCGCTGCCCGATCGCCCGGCCCGTGTGCAGCGAAGTGGCACCACCGCTGGTGGAGGTGGCCGAGGGCCGGAAGGTTGCCTGCCACTACGCCGGGGAGATCGGACCTGTGCTCGTCGACATACCCGCCGTCGGATGAGCCGGCAGACGTTGCCGCGTTCGGAGGACCGGGAGCTGCTCACCGGGCGAGCTCGCTTTCTCGACGACCTCGATGTGGCCCGTTTCGCCTTGCTCCTGGGGGTGGTACGTTCCCCGTTCCCCCACGCCGAGGTGCACCGTCGGAGCCCTGTCGCCTTTTCGGGCACTGAGCTCATCCAGTTCGCCGACGTCGCCCACCTGCAATGGGCCCAACTGCTTCCGGCGGTGCCGCCGCTGACGCCCCTTGCCGGCGACCGGGCCAGATATGTGGGACACCCGGTGGCCGCGGTGCTGGCAGAGGATCGGACCGTCCTGTTCGACGCGCTCAACGATGTGAACGTCACTTTTGAACCCCTGCCGGCATCGGTGACCGTGGCCGAGGCGCTCGCCCCTGACGCACCCCTCGTCTATGAGGAGATGACCGGCAACATCGTCTGGAACGACGAGTCGGAGTCCGACCCCCGCCGCTTCGACGCCGTCGACTATGAGCTTCGCCGAACCTTTGTCAACCCACGGGTTGCCCCGGCGATGATGGAATGCCGGGGAGTGGTCGCCGTCCCCGAGGAGGGCGGCGGCGTCACCGTGTACGTCAGCCATCAGAACCCGCACAAGCTGCGCAACGAGATCGCGACGATCTTCGACCTCGATCCGGCTCTGGTGCGGGTGGTCGTCCCCCAGGTCGGCGGGGCGTTCGGCGCCAAATCGCCGCTCTACCCGGAGTACGTGTTGTCGGTCCACGCCGCGCTCCGCTCCGGCCGCCCGGTGAAGTACGTGGAGACTCGCTCCGAGAACCTGGCGGTGACCACTCAGGGTCGCGGGCAGGTACAGCGGATTCGGCTTGGGGCATCGAGAGACGGCCGACTCCAAGCCTTACGGGTGGAGATCGACGCCGACTTCGGCGCGGCGGTCGACATACAGCGCTGGTGTGTGATGCTCTCCCGGTACATGCTCAGCGGCGCCTACCGGATCCCCCACATCGAGTGGTCGATCCGGGGCGTTCTCACCCATACCGCCCCGGTGGGTGCTTTCCGGGGTGCCGGTCGTCCCGAAGCGGCGTATCTGATCGAACGGGCCATGGACGAGTTGGCCCGCGACCTGGCCATCGACCCGGCCGAGATCAGACGCACCAACTTCATCCGACCCGATGAGTTCCCTTACGAGACTGGTACCGGGGTCACCTACGACTCGGGCGCCTACCAGACGGCGCTCGACGCCGCCTTGGACCGGATCGGGTATTCGGACGTACGGCGCCGGGACCCCGAACAGGGACGGGTGCACGGCGTGGGAATCGCCTGCTACGTCCAGATGGCCGCCGGAGGTGAGGAATACGCCGATGTTGCCATCGACGCCGACGGCCGGGTGCTGGTGCACACCGGGACCCTTCCTCATGGCCAGGGTCATGAGACGACCTGGGCCCAGATCACCGCGGCGGTGCTTGGTGTCGCCTTCGACCGCGTCAAGGTGAACTACGGCGACACCGCGGCCGTCCCGCGGGGTGGCGGCACCTCGGGGAGCCGCTCCACCCCCCTCGGTGGCTCGGCCGTCCATCTGGCTGCGGGCGAGGTGGCAAAGCGTCTGCGTGATCTGGCCGCCCGCCGACTGGAGGCCCCGGAGGAGAACATTCGGCTCGAGGACGGACGGGCCGTGGTGGCAGGCACCGACACAGGGGTCGACCTCGCCACGTTGGTCGCCGACCACGGCGCCCCGATCATGGCGAGTCACGTCTTCGCCGGGTCGTCACAGAACTTCCCGTTCGGCACCCACGTCTGCCTGATCGAGATGGACCCGGACACCGGCGAGGTCGAGGTGGCGGATTACGTCGAAGTCGACGATTGCGGGGAGGTGATCGACCCCCGGATCGTTGAGGGCCAGCTTCTCGGGGGCACCCTGCAGGGGATCTCCTACGCCCTGGCCGAGGCGGGATTGTTCGATTGGGGCGGGGAGATGTCGGGTGGAGACCAGGGTGCATTTCACATCCCTACGATCGGCGCTGCTCCCATGGTCCGGTGCGCCCGTACCGAGACCCCGAGTCCGATCAACCCTCTCGGGGTCAAGGGGGTGGGGGAGTCCGGTATCACCGGCGCCGTCCCTGCGGTGGCCAACGCCGTCCACGACGCCCTGGCCAAGCTCGGTGTCCACGATCCGGAGGTCCAGGTGCCGTTCACCCCGGGACGTGTGTGGGCTGTCATCCAGAGGACCCGATGAGGATCGATCTCACAGTCAACGGCGACAAGGTGGGGGCAGACGTCGAGCCCCGAGACCTGCTCGTCGACTTTCTGCGGGAGGGCATGGGGCTCACCGGAACCAAGATCGGGTGTGAGACCAGCGTCTGTGGAGCGTGCACCGTCCTCCTCGATGGGATCGCGGTGAAGTCGTGCACGGTGTTGGCGGTCCAGGCACACGGGGGTGAGGTGACGACCATCGAAGGCCTCGCCCCAAAGGACGGGCTGAGCTTGGTGCAGGAGGCGTTCCGCCGAGAGCACGGGCTGCAATGTGGCTTCTGCACCCCGGGGATGGTGGTCACCACGACGTGGCTTCTCCGTCAGAATCCGGATCCCGACGACCCGGCTATCCGTCAGGGTCTCGACGGCAACTTCTGTCGGTGCACCGGCTACACGGGCATTCTGCGTGCGGTGCGGTACGCCGCCGCCCTGATGCGCGGCGAGGAACCGATCCCTGAGGCCGGCCGCAGCATGGAGCGGCCCCTGGCCCGCACCGAGGTGCAAGCGGCGGACATAACGGGCGACGACGTGGAGGTGGTGTGAGGATCCGGAGAACCTTTGTCGACACCCGGTTCGGGCAGATCCACTTTCGTGTGTCCCATGGCCAAGGTCGGCCCCTGGTCGCTCTTCACATGTCGCCATTGTCCGGCCGGATGTGGCTCACCCTGATGGAACGGCTCGATCGCCCGGTGTTGGCGCCGGACCGGCTCGGATTCGGCTGCTCCGACCCACCACCCCGGCAGCTCGACATGACCGAGTATGCCGCCGCCACGTTGGACGCCCTCGACGCCGCCGGCATCGACGATTTCGACGTGCTCGGGGAGCACACCGGCTCGGTGGAGGCGGTGGCTTTGGCCCACCTGGTTCAGGGCCGGGTGGGCCGCATCGGGTTGGTGGCGATCCCCAGCTACACCGAGGATGAGATCGCCGACCGTCTCGCCAGACGGGGGAGCCCGCCTCCTCCCCCCACCGAGGACGGCTCACACCTGGCTGAGCTGTGGCGTCGCCGACTCGCCTACCGGCGGCCCCCCTATGACCTTCACCTCATGCACCAACTCACCATCGACGAGTTGGTCTCCACCGGGTCGCATCTCGCCTACCGGGCGGTGTTCGCCTACCCGATGGCGGAGCGTCTGGCCGCCCTGAACCGGCCGGTGGTGGTGTTCGCCCCGGACGACGACCTTGCCGAGCAGACCCGCCGCGCCCGGGCGTTCCTCCCCGCGGGGTCGACCTATGTGGACCTGGCGGATCTGACCCTGGACATCTTCGAGGTAGCGCCGGAGCGGATGGCGGAGCTGGTGGCGACCCACCTCGGAGGACACCTGCGTCGGCTACCAGAAAAGGAGAAAGTGTGAAACTCGATCTGAGTACGGCACGGCGTGTGCTCGACGCCGCCGTTTCCGAAGCCGAGAGGTTGGGAGTGCCCATGGCGGTGGCGGTCTGTGATGACGGAGGGCATCTCCTCTCCTTCGCCCGTATGGACGGCTGCATGCTTCTCGCCGGCGACACGGTGCAGGCCAAGGCGAGGACCGCGGTCTACTTCCGGCGGCCCACCGCGGAGACCGTGGAGCGGAGCGGCAATCACCCCACCGTCTACATGAGCTTCGTCCAGGTCTCCCAATCCCCGATCGTGATGTCGATGGGAGGTTTGCCCCTGTGGGATGACCCCGACGTGCTCGTCGGCGCGGTGGCCGCCGCCGGCGGGACCGGGGAGGAGGATGTGCTCGTGGCCCGTGCGGGTGAGGAGGAGTGGAAGTCTCTGTCGAAGAAATCGGAGCAGTGACACCCTTATCGTGGCGCGAATGGGTACTGGCAAGTTGGCTGCCATGGACGCAGCTGGGTTGATGTCCCTTCTCGTCTCATGAGTCTCAGAATCGGTATCTCGCTGACTATTCCCGGCATGGCTATCAATCCAATGCGTGATGTCGTGGGCCAGATAGAGCGCGCCGGTGCCGACACGTTGGCCGTCGGACAGGCGGTTTACGACCCGTTCGTCCTGGCCAGCGCCCTGGCGGCTTCGACTGAAACCGCCCGGCTGATGACGGCTGTGGCCACCACAGAACGACAGCCTCATCTGACGGCCCAGTCGGCTCGTAGCGTTCAGGAGCTGTCGGGTGGCAGATTCGCACTGGGTCTGGGGGTCGGACAGGATCGGGGTCGTGGTGTGTTGGGTCGCCTCGCGGATTACATACATACGGTGCGGTCAGCCCTGCCCGACGTTTCGATTCACATTGCTGCGGCCCGTACCGGCATGGCCCGGCTCGCCAGCGATGTTGCCGATGGTGTGCTCATCTCGAGGGTGCACACCAAGGCATGGCTCACGGAACGTGTCTTTCCGGAGCTCAGTCGAGGAATCGAGCGAGGGGTCCTTGTTCGTTGCGCCGTAGGGTCTGATCGGCCGACCCTTGTCCACTTGCTCCGACGAGAGATCATCCAAAGCACTCCCGACCTGCTCGCCGCGGTGGCAGCCGGCTCTGGTTTCGATATCGGACCGTCCATCGCACTACGGCAGGCAGGGGAACTCGACGCGTCGGCGGACGCACTTCCCAGGAGCCTGGTTGAAGAGATGTGCTTGATCGGCACCCCTGAGGAATGCTGCGAGCAGCTAGCGCGCTACGCGGGCCACGTGGATTGGGTGAGTCTCTTCCCAAGCGGTCACGCAGACCCCGCTACGGCCTTGCGCCGAGCTACTTCGGTGTTACGGCTCCAGGCTGCCAGATCTAGCTCGGCGACGTCGGGGGTTATCCGATGAGTGCTTCGACGGGTTTGACGATGAGGAGGTGAGCGATGCCGCACATGCAGGACGACTTCCCGCTGCTGATGTCGCGGCTCTACGACCACGCGGTCCGGATCTTCCCCGACGCTGAGATCATCTGGGTGGAAGGGGACGGCGGTCGCAGGCGGATCACCTATGCCGAGGACGACGGCCGCATTCGCAGGTTGGCCGCCGCTCTGGATCAGCTCGGCGTCGGCCGGGGGGAGGCAGTCGGGACCTTCGCCTGGAACAGCCTGCGTCACCACGAGCTCTACTGGGCAACCGCCAACAGTGGACGGGTGTGCCATACCTTGAACATCCGGCTCTTTGCCGAACAACTCGTCTACATCATCAACCACGCCGGAGACAAGGTCCTCTTTGTCGATCCCGACCTCGTCGAAGTGGTCGCGGCGTTGATGGAGCGGCTTCGCACCGTCGAACATGTGGTGGTTCTCTCCGACCAAGAGTCGGACCTGATACCGGGGTCATTGGCATATGAGGATCTGATCTCCGCCCACGACCCGGTGGCGGAATGGCCGGAGCTGGACGAGAAGAGTCCGATCATGCTCTGCTACACCTCGGGTACCACCGGCGACCCCAAGGGCGTCGCCTACACCCAGCGGTCCACCTATCTGCACACCATCTCGAACCTGGCGCTGTTTCCGATCGACCCTCGGGACAACGTGATGCCGGTGGTGCCGATGTTCCACGCCGCCGCCTGGGGGTATCCCTTCATGGCCTTCGCTCGGGGGGCGACCATCACCTATCCGGGCCCGGCGCCCGACGCCGAACGGTTGGTGAACCTCATCAGCGAGGAGCGGGTGACCTTTTCTGCCGGTGTGCCCACCGTGTGGAGTGACGTGCGCCAATACCTGATGGCGCATCCCGAAGTGGACACGTCCTCACTCCGCACCTTCCTCTGCGGCGGGGCGGCAACACCGTCGGCCCTGATCGACTGGTTTTGGAAGGAACGCGGGATTCTGGTCACCCCTGGCTGGGGTATGACCGAGACCAATCCGGTGGCGGCGGTGGCCACCCTGAAGCCCAAGATGGACGAATGGGACTGGGAGTCGAAGCTGCGCACCCTCGACGCGGCCGGTCTTCCGGTTCCGGGACTGGAGGTCCGGATCGTCGACGAGGATGGGAAGGATCTCCCTTGGGACAATGAGGCGTTCGGGGAGCTGCTGATCAGGGGGCCGTGGATCGCGGCCGAGTACTACAGAGATGATCGGCGCGACTCGTTCGAAGATGGTTGGCTCCGCACCGGAGACATATGCAAGGTCACCCCTGAGGGGTACATCCGGATCACCGATCGAGCCAAGGACCTGATCAAGTCCGGAGGCGAGTGGATCAGCTCCCTGGAGTTGGAGAAGGAGCTGATGGCCCATCCCGACGTGCTGGAAGCAGCCGTCATCGGAGTCGCTGACCCGCGCTGGGGAGAGCGCCCGCTGGCGCACGTGGTGTTGCGCGGGGGCACGGTTGCAGATGAGGGGGCTTTGCGACAGCACTTGCAGGGCAGGGTGGCCTCGTGGTGGGTGCCCGAACGCATCGTGTTCGTCGCATCCATCCCCAAGACGGGGACGGGGAAGTTCGACAAGAAATTGCTGAGACAGCTCGACCATCCGGGTGACCGGGACGGCATGTGAGGAGCGGGAGGCGGCCATCACACTTGCCCGTTTCAGATATGAGGCCCCCACCACCGTGGCCGACGCCATCACCCTGCTCGCCGATGGCCAGGGGGAGGCCAGGGTGCTCGCCGGTGGGCAGAGCCTCATCACGATGATGAAGACC
>CAYVTP010000008.1:23074-35395 GCA_964454615.1 uncultured Acidimicrobiaceae bacterium | reverse complement strand
TGCCCTGTGGAGTCCGGACTTTCCTCGGTCTTGCGACCGCGACCGTCCGACGGGCTCGCCCACCATTCTAGCCGGCAGGGGCCTTTCGCCGGAATGCCAGCCACCCGGTGAAACCGGAGATCAGGACGGCTATGACCGCCAGCCAGACGACAGCGGCGGTGCCCGCAGGGCTGCCGCCGAGACGGGCGATCACCATCACCATGAAGGCGAGGATCATCCCGGTGACCGCCCCGTGGAACCTTCCCGAGTGCCGTGCCTTGCTCCCGGCCACCCAACCTGCCATGGCCAGCCCCGACAGGATGCCCACGACCAGACCGACATCGGACCCCCAGGCCGCGTCGGCGAGGGTCAGGCCCCCGCCCACGATCAGCCCCACCACCGATGCGGTGAGTCCCCCAGCCACTGCGCCGAGGAGGACTGCACCCAGGTTGAGGGCAGCGAGCATGCACCGATGATGCCACCACCGGGTCTGCGCAGCCGAAACCTTCTTGCCGCGTCGAAGGTCAGAACTCGCGAAAACGCAGCGTGCGTTCGGCTACAGGAGGAGACAGAGTGGTCATCAACAAGTATCTCGCCGAGCTTCTGGGGACGTTCATCCTCGTGGGGCTTGGTTCGATGGGAATCCTGGCCGTTGGTGGAGCCACCGGCGCCGCCGAGATCGTCGCCATAGGCCTGGCCTTTGGGTTGGCCCTCCTGGCAGCCATCTGGGCGGTGGGTCACGTGTCAGGAGGGCACTTCAACCCGGCCGTCACCCTCGCCATGCTGCTCGACAAGCGGATGAGCCTCAGCGATGCCATCGGCTACTGGATCGGCCAGTTCGCCGGTGCCAGCGTTGCGTCACTGGTGATCTGGGCGGCTGCCGGCAGCAGGGAGGCCGTGGCCCAGACCATGACCACATACAGCAGTCTGAACACTGCGATCCTGGTGGAGATCCTGCTCACCGCCGTCTTCGTCTGGGTGGTCATGGCCGCGGTCAAGAAGGGCAACGGTTTCGCTCCGGCTGCCATCGCCTTGACGCTGGTGGGCGTCCATCTGGCCGGGCTCCCGTTCTCGGGGGCCTCGGTCAACCCGGCCCGCTCGTTCGGCCCGGCAGCCGTGGCCGGCGACTTCGGCCCGGTGGCGGTCTACCTGTACGCCCCGCTGATCGGTGCGGTGGTGGCCTGGTTCCTATACAGGTTGTTCTCGGTAGACGACTGAACCACAACCCAAACCACAACGGGAGGGTCCGGAGAGAAGTCCGGGCCCTCCTCCCGTTTCACCCGAGCAGGGGGTCTTCGATCAGGTCCTCGAGACCCAGCACCCACCCTGCCGGAAGCTGCCAGTGACTTGCCCCCCGAATGATTCCTGTCACGTATTCCGGGTCGGGTGGCACGTGGTCGTAGGGCCCGGTCGGGCCCACGAATGTCAGGCAGTCGTGCTTGTTGCCCTCCCGGTCGACCGCCTTGTGGTGGAAGTCCGCTGCCCTCCCGTCGCTCAGGGCGTCGACCAACCGGTCGACGTCGGCCTCGGGGACCTCGAAGACTCCCCCCCACACGGTGTGGGCAGGATCCCGGACCAGGGTCGGCCGTGGCCGCCCGTCGCCCGGGTCGAAGAAGTCGAGCCTGGTCTCCGGGTAGTGGGCGGTAAAACGAAAGACTGCCCCCGGCGAGACCGATGAGATTCGGTCCGGCTCGAGGGACGCGTCGTAGGCGAAATAGAGGATGCTGTTCGACACGCCCCACCGATTGTAGGGCGTGAGGCCCCGGAGCCACGGTAGGTCCCCAAATAGCCGGAATGAGCCTCCATACTGTGGTCATGCTTCGACGTGTCGTCCTAGTAGCGCTTCTCGGCCTGGTCGCAGCATGCGCCGACGCCCCGGCGCAGACACCGACCACCACGTCGCAACCCGGAGACGGGACCACCGTCGCCCCGCCGCCTTCTGTCGAGGGCACCACCTCGACCCCATCTCGGGTGCCCGACCCGGACCTGGCCCCGGACTTCACCCTGGAGCTCGCCGACGGCGGCTCCTTCACGCTCTATCAGTCCGAGCGGCCGGTCTACGTGATCTTCTGGGCCGAATGGTGCCCGGTGTGCAGGAGGGAGCTCCCCGTGGTCGACCGGGTGGCGGCCGACTATGCCGACAGGGTCGACTTCGTCGCCCCGGCTTGGAAGTCGGCCGAGGACGCGGCGAGGAAGGTCGCCGCCGACCTGTTCCAATCCGGGGTGATCAAGTGGGGGCTCGATCCGGACCAGGTGATATTCGACCTGTACAACATCCCGTTCCAGCCGGTCACCGTGCTCATAGGTTCCGATCGGAGGGTGATCGAGGCATGGGCCGGGGTCCGGTCAGAAGACCGCATCCGCGAATCGGTGGATGCGCTGGTGGCGGTGTCAGGCGCGTCGGGCCCCTAGCCTCCTGTGCTATGACCGACATTGGGCGTGGAGCCCGCAAGGATTGGCATCGGAAGCTGGAGAAGCTCGAGCTCGAGCTGCTCGACCCCGAAGTCCGTAAGGACACCGCGAGGATGAGCGAGCTGCTCGCAGACGGCTTCATCGAATTCGGCAGCTCCGGCCGCGTATACGAGAAGAAGATGCTGGTCCAGATGATCTCCCGCGAGGAGGGAGCGAAGGTCTTGATCAGGGACTTCGCGGTACGCCAGCTGTCGGACAGTGTCGCCCTGGTCTACTACAGGACCGTCGGCCAGGCCGGCCAGGAGGCACGCCGCAGCTCGATCTGGGTGACCGACGGAGAGAACTGGCGCATGGTGTTCCACCAGGGGACACGGATCCCCAACAGTTGGGGCCAGATCGGGTAGGCCAAACACGGGCGGGGATGGCTCGGCGACGCGCAGGTCGTAACCTGACCTGAAGTGAGACGGTGGGAGTGGATTCTGGTGTTCACGACGGTGCTGGCCGTGGGCTGGCCCGCGATCTTTGGGGTGCGTCCCCGGAGGGGAGTGGTCGCCTCCCTGTCGGCAGCCGCCATCATCGCCCAGGTCCAGGTGGAGGGTTACCGGTGGCAGCTCCTGCCCCTCTATGTGTTGGCCGCCGGTCTGGCGGTGGGCGACATCCTCTATGTCGACCGCAGGCTCGTCTGGTCTCGTAGGCTGGCCAGGGGGATCTTCGGCTCCCTGACAGTGGCGCTGGCCGCCGCCCTGCCCCTCCTGCTCCCTGTTCCCTCCCTTCCGGTGCCCAGCGGCGCCCTCCCGGTGGGAACGGTGAGTGTGGTGTTGGTCGACCCCGAGCGCCAGGCCACCTACGGCCCTGAGCCGGAGGGCCCCCGCCGCCTGATGGCCCAGGTGTGGTACCCGGCTCAGTCCGTGGCCGGTCAGAAGCGGGTCGAGTGGAGCAAGGAGTGGGATGTCGTCGCCCCCGCCATGGCCCGCCGTTTGCGGCTCCCCGGATGGTTCCTCGACCACACCCGCTACACCCTGGGCCACTCGGTCGAGTCGGCCCCGGTGGCGGCCGGCTCGTATCCGGTGGTCATCTACAGCCACGGGTGGACCGGCTTCAGGACGATCGCGGTCAACCAGGCGGAGAGCCTCGCCTCCAACGGCTACGTGGTAATCGCAGTCGACCACACCTATGCGGCGGTCACCACCAGGTTCCCCGACGGGGAGGTGGTGGGGTACCGGCCGGAAGCCCTGCCGCCCGAGGCCGACGGGAGGGAGGCCCATCTGATCGCGGCCGACTTGCTCATCGAGACCATGGCCGGCGACATCGGCAGTGTCCTCGACCTGCTCGCGCTCGGTGCCGACGGGCCCTTCGCCTTCGTCTCGGGGGGCGCCGACATGGCCCGTGTCGGCGTCTACGGCCACTCAGCCGGCGGAGGGGCGGCGGTGCGCTTCTGCCTGGTCGACACCAGGTGCGATGCGGTGCTCGGCTTCGACCCTTGGGTGGAGCCATTTCCGATGCGGATCCTGAGGGACACCCTCTCCGTCCCGGCCCTGTTCATGCGGTCGGACGGGTGGCGGGCGGGGCCCAACGACGCCACCCTCCGGGGCATCGCGGGGAGGAGCGGGGAGATCGTCTACTGGGTCGGTGTCACCGGGGCCGGCCACAACGACTTCGTGGTCACGCCGTTGTTCTCACCGGTGGCGGCCAGTCTCGGGCTGCGCGGGCCGATCTCGGCGGGGAGGATCCTTCCGATCGTCGACAACTACCTGGTCGGCTTCTTCGACGTCTACCTTCGGGACACCGGTTCGGCCGCGCTGGACACCGTCAGGTTCCCCGAGGTGATCCTCGAGGTGATCCACCCCTGATCAGTCGGGCCGTTGCTGGGTGTCCCCGGTGACGGTCTGTCCGGGCTTCTCGCCCCGCATGATGGCGTCGATCGTCCCACCCAGGATCAGGGCGTCGGCCTCTCCGATGATCTTGCCCACGACTATGCCGTCGGGGTCGATGAAGTAGGTCTCGGGGATCCCGAACACCCCGAAGGCGATCGCCGCCCGACTCCCTGGATCCTGGAGATACAGGGTGGCCTCCGAAGTGCCCACCTCGCGTAGCCAATTGAGTGATGCGGTGGGGCTCTCATGGTAGGAGACCTGGACGAAGGTGACCCCCTGGTCGGCGAAGGAGTCGGAGGTTGCCACCAGGGCAGGATGCTCCAGCCTGCATTCGAGGCACCAGGAGGCGAAGAAGTTGACCACGACGATGTCGCCCCGCAGGTCGGAGAGGCTCACCTCCCCGGACCCGTCGAGCAGGGGAAGGGTGAACTCCGGCGCCGGCCTTCCGATCAAGGGCGAGGGGACCAGGCTCGGGTCGGTGCCGAACCGCGAGGCCAGGACCACGGCGAGCACGACCGAGAGGACGGCGATCCCGTAGCCGGCGAGACGGATCATCCGCCCTGTCATGTGCAGCCCTCCCCCCGGCCGAGGGCCGCCAGGTCGGCGGACACCAATGCCCGGGTCCCGTCGGGCAGGTTGGGGGTCTCCAGGATGGCGGTGAGCAGATCGACGGCCCGGTCGGGGTCGTCGAGACCGCACCAGACCACCTGGCTCTTCAGGTAGAGGGCGGTGGTCGAGGCGGGCTCTACGGTCAGGGCCTGGTCGAAGAGGCCGATGGCGGTCTCGGCCTGGCGGTTACCGTCCCATGCCATCCAACCGAGTGCCGTCAGGGCCCCGGCCACCTGGCTCGATGAGGCAAGCGGCGACTCGGCCACGGTCAGATAGTGGGGGAACGCCGATCTGTAGTCGCCGTCACGGAAGTAGCGGTCGGCGAGGGCGAGACGCATCCCGTCGATCTGGGGGTGGTCCCTGTTGGAGGCCACGACCGCCTCGAGTGTCCGATTGGAGACCTCGTCGAGGTCGTCGATGGCGATCCCGGCGAGCCCTCCTGCTGGGCCCTCCCGCTCCTGGAGGAAGAATCCGACCAGCATGACGGTGGCGGCGAGGGCGGCGATCAGGAACAGTGCACCGACCGCCTTCCTCCCACGCGGGGCGATCGGGGCCCCGGAGGCGACTTCGGGGGAGGGATGGCGTCTCCACCAGGCGATCACGCCGATGCCGGCCAACAGGGCCACGACCGGGGCGACCCAGAGGACCAGTGTGGGGCCTCGCAGGGGCGGGTCGAGGAGTAGGGCCCCGGAGTAGGAGGAGAGCAGTTCGTCGATGATCTGGGCGTCGGTGGCCCCGGCGGCCACCCGCTCTTCGACCAGGGCCATCATGTCACGGGCCATCTGCGAAGGCGAGTTGGCGATGGCCTCCCCCTGACAGACCGGGCACATGATCGAGGCACCTATACGGCCCACCCGGTCCTGGTCGGTGGGGGCGGAGAAGACGAGGAAAGCCAGGGTCCCTGCCATCGCCAGGAGGGCGACCGCGATCAAGCCGTTGCGGGCCCTCTCAGACATCGGCGGTTTGACGATCCTCGACGGCGGCGCGTTCCCGCCGTCTTGCGGTGACCGCCCAGAACCCGCCGGCCGCGGTGAGGAAGCCGCCGATCCAGAGGAGGCCGATCATCGGGGAGGTGTCAAAGGTGATGGTGGCCGACCCGGGGGTCAGGTCGAGGAGGGTGACGTAGAGGTCTCCGCCGGGTCGGTGAAGGACGTCGGGCGTCGGGATGGCCATGGCCGGATACAGGTTGAGCGTGGGCTCCACGACGGCCAGGAAGCTCCGGTCGCGGTCCACCCGGAGGCGCGACCCGATCACCGTGCGGTTCGGCTCCGACCGTTGGAAAGGCGCCAGGTAGGTGATCTCGTACCCGGCGAACTCGACCGTGTCGCCGGGCTCAATGACGGTCTCCATATGGTCGGCCAGGTTGGCGGCGAAAGCGATCCCCAGGGCCATGAGGACGATGCCGATGTGGCTGAGCTGCCCCGCCCAGAACGCTCCGTCTCCGCCGACCACCACTCTGGCCGACTCCCAATTCGATGTACCCGTCTTCCGGGCGCGGGACCCGGCCTGTTCCATGAGCAGGCCCACGATGCAGGAGATCACGAACACACCCAGGACCACGGCCAGAACCACCCAGCCGACCCTGGTGACGATGAGGGCGGTGACCAGGCCGAGGGCCAGGGCGATAGCCGCCGGTGTGCGAGTCCTTCGCCAGATCAAACCGGGAGGGGCCGAGCGCCAGGGCGTAACCGGACCGAAGCCCATCACCAGCAGGAGGGCGAAGGTGAGCGGCACCGCCAGCCTGTTGAAGAAGGGGCCTCTCACACCGACGAGTTGCCCGGTGAACGCCTCCAGCAAGATCGGGTAGATGGTCCCGATGAGGACCACGAAGGCGTACACAGTGAGAAGGAGGTTGTTGGCCAGGAACGCCCCCTCGCGGGACACCAGGTTGTCGATTCGTGGGGAGCTGGCCACCAGGTGGCTTCGTTGGGCGAACAGGGTGAAGGAGCCGACCAACACCAGCACCAGGAAGCCGAGCAGGGCGGGGCCGATGGCCGACTGGGTGAACGAGTGGACCGAGTTGATGGTGCCCGAGCGGGTGATGAAGGTGCCCAGGATGGTCAGGGCGAAGGTGCTGATGACCAGGATGAAGTTCCAGGCCTGGAGCATCCCCCTCCTCTGCTGGACCAGCGCGGAGTGGATGAAGGCGGTGGCCACCAGCCATGGTATGAAGGAGGCGTTCTCGACTGGGTCCCAGTCCCAGTACCCGCCCCAGGAGAGGACCTCGTAGGCCCACAGCGCCCCCAGAACGATGCCCAGGGTGAGGAACGACCAGGCGATCAGGGTGGCGCGTTGGCTCCGCCTCAGCCACACCGGGCCGGGGATGCCGAGTGCCAGGGCACCCATGGCGTAGGCGAATGGGACGGTCAGCCCGACGAAGCCCAGGTAGAGGATGGGGGGGTGTGCTGCCATCAGGATGTGGTTCTGGAGGAGCGGATTGGGGCCCGGTCCCTCCACCGGAGCGTCGACCGTCGCCCAAGGCCAGGGACTGGAGACGGCACAGCCCCGTTCCACGGCCTGAACGCACACCTCGAAGGGGTTGGACACGGTGAGCATCAGACCGAAGAAGAAGATCGACACCATTCCCATCACCGACAGCGCGGCTGCCCCCAGGGAGTCGGGTGTCCGGCGGTAGGAGCGGAGGACCATCCAACTGAAGGCGGCGAGAACCACCCCCCAGACCAGGATCGACCCTTCCAGGGCGGCCCACGCGGTGGCGATGTCGAACGGGAACGGGGTGGTGCTGGAGTGGTTGTTGGCCACGTATGCGATCGAGAAGTCGTCGAAGACCAGGGCCAGCTGCATGGCGCCGAGGGCGATGACCGAGCCGAACAGGAGGAGCCTGGTCTCCTTGGTGAAGTCCACTGTCCTGCCTGACCGGGCTGCCGAGGCCCCACGAACGGCGAGGAGGACCGCCCCCAGGAAGGCTGTGGCGACGCCGGCCGTGCCCAAGGTGGCCAGCATCAGGAGTCTTGGTAGGCCCCGCCCTCCTCGGGGATCTCGTAGTTTTCGCTGTGGCGGATCACGGCCGTGTCGCCGAGGAAGGTGTTGCCCGACCAGGCACCCTCCACGAGCACAGGGACGCCGTCGTCGAACAGGGCGGGGGGAGTGCCGGTGAGCCGGACGGCGATGGTTGCCCCGCCGTCGGTCACCGAGAAGGTGAGGAACTCTCCTTCACGGGCCACCGAGCCGTGGACCACCTCACCGGCGAGCCGGAAGCGCGTCCCGTCGGGGAAGGACTCCCTCTGGGCGATGGCCTCGGTGGGGAACAGGTAGTAGGTGAGGTTCTGGCTCAGCGAGAAGGCGGTCACTGCCACCACCATGGCGATGACGCCCAGCAGTCCGAAGGAGACGAACTTGCGGTGCTCCATCCGGTCAATCTCCGATCTTGCGGAGCCTCAAGTGGATGTAGGCGGCGTAGCCGAGGATCAACGCATAGGTGAGTATGAAGGTGAGCAGGACGATCACGGTCTCAGACATCGCCCACCTCGTCCACCCGGGGCGCGTCCACGGCCTCGCCCGCCAGGATCCGGCGTCCGCCTTCCGCCTCCAACTCCTTCGCCAGATGGATCCTGGCGGCGAGGAGGGCGATGTAGATCAAGGTGAAGGCTGCCACGTTGACCAGCAAGGCGATCCGCATCTCGTCGGGGAGTGTCGAGCCTCCCGGTCGGATCGACTGGCTTTGGTGGAGGGTTCGGAAGAGGTTGACCGAGAAGTAGACCAGGGGCACCTGGACGACGGCGATGACCCCGAGTATGGCCGACCTGTTGGCCCGGGTGACCGGGTCGTCGGTTGCGCCACGGAGGGCCAGATACCCGACGTAGACGAAGAACATGATGGCGGTGGTGGCGAGGCGCCAGTCGCCCCAGTCCCAGGCGATGCCCCAGACCGCCTTGCCCCAGATCATCCCGGTGAGTATCCCGATGCCGGTGAACAGGACCCCGATCTCCACCGACGAGGCCGCCAGGCGGTCCCACCGGGGCCGCTTGCTGACCAGCCAGGCGATCGAACCGAAACTGGTGACGAAGAAGGCGAGGAAGGCGAGCCACAGCGAGGGCACATGGACCGACATGATCCGGGCGTACGCTCCCTGGAGGGCGTCGGGCGGCGCGGTGAGGGCGTAGTAGGTCCCCACCGCCACACCTGCGGCGGCCAGGGCCAGGAGGATGCGAATTCTCTTCATCTTGCTGATTCCTCCAACGCTCGGGCCAGGCTCACTCCCACCACCAGCAGCGCCAGGGTGCTGGCTGCAAGCAGGAGCATCCAGCTGAGGATAACTGCCCCCAGGTCTATGGATGCCCAAGTCTGGGAGGCGCCGACGACCAGGGGCACCGAGAGGGGGGCGACGATCAGCGCGGCAAGGGCGGTCCGGTTGCGCAGCCCGGTTGTGAGCTCCCCGGCGAGGGTGGCAAGGGCGGTGGTCCCGACGGCGAACAGGCCCGCGGCGAGGTAGCCGGGGAGGTGGTTTCCCCCGGGCAACTCGGGATTGTAGAGGAGCACCATGGCCAGATAGAGGACGGTGAGGAAACCAACCATGAGGAGGCTCCCGGAGAGGCAGCGTCCGACGAACTTGGCGGCCGGGTCGACCCCCAGCAGCCCGTACAGGTCCCGTCGGGCAGGCGAGTCGCTGGCGGTGTGGCGGAGCGAGACCTGCATCCCGAAGAGGATGCTCAGTGCCCAGAAAACTGCCAGGCCGATGCTGCGGACCAGGGCAAGCCGGGTTCCCAGAGCAAGGGGGAAGACGAGGAGCGCCATCACCGCGAATGGGAGGATCACCCTGAAGGTGTCGCCTAGTCGTCTCTCCACGCGGAGGTCGATACGGGCGACCTCCATGGTCTGGGACCAGAAGCTCATCCGGCGGCCCCCGGGGCACCGCCACCGAGGACGATGGTGCGGTCGCAGCCGGCCAGGTGAGAAGGCTCGTGCGAGACCATCAGGACGGCACCGCCCGCCTCGCGGGTCCGGGCGATCATCCCCGCCACCAGGGCCGATGAACTCTCGTCCAGGCCGGCCAGGGGCTCGTCGAGAAGGAGCAACTCAGGGGCCCGGAGCAGGATGAGGGCGATCTCGGTCCGTCGTTGCATGCCGTGGGACCCGGCCGACGCCCTCCGGTCGGAAGCCCGTGCCAGGCCGACCACCTCGAGGGCCCGGTCGACCCTGCGGAGTTCGATCCCCGTCAGCCGGGCGGCGTGTACCAGGTTCTCGCGCAGGGACAGTTCGGGGATCAGGGCAGGTGCGTGGCCGATGAGGCCGACGCGGGGCCGTACCCGGTAGGCATCCCTCGAGCCCAGGGCGGCCCCGAGCACACGGCCGGAGCCCGCGTCTGGCGGGACCAGGGTGGCCATCAGTCGGAGCAGGGTGGTCTTCCCTGACCCGTTGGGACCGGCGATCCCAACCAGATCGGAAGGGGCGACGGTCAGGTCGATCCCGCGGAGGACCGGTTGTCCTCCCAGCGAGACTCCGACTGCGTCGAGTGAGACCAGAGGCTGCACGGGGATGAGTCTCACCGGCGGCAAACCCAGACTCAAGTCGGGTCGGGAGTACTCAGGCGGCCCGGCCGGCGGCCGTCACCAGCCGCCGGGCCCGGTTGAGGGGGAGGGCCAGGGTGCCGCTTGCCTCGATGATCCGCAGGTCGGAAGACTCCAGCCAACGCCAGATCACCGCCGCCTCCTCGGCGGCCTGGACCGACGGCGGGACCTCGGGCATGGACTCCGGCCCTGCCGGGGTCAGGGGCGACTCGGTGAGGACGCCGTGGTCGACGTAGACACGGCGACCACGCGAGTCCTCCATCTCGACCAGTCCGGCCCCGATGAGGGCCTGCCACACCTGCCGGTTGTGGAGCGCCCGGGCCAGTGTGTCGTGACGGTCCCGCGCCCAGGCGGCGTCCTCGTATCGCTGCACGTCGGAGAGACGGTGCATACGGTCGACAAGAGGGTCGAGAAGGCGTGCCGGCTGGGCGCGTATCCCTTCGAGCAGGTGATCGACGATCCGGCCGTACTCCTCTACGTCGATGGATCCGTCGCAAGGGCAGCGCGCCACCCCGATCTGGGCCCCGGCGCACTTCCCCGTCTGGGACCCGGTCCGGTTGCTGCAACGCCGGATCGGCGTGGAGTCCCACAGGGCGGCCACCACCTCGTCGGCTGAGCGTTTGGAGCGGAAAGGCCCCAAGTAGGCGAGGCCGTCGGGGGCCAGCTTGCGGACCACCGACAACCGGGGGAGGGTGTCTCCCGTCACCTTGACGAACTGGGAGCTCTTCGGTGGTCTCGAACGGCGGTTGTAGCGGGGGTGATGGGCATGGATCATCCGGAGTTCGGTCACTTCGGCCTCGAGCAGGCTGGGGCAGGGTATTGCCTCGATGGCTTCGAGCTCCCGCATCAGGTCGCCGATCTTCCTGCGGGAGTCACCGTAGAAGTATTGGCGGATCCTCGACCGGAGGTCGGATGCCTTCCCGACGTAGATGGGCACGCCCTCCCGGTCGCGGAACACATACACCCCGGGTGTCCGGGGGAGGTGCTCGGTGAGGCGGATCTTCGAGTAGTGGGGCGAGCCTTTGGCGGTGGGCAGCCCGATCAGATCGTCGAGATGGGAGACGCCCATGGTGCCTGCCCGCTCCAGGAGTGCGTGCAGGACGTGGACAGTGGCCAGCACGTCGTCAAGAGCGCGGTGGGTGGGTGTTACCGGGCTGCGCAGATGCTTGGCCAAGGTGGACAGCTTTAGGCTCCGCACCTCGTCGCGGACCAGTCTCCTCGCCAGACCGAGGGTGTCGACCTGCTGGTTCCGCAGCTTGTCGTAGCCGTGGCGTTTCAGACCGGCGTTGATGAATGCGAGATCGAATCTGAGGTTGTGGCCGACCACCACCGAGTCGCCGATGAACTCGAGGAGACTGGGGAGAACAGCTCCCAGGTCGGGGGCCTTGGCCACCATCGCCTCGGTGATCCCGGTGAGGACTGTGATGAACGGAGGGATGGGAAGGCCGGGATCGACGAGGGTCTGAAAGGTGCCGGCCCTGTCTCCGCCCTGCACCTTGACCGCAGCGATCTCGGTGATGGCGCAGTCCTCCGGCGACCCACCCGTGGTCTCGACGTCGAGGACGCAGAAGGTCACCTCGTATAGAGGGGCCGACAGGTCTTCCAGACTCGGCTGCCACGGCATCCCCTCCAAGCTAGTCGTACGTGTGTTCGATCGTCCCAACTCGCTTGAGAGCCTGGCGATCGCCACCGACAGATTTCGTCAGCTGGGTGGACCGGCCCGCTCCATCCGCTGTCTCGCCACCTCGAACGCCAGAATCGCCGTGGCGACGGAAGCGTTGAGGGAGTCGATCGTCCCCACCATGGGGATGGCCACGGTGGCGTCTGCCGCAGCGAGGGCGGCGGCGGACAGGCCGGCGTCTTCGGCTCCCACCAGCAGGGCGATCGGCACCGCCAGGTCCGCCTCCCACAACCCGGTC
>CAYVTP010000008.1:6679-23064 GCA_964454615.1 uncultured Acidimicrobiaceae bacterium | reverse complement strand
CCGGGGGTCGGCGGCGACGACAGGGATCCCCGACACCCGGGCCCACTCGAAGAGCTCATCCATGGCGCAGCCGACCACCGGGACCGTGAAGCAGGCGCCGGTCGACGACCTGAGCAAGTTCGGGTTCCACCTGTCGACCGTTCCGCCGAGATCGATCACCGCGTCGGCACCGACCGCGTCGGCGGTTCGAAGTATGGCCCCCAGGTTCCCCGGCTTCTCCAGACCTTCGACGACGATGATCAAGGATCCCTCCGAAGGTGCCAGGCCGGACAGGTGGGAGGCGTATTGGGGAAATACCGCAATGATCCCTTCCGACCTCTTCCGGTAGGAGGCGCGATCCAGCACATCGGGCCTCACCGTCACCGGGTCGGCCCAGTCGAAGTCGTCCGTGCCGTCGATGTACACCTCGACCGGGGTCAGGCCCGACCGGATCGCCCTCTCCACCAGGCGCCTCCCCTCCACCTTGAACACCCCCTCCTCGTCCCTGTGGCGGCGATCCGAGAGTCGGGCTAGCCGTTTCAGCCGGGGGTTGGAGGTCGACTCGATGTCGAAAGTCACCCACTCTCCTGCCACGACTCGCGGTGGACCACCACGTTGGCCCGGTGGGGAGCCCGATCGAGACTGCCGGAGCGCCGGTCGGGACGGGGGTGGCCGACGGTCACCACCCCAATCGGGATCTGGTCGTCGGGTAGGCCCAGAACCTCTGCCAGGTCGGGTAGCGAGTGGACCCCGAGGAAACCGCCTGCCAGCCCCTCGTCGACCGCTGCCAGGAGCACCGCCATGAGGGCGGCACCGGCGTCGACCCACCAGTAGGGGACCGACCATTCCATGACACTGCCGTTGGGCCCCAGCTTGTCGGGCTCCGAATACCTGTCCCGATAGACCTTCTCGCTGACCGAGATCACGATGTGGGCCGGCGCCGCCGAGATCCAGGGGTCGAACCCGGCTTGGACATAAAACTGCTCGTCCGCCAGGTCGGCGATCCGTCGCCTGGTTTCCGGGTCCGTGACCAGCACCACACCCAGCGCCCGGCTGTTGCCGGCCGAAGGTGCCCGGTGGGCGGCCGCCGCCACACGCTCCAGCACGACTGTGTCGACGGGGTCGTCGGAGTAGTTGCGCACCATTCGTCGTCGGCGAAGGACTTCGGCGAATTCCATTGTTTCACGGTACTTGGTACTTGGTACTGGGTACCGGATACGGGGTACGGGGTACGGGGTACGGGGTACTCGATACACATCCCTTCCCATGGGGGACTGTTGTGGCACACTGTCGATCCGAGATGAGGAATGGTTCGCCATACGACGACGCCTTCACAGTCGTCTGGACCCGGGGGCGGGGATGCGTGGAACTCGCCGAGCTCCTCGGCGCCGGTGAGCCGAGGAGGGTGGCGGGAGATCTGCGCGAGCAGTGCGTCGACCTGAGGGCCGACCTCCTGGTGTCCAAGAAGCTCCCCGGAGACTTCGACCTGGTCAATGTCGCGGTCCCCATCGACTTCCAGCCGGACAAGGTGACCAGGGTGGTGGCCACTGTGTCGGGTGGCCCACACTCGGTCCTGGCTGCCAGGGTGGCCGCCAAGCTCGGTGAGTCGCTGGGGGTCCCCTCCGAGATGATTTCGGCTTCGGTGTCGGATTCGGAGACCGACATTGCCGACGAGGTGCTCGACCGGATCGGGCTCACTGTTCCAGGAATCAAGGGCCGTTCCGTGGAGGTCGACGGAATAGCCAGCCTGGTCGAGGACCTCGACGACGGGGCCTTGCTGGTGTTGGGAGCTTCAGGCGGTTCGTGGCTGCAGCGTGCCATGTTCGGGCCAGGAGCAAGGCTCCGCCGGACCGCCCAAGCAGGGGCTGTCGTGGTCCGAGGGGCTCCAGACCGTGTGTTCCACCACATGGGAGAGCCGGTGTATGTGGGCCCGCTCAGGGAGGCTGCCGACACCCTCCGGTTCCACGACGAGAGGACCCTGGCGGTGGCGGAAGGCGGCCGGCTGGTCGGGCTGGTTCGCCGGGAGCGACTCCTGGGCGCGGGCACACAGCCAGTGGCCTCGGTCATGGAGGGCGCCCGCTCGGTGAAGGTCGACGAGACCATCGAGGGGGCTCGTGAACTGGAGCCAGAATTCGGGCACGATCCGATCCCGGTGACAGACCACGAGGAGAAATTGGTCGGCGGTTTGCTCTTGCCAGTCGGGTGAGAGCGGGCAGAATCTCCCACCCATGAAGTCCCGGTCATTCTTCAGAGGAGCCTTCTGGGTGCTCGTCGCCCTGGCCTTCGTCTTTCACGTCGCCGGCGGCTGGTACTTCTCCGGGGTCCTCCGCCAGGACGGATTCGTGCCCAATCCGGCGTCAATCGAGCGCCCCACAGAAGGGCCGACCCCGGTGGAGGTCACCTACACGTCGCCGGTGGGGGAAATGGACGCCTGGTACCTGGACGCTCCTGGATCGCTGTGGGTGGTTCACGTGCATGGAAAGGGGGCCACCCCGGCCGAAGGGCAGCACCTCTTCGGGCCGCTCCAGCGGGCTGGCTACCCCCAGCTGGCGATCACCTACCGGAACGACGAGGGCCAGCCGTTGGATCCCAGTGGCTACTACCGCTACGGGGCCACCGAGTGGGAGGACATGCGTGGAGCCCTCGAGTACGCCAAGGCGAACGGCGCCCGAGGTGTCGTCTTCATCGGGTTCAGCACCGGCGCCTCGCATCTCCTGTCTTACGCCTACCGGCACCAGATCGACGACATCAGGGGGTTCATCTTCGAGTCCCCCAACATCGACCTGGGTGACACGGTGGACTATGCCGCCACCCAGCGGCAGATGCCAGTGGTGCCGATGACGGTGCCGGTGACGATCAGCTGGACCGCAAAATTCTTCACCTCTCTGAGGACCGGGGTGAACTGGAAGTCGATCGACTACATCTCACGGGCCGACGAGTCACTGCGGGTCCCGACCCTGGTGATCCACGGGACCGAGGACCTGTCGGTCCCGTTCTCGCAGAGCCAGCGATTCCTGGCGGCTTCACCGGAGCTAGTCACCCTGGTACCGGTGGAAGGGGCGGGCCATGTCAACGCCTACGAACGGGACCCCGACGGGTACCTCTCCGCAATCCTCACCTTCCTCGACCGCTTCCGCTGAGAGACAGGTACTGGGTACTTGGTACTGGGTACTGGGTACTTGGAACGCGCCATGGTGACGGTCAGGACACCCGGCGCTCCGGACTGTCCACCGGCACCAGGCGCAGACGCGGCACCAGGCCGGCCTCCGCCAAATGCGCCATCGCGCCGGTCTGCTCGTCGGTGAGCTCGACCGGTGTGGTCCCGAGCAGGAAAGTGACGACGCAGTCGTCGCAAGCACTGGTGTGCTGCATGGCACACTGATCGCAGTCGATGAGCATTCGATGACCTCCTGCCCGACAACCTACGGGCGGCCACCGACAGGAATCAGCTGAGCCGGGTCCCAAGCTCGGACGTTCCCCAGTACCAAGTACCCAGTACCCAGTACCCAGTACCAAGTACCAAGTACCCAGTACCAAGTACCCAGTACCCAGTACCCGGTTCTGTCCGGATAGCCTTGCGTGCATGGTCAAGGTCTATGCGGTGGCCCTGTCGGTGGGCCTGGTCGTTCTCATCGTCGTGATAGTCGGAAGCACCCTCGCTGCCAGCCTGGGGCGGGATGACCGCGACCCGAATGTGCGGCTGGGGCCCTCCGGTCGAATGGGGCTGGCAGGGCTCCTCGGATTCGGCATGGGAGGGATGGCCGCCGAGTTCTCACCGATCGGGTTCGAGTGGCCGGTCGCCCTGGTCGTCGCCCTGGTGGCGGCGACAGGCTCCGCCCTGTGGGCCCGCCGGGCGGCACCGAAGACCTGATGATCTTCGTCTCGGACATCCACGGCGCCGCGTCGGCTCTGGCCCGTGTGGTCGGTCTCGGCGAACCTCTCGTGGTGCTCGGCGACTTCATAAACCTGACCGACTACCGGACCGGTGAGGGGGCCGTTGCCGAGGTGCTCGGTCTCGACCTGGCCAAGGAGAGCGCGCGGTCCCGGGCCAGAGGCGACTACACGAGGATGAGGGCTCTCTGGGTCGAGGCCGCCGGCGAAGACGCCGAACGTGTCCGGGGTGCGATGGCGGAGGTCTATCGGAGGCAATACCAGGAGATGGCCGAGGCCCTCACCGGCGGGGAGGGGCTGGTCATCCACGGGAACGTGGACCGACCGTCGATGCTGGTCGACATGTTGCCACCGGGGTACAAATACGCCCATGGCATGACCGTCGAGTTGGAGGGGTTGCGCCTGGGCCTGGTCGGGGGCGGTGTCCCCACCCCCCTGAAGGCTGAGGGGGAGACGGAAGACGAGGAGATGGAGGCCCTGCTCGACGAGCTGGGCCCGGTGGATGTCCTCTGCACCCACATACCCCCCGCCCTGGGCTCGTTGCGTCACGACGTGATCACCGACCGCGACGAGCGGGGCTCGCTCCCGGTGCTCAGGTACCTGGAGACTCATCAGCCCCGATTCCACCTTTTTGGCGACATCCACCAGCCCCAGGCCACCGCCTGGCGGGTGGGGCGGACCATGTGCCACAACGCCGGCTATTTCAGGGCGACGGGTCGGTACCTGAGACTCGACGAGGCCGGCATTCAACCCGGTCACGTCCGGTAGGCTCAGTGCCTCGACGGAACAAGGATGATGGCAGAGGGAACATTCGCGCAATTGGAGATCGAGGCGTCCCCGGAGGCGCTCTATGACACGGTGGCCGATGTCGCCTCCTATCCGGACTGGGCGACCGGGGTCAAAGAGGTCGAGGTCCTGGATGTGGACGACCAAGGCCGGGTCCATCGGGCCCGGTTCGTGCTCGAGGGCTTTGTCAAAGAGATCCAGTATGTCCTGCGCTACTCCCATGACCGCCCTCAGAGCCTGACCTGGGAGGCAGAGGAGAGCGACGATCTGAAGATGCTCGAAGGCTCATACCGTTTCGTCCCGGTCGACGGTGCCACCGAGGTGACCTACTCGTTCACCGTGGAGCCCAAATTCACCATCCCCGGGTTCCTGAGACGCCAGGCGGAGAAGCAGATAGTCACCACCGCCCTCAGGGGGCTGAGGAGACGGGTGTCCCAAGGGGACTGACCATGCGCATCATCCTGGTCACCGGCAAGGGGGGAGTGGGCAAGACCACCGTGGCCGCTTCCACCGCTCTTGCCGCCGCCGACGGCGGATACCGGGTGTTGGTCACCTCGACCGACCCGGCACATTCCCTTTCGGATGCCCTGGAGCTCGGTCTCGAGTCTGAGCCGACGAGAGTGGCCGAGAGGCTCGATGGACAGCAGATCGACACCCGTCAACAGCTCGACAAGTACTGGGGGTCGATAAGGCGACAGCTCATCGAGGTCCTCGATTGGGGCGGCGCCGCCGGCATCGAGGCCGAGGAGTTCCTCATCTTCCCGGGCATGGACGAGCTGTTTGCCTTGATAGAAGTGAACCGCCACGCCAGGTCGGGTGACTACGACGTGGTGGTGGTCGATTGCGCCCCCACCGCTGAGACACTCCGCCTTCTCTCCCTGCCGGAGGTGCTCTCCTGGTACTTCGAGAAGATACTCCCCACCGAAAGGCGGATAATGAAGGCGGCCCGGCCGCTGCTGGGAAGGATGACCAGCCTTCCCCTCCCCGAAGACGAGGTGTTCGTCGCCGCCCAGTCGATCTTCGGCTCGGTCGAGGGTGTCAAGGAGCTGATGTCCCAGCCGGAGATCACCTCGGCCCGGCTGGTGGTGAATCCTGAGAAGATGGTCATCGACGAGGCGCGGCGGACCTACAGCTACCTCGGGCTGTTCGGCTACGGGGTCGACGGCATCGTGGTCAACCGGGTGCTGCCTGACGACGTCTCCGACCCCTACTTCGAGCGTTGGAGGACCATTCAGAAAGGGCATCTCGATTCGGTCGATGACGCCTTCGCCGATGTACCCAGGTTGAGGCTGCGGCTGTTCGACGACGAGATGGTGGGGCTGGACCGGCTCCGCGAGATGGCCGGCGAGCTCTACGGCTCCGCCGACCCGGTGGGCTCGTTCAAGGCGGTGAGCCCGTTCCGGATCGTCGAGTCCGAAGGCACGGTGACCATGGAGCTCGACATACCCTTCATCGGGCGTGACAACCTGGAGGTGACCCGGCAGGGCAACGAGCTCTACATCGGGGCCGGGCCCTACCGCCGGTCGTTCCTCCTCCCTGACGCCCTTCACCGACGCGAAGTCCAACGAGCTAGGCTCGAAGACGGCACCCTGAGGGTGGTCTTCGCTGAACGGGCCGAGAAGTGAACTCCGGGCCGTCCCCTACCATGGTGGCAGTCGGGCGCGCCGGCCGGCGGGTCGCCTACCACCTGCTCCAGGCGGTCGTGGAGGGGCTCAAGGCAGTCGAGGCGGTGTTCGATGAGCTCGGCGAGCTGAAAGGCCACCGGCCAGACCCCGAAGAGTCGCAGAAGAAGCAAAGGATCGAGATCGAGTGAGCAAGACACTACGCCCGGACGATGTGATCCCCCCCGACGGCTCGTCGGTGCAGGGACGACGGTTCCTTGCTGACGCGGTGCTGCTGGTGCCCAACCTGGCCAAGCTGGTCACCCGGCTCCTGAAAGACCCGAGGGTGCCTCGGAGGGCCAAGGTGACCCTCGGGCTGGCTGCGGCCTACGTGGTCAGCCCCATAGACCTGATACCCGACAAGCTCCCGGTGATCGGCCTCATGGACGACATCCTGATCGTCATGTTTGCCCTCGACTCGTTGATCGACCGCTCCGGTTCGGAGATCGTCGAGGAGCATTGGGACGGGCCGGGAGATGTGCTCTCCATCATCCGGGAGACCATCGGTGTCGCCCGATCGATGGTCCCCAAGAGAATCGCGACGGTCATAGACCGGATCAGCGGCTGACCGCACCACAGCGCCGCCGACGGCTACAACTACGCTCAGGCCATGGCGTTCCCTGACGGCCTGGCCGACTTCCGCTCCGACACGGTGACCCGGCCCACCGCCGAGATGATCGAGGCCATGGCCTCGGCGCCGGTCGGAGACGACGTCTACCGGGAGGACCCGACGGTCAACCTTCTCGAGGAGGAGTCTGCGGCGGCGGTGGGGAAGGAGGCCGCACTATTCGTGCCCAGCGGGACCATGGGCAACCAGCTCTCCATCATGTTCCACACCAACCCCGGGGAGGAGGTGCTTGCCCATGAGGACAGCCATGTCAGGTCTATCGAGGGTGGCGCCCCGCAGGCTCTCTCGGGCGTCGGGTTTCGCACCGTCGCCGGCGAGTCCGGCCGGATGCCGATCGAGGAGATCGACAAGGCGATGGCCATGGTCGGCTTCTATCCGCGGATCGGCCTGATGGTGTGGGAGAACACCCACAACATGTCAGGAGGGAGGGTGATTCCGATCGATCACATGGAGGAGTCTTCGGCGCGTGCCAGGGAGCACGGGTTGGCGATCCACATCGACGGGGCCCGCATCTTCAACGCAGTGGCCGCAACCGGGGTCCCGGCCGACCGCTGGGCGGCCCCCGCCGACACCATCCAGTTCTGCTTCTCCAAGGGTTTGGGGGCCCCCGTCGGATCCATCGTCTGCGGCGCCAGGAACCAGATCGATGAGATCCGCTATCTGAGGAAGCGGATGGGAGGCGGGATGCGACAGGCGGGTGTGATAGCCGCCGCGGCCCGGGTGGCCCTGGCCTCGCGGAACCGCCTCCACGAGGACCACGTCCTCGCCGGAAAGCTGGCTGCGGGTCTTGCCGAGACCTTCCCCGATGCGGTCGACCCGGCACAGGTGGAGACCAACATGGTGAGGGTCGACTTCGGGCGGATGGGCATGGAGTGGGATGAGGTCGTCGATCGTCTCCGGCGCGGCGGTCTCGCCGCCAACCGTCCCATTGCCGGCTTCTGGCGCCTGGTCACACATCGCGACGTCGACGATGACGACGTGGAGCGTCTGCTCTCTGTGCTCAGGTAACCGTTGCCGGAGCGGACGGGTCGGATTCCATGGTGACTTTCGCAGTTCTCTTCCCCGGTCAGGGGAGCCAACACGTCGGCATGGGTGCTGCCCTCTTCGGGGCGCGCCCCGACCTGCTGGGTGAACGGGCCGATGAGATCCTGGGGTGGTCTCTACGCAAGATGTGCCTCGACGGCCCTGAAGGGGCCTTGACCCGGACCGAGCACGCCCAACCCGCCCTCTATGCGTTGGCCTACGCCCTCTGGACCTGCCTGGAGGAGGCTCTCTCCGGGGTCCCCTCGGCGAGTGCCGGTCATTCGCTCGGGGAGTACACCGCCCTGGCAGCTGCCGGTGCCCTCGGGTTCGACGACGGGCTGCGGGTGGTTGCAAGGCGGGGGAGGGCGATGGCCGCCGCCGCCGATGCCGAGCCCTCCGGCATGGCCGCCCTCATCGGGGCTGACGAGGAGACTGCAGAGACAGTGGCTGCCGCCTGCCGCGCAGCCGGCGGGCGCCTCCAGGTGGCCAACCTGAACGCCCCCGGCCAGGTGGTCGTGGCGGGAGGCTCCGAGGACATCGCTTGGGTGTCGCAGAACGGGGGCGACTTCGGAGTCCGCCGGGTCATACCGCTCAAGGTGGCGGGTGCATTCCACTCCTCCTTCATGGAGCCGGCCACCGGCGACCTCGAGGAGGCCCTCGGCGCGGCCACCCTCTCAGAGCCGGGGTTCCCCGTGTGGTCGAACACCACCGCCTCGCCCCACACCCTTCCCGAGCTCGCCGCCACCCTGGTCCGCCAGGTCGTCTCACCGGTTCGGTTCGCCGAGTGCCTCGCCGGGATGTCCGCAACCGGAGTCGACCGCTTCGTCCATGTCGGACCGGGCGACGTCACCGCAGGGATGGTCAGGAAGACCGTCCCCGAAGCCGACGTGCTGGTCGTCTCCGACATGGACGACATCGGCGCGGTCGCCCGAGCTCTCGGTACGATGTGAGGAGGTGAGACAGTGCTGACCGCAGAGATCACAGGATGGGGCAAGTGCATGCCCCCGAACGTGCTGTCCAACCACGACCTAGAACAGCTCGTCGAGACATCCGACGAGTGGATCACCAGCCGCACCGGCATCAAGGAGCGTCGTATCAGCCATGTCGAGGTCTCCGAGCTGGCTGCGGTGGCGTGTCGGCGGGCTCTGGCAGCAGCCGGGAGGACAGTCGACGACGTCGATCTGCTCCTGGTGGCCACTTGCACCGGCGACTCGATCATTCCCTCCACGGCGAGCGTCGTCCAGAAGCATCTGGGGGCATGGAATGCGGCCGCCATGGACCTCAACGCCGCTTGCTCCGGGTTCGTCTACGGGTTGGTAGTAGGGACCAACATGATTCGAGGGGGCACCAACAAGGTGGTCCTCCTGGTCGGTGTGGAGAAGCTGCACCACATCATGGACTTCACCGATCGAAGCACCTGCGTCCTGTTCGGGGACGGCGCCGGCGCGGTGGTGCTGGAGCCTTCCGGGGGCCCTGCCGGGGTCCTCTCATCCAACCTGGGGATGGACGGCGCAGTGGGACACATCCTCGAGGTCCCGGTCGATGGCACCCAAGGCGACCGCAAGCAACTCGACCCGCGGGAGTCGGGCATAAGCATGGAGGGCCAGGAAGTCTTCAGGCGGGCCGTCACCAAGATGGGTGAGTCGTCGGTCGCCGCGCTCACAGACGCCGGCCTCGGTCTAGACGATGTCGACCTTCTCATACCCCACCAGGCCAACGTCCGGATCATCGACGCAACCGCGCGCCGACTGGGCCTCGACGACTCCAAGGTCTTCGTGAACATCGCCTCATACGGGAACACCTCGGCCGCAACCATCCCGGTGGCCCTGGCCGAGGCCTTGGAGGAGGGACGCATCGGTCCGGGGAACGTGGTCGTATTCACGGCGTTCGGTGGGGGACTCAGCTGGGGCTCGGTGGTGTACCGGTGGGGGGAGAGGGTGGAACCGTTGGGTGAGTCTGACGCCGACCTGCCGCCACCCGATCGAACCACTCTCGAGCTCCTCCAACCCAACTTCGACTTCTTCGGCTTGCCGGAGAAGCTCACGTGACCGCCGGAGGGCGGGTAGCACTCGTCACCGGGGCCTCCAGGGGGCTCGGCCGTGCCATGGCCCTGCGACTGGCGCGCTCGGGTCACAAGGTGGCCGTCAATTACGCCAGCCGCGCCGATGCCGCAGAGGAGGTCGTAGCCGAGATCCTCAACGCCGGGGGAGAGGCCCGTGCCATCGCCGCCGATGTCTCCGACGAGGAGCAGGTAAGGACCCTCTTCGAGACTGCCGAGAGCTCGCTCGGCCCGGTGGAGGTCCTGGTCAACAACGCAGGGATCACTCGGGACAACCTGTTGCTGAGGATGTCTCCCGAGGACTTCGACACGGTCCTGGCCACCAACCTGAGGTCGGCGTTCCTGTGTACCAAGGCCGCCTTGCGCACCATGTTGCGGGGGCGCTGGGGACGGGTCATCTCCATAGCCTCCGTGGCCGGAATCCAGGGCAACGCCGGCCAGGCAAACTATGCCGCCTCCAAGGCGGGACTCATCGGCTTCACCAAGTCGGTAGCAAAGGAGGTCGGCTCGAGGAGCATCACGGCCAATGTGGTGGCACCCGGGTTCATCGGCACCGACCTCACCGATGTGCTCTCCGAGGAGGTGAAGAACGCCGCTATCGCCTCGGTCGCTCTGGGCCGTTTCGGCCTCCCGGACGAGGTGGCGGCGCTGGTCGACTTCCTGGCCTCGGACGCGTCGTCGTACATAACCGGCCAGGTGATCGCCGTGGACGGCGGTATAGCGTTGTAAGTTCCCATCCTCATCGAACAGACAAGGAGATAGAGACAATGGAAAGAGAAACGGTGGCCGAGAGGCTGACAGGGGTGTTGGTGTCCGAGCTCGGCCTCGACGCCTCCAAAATCAACGACGAGGCTCACTTCGAGGAGGACCTCGACGTCGACAGCCTGGGAGTGGTTGAGCTCCTCATGGCCTTGGAGGACGAGTTCGATGTGAAGATCCCCGACGAAGAGGCCGAGTCGATCATGACCGTGGGACAGGCCATCGACCTGGTCCACGGCAAGCTGTCCGGTTAAGCGGCGATGACAACCGACCGGCGGCGAGTCGTCGTCACCGGGATGGGGGCGGTGACCCCGCTCGGACATGACGTGGCCTCGACCTGGGAGGGGATCAAGGCGGGACGGTCCGGCGTGGGGCCGATCACCCTGTTCGACGCCACCGGGTATCGCACTCAGTTCGCCGCCGAGGTCGATGGTTGGGATCCTGCCCAACACTTCTCGGCGCAGGAGGCCCGTCGTGTCGACCGGTTCTCGGAGTTCTTCATCGTGGCTGCACGTCAGGCGATAGCCGAGTCCGGGATCGACTTCCAGTCCGACGAGGAGGCTGCTGCCAGGGCCGGAGTGGTGGTCGGCGCCGGGTTCGGTGGGATGGCCTCGTTCATCGACGAGATCAACACCCTGGGCAGCCGGGGGCCGGGAAGGGTGAGCCCGACCGGTGTCCCCCGGATCATTCCCAACATGGCCGCCGGGTTGGTCTCCATCGAGCACAACCTGACCGGACCGGTGTCATGCGTGGTGACCGCCTGCAGCGCCTCGGCCAACGCCATCGGCGACGCCACCGAGATCATCCGGAGGGGGGCGGCCGATGTCATGCTCGCCGGAGGGTCGGAGGCCACCATCCTCGACTTCGGCATCGCCACGTTCGCCCAAGCCCGGGCCCTCTCCTCCCGCAACGACGACCCCCAGCGAGCATCGCGGCCCTTCGATGCCGACCGGGACGGTTTCGTGATGGGGGAAGGCGGAGCGGTGTTGGTCCTCGAAGGACTCGACCACGCCCGCGCTCGGGGGGCCGAGCCTCTCGCCGAGGTCACCGGCTATGGGATGTCGGCCGACGCCTATCACATCACTCTTCCCAGGCCGGGGGGGATGGGTGCCGCTCGGGCCATGACGGCGGCCCTCGATGATGCCGGCCGCGAGGGCTCGGATCTGGGCTACATCAACGCTCACGGGACGTCGACCCCTGCCAACGACTCCACCGAGACCGCGGCCATCAAGATTGCCCTCGGCGCCACCGCCCACCGGGTGCCCGTCTCCTCCACGAAGTCGATGACCGGCCATCTCCTCGGGGGGGCCGGGGCTGCGGAGGCCGTCATCTCGATCCTTGCGTTGAGGGACCAGGTCCTACCTCCAACCATCAATTACACGACACCCGACCCCGAGTGCGACCTCGACTACGTTCCCAACGAGGCCCGGGAGTCTTCGTTCCGGCATGTCATGTCCAACTCGTTCGGCTTCGGCGGCCACAACGTGTCGTTGATCCTCAGTGCCCCCTGAAGGGCCCGCGAACCGGCTCACCCCGGAGGAGACTCTCGCCGCCTACGCCGTCGCATTGGGGACACAGAACTGGGAAGAGGTAGCCCCATACATCCATCCCGAGTGCACCGCGGTTTTCTCCTCCGGGACCTACCGGGGAGCGGCTTCTGTGGAGGCGATCTTCCGGAGGAACTTCGATCGGGTCGTCGACGAGAAGTACCGGGTTGAGAATGTTCAGTGGCTGGACCTGACCGACGACCGTGCCGTGGTCCTCTATGACTTCGCCTGGTCCGGGGTCATCGAAGGTCGGCCAGCATCGGGGGGTGGCCGGGGGACCTCGGTGATGGCGGTCCATGATGGCCGGTGGAAGATCCTGTTGGAACATCTGGGGTAGCAACCATCCTGGTTCTCGCTTCGCTCACGTACTTGGTACTTGGTACTTGGTACTTGGTACTGGGTACTGGGTACTGGGTGCTTGGACCGATGCGTCGAAGGGGGGCCCGAGACCGCCTGGGTGTGTCCCCCCGCTGTGCGGGGGGACCGATCGAACGGAGTGAGATCGAGGGGGGCCCGAGGCGAAGCCGAGGTCGTCACTTAGCTCGGGCGCGTGGGGTGTGTGACGGGTTCGCTTCCCTCACACCTCCCTCGCCCTGACTCAGTGACCTCTATCTATTCGCGTTCCATTCGGCCAGGCTGCGGTAGACGAGGACCAGGAGCAGCCCGACTCCGAAGGTGACACCGATGAAACTGCCCACGGTGAGGAGGAGTGTCCACCCGGGGCATCCCGCTCCCACGCCGCTGTTGTAGCGGCAGGTGGTGTCGGTGACCCACCAGGCGATGCCGGCGGCCAGCACCCCCATGGTGAGTGACGGGACCCAGATCCACGGATTGGGCCGGCGCCTCACTTGCGACGGCCCCGCTCGTCCAATCCTGCCGAGTCGAGGATCTCCTTGGGGGTCAACTCGGGAGGGATGGGAAAGGTGGAGCCAACCTCCCGGGGCGGGTGGAAGGCCACCTTGACCGTCGGGTGCCAGGCGATCGTCAGCACCACGGCGGCGAGAGCGACGGCCAGCAGCCACAACGGCCATGGCATGAACAACGCCACCGTGATGGCGAGAAGCGGCCACGCCACACGAACTCCGATCAACCCTCCGGGCACCACCCGGCTGTAGGAGAAGGCGGCGACGGGAGCCGACACACCAAGGGTGTAGGCCGCCCAGGCCGGCCCGAAGGCGGTGATGCCGAGGAGGAACGGGACGCCGAGGAGGACGATCGGGAGCAGCACCGCACGTCGGGGTGGCCCGGTGGCGCTGGGGAGCGTCCGAACGTGCCTCGCCGCTCCGATCAGACCGACACCGCCGAGGGCGCTGGCGATCACCCCGGCAAACCACCAGGGTGACATGTCGAGGGGCATGGCCACCGCCGCGGTGGCCGCTATGACTGCCCAACCCAACCTCGAGGCCCAGCGGCCCCCGACCACCACGATCCCGGCGACCGAAACTGCCGAAGAGGCGAGCAGCCCCAGTCCGATGAGCAGGACGGAGTGGGCCTCCCAGGGCCCGGGATCGGCCACCAGGGCGATGGTCCAGACGATGGCCGCCACGAGAGGGCCCAGGGCTGTGACGGGGAGCTTCACGCCTCCAAGTCTGGCACGGGTCAGGCGGGTGTCGGACGTTGCGGTCGCTCGGCGGCGACCAGCCTGAGGTCGGACTTGTCGCCGAATTGAGGGGACTCGCCGGGTGCCCAGCTGGTCTCCTCGCGCCAGGTGGTCCCGGGACGGAGTGTGATCACCGTGCTGTGGGCGGGAACGTCGTCGTGGGCGTGAGAGAGGTGGGAGCCGATGAGTCGGAGACGCCCGGCCTGGACCGGGTCCTGATGGGAGACGATGACCACGTCGCCGTGGGGATGCTCCTCGTCGAGGCGTCTGGCCACCGCAGCAATCCGATCGGCCACCTGGTCGAGGGTCTCGTCGGCAAAGGTGATCTCCCCGGGCGATTCGAGGTAGGCCTCGAGCTCGCCGGGAAATGCCGCCTGGACGGTGCTCCACTCGTGGCCCCTCCAGCGGTCGGTTACGGACCAGTCCCTCAGATCGTGTTCGACTCTGACCGGGACTGCCGATCGTGCCGCGATCTCCTCGGCGGTCCGGAGCGCCGACTCCAGAGGGGACGACCAGATCGCCACGACGGGTCGGGGGCCGAGATAGCGTCCCACCCTCTTCGCCTGCTCCCGGCCGTGGGGCGAGAGGCCGTAGCCGGGCAGAGACCCGTAGACGAGGTGTCGCGGGTTGTCGACTTCGGCGTGTCTGACCAGGTGTACCAGTGCGGCCATGGCCCCAGTTTGCCCGGTCTTGTCGCCTACCCCGGGTAACTTCGGAGGTTGTGTGGACCGAGCCGATCCTCCATGTGGACATGGACTCGTTCTTCGTCGAGGTCGAGCGACTCGGGGATCCTTCCTTGCTCGGCGTGCCGGTGGCGGTCGGAGGCAGCCCTCCCCGCGGTGTCATAGCCAGCGCGTCGTACGAGGCACGCAGTTTCGGAGTGCGGTCGGCACAGCCGACGGCGATGGCACTCAAGGCCTGCCCCGGCCTCCAGTTGATCGCACCATCCCACGGCCGCTACGAGGAGATGTCGGCCAGGGTCTTCGCCGTCTTCCGCTCTTTCACTCCGAGAGTCGAGGGCCTCAGTTTGGACGAGGCCTTCCTCGACGTGAGCGGTCTGCGTCGCCATTTCGACTCACCCGTCGAAGTCGGTCGAGCCGTGCGTCGCGCCATCCGGGAGGAGGTCGGTCTGCCTGCTTCGGTCGGCGTCGCCTCGAACAAGTTGGTGGCCAAGCTGGCTTCCGAGGCGGCCAAGCCCGACGGGATGTGCCACGTCACCGTCGCCGGGCAGCTCGCCTTTCTCCATGCCCTTCCCGCCAGGGCCCTGCCAGGGGTCGGGCCGGCGACGATGGCCGGCCTGGAGCGACTCGGGGTGGCCACCGTTGGAGACATCGCCGAGTTGCCAGAGTCGACTCTCGCCCGTTCGGTCGGCGCCAACGCCTCCCGTCACCTCGGGGCGCTGGCGGCAGGCGAGGACTCGAGGCCGGTGGAGTCGGATGTGGAGGCCAAGTCCGTGTCGGTGGAGGAGACCTACCGGACCGATCTGGAGGGGCTCGAGCTGATGGAGGCGGCACTGCTGTCCCACGCCCAGCGTCTCTCGGGAAGGCTCCGTCGCGCCGGGCTGGCGGGGAGGACCATCACCTTGAAGGTCCGCTATCCGGGATTCGAGACGGTGACCAGGAGCCGCACCGGGGAGGGTGCGCTCCAAGGGGCCCGGGAGCTCTTCCAGGCAGGTGCGGCCATGCTTGCCGACCTGGCCCCCGACCAACCGGTCCGGCTGCTCGGCCTGGGGGTCTCGACCCTGGTCCCCGACTCGGAGCGGGGGCAAATGGGCCTGGGGTGGTCTGCCGAATGGGAGGAGGTCGAGAGGGCCGTCGCCAGGGTTCGGGGCCGATACGGCGACTCGTCGGTGAGGCCGGCCCGGTTGATCCACGAAGACCCGCCAAGTTCGGGGTTCGATGTTTCCCAACCCGGTGTAGAGTTTCGGATAGGGCAATGAGCTAGTCGCCCGGGTGGAAGATGCCTCTCGACGACAAAGAGCAGAAGATCCTCGAGGAGATAGAGCGCCAGTTCTACGAAGAGGACCCGGCTCTGGCACGAGCCGTTCAGCGCATCGAGCGCCCCAACCGTTTCGGAGTGAAACTGTCGGTGCTGGGAGTGTTGGCGGGTCTGGCCATCATCGTCTACTTCATCTCCGTCACCTGGATCGCAGCTGGAGGCTTCGTTCTGCTGGTGATCTCGGCGGCTTCACTGGCGCAGTCCCTGAGGGTTCGCGGGTGGGACTCCCACGAGCCGGAGCCCCAGGACTACCTGGAGGACTGAAGAAACCCGACGTTCTCCGTCCGGCAACTGTCGGGTGGGCTATTGTTCCCGACCCCGACGCCCGTGGGCCGAGGGCGTCCGGGACAGACAAAGACGGGCTGAGGCCCGCGAAGTTTCACATCACGCAGGGGAAGGACGAATTGGAGGAGCAGGCTTTCACAGCCGAGCAGGCTTTCACAGCCGAGCAGGC
>CAYVTP010000008.1:0-6579 GCA_964454615.1 uncultured Acidimicrobiaceae bacterium | reverse complement strand
ACGAATTGGAGGAGCAGGCTTTCACAGCCGAGCAGGCTTTCACAGCCGAGCAGGCCTGCCGGTTGAGCGGTTGCACACACCACCAGCTTCGCTACTGGGATCGGGTCGGCTTGATCGTGCCCTCGGTACAGGGGAGCGGTGGGCGCCCCGGGGTGCGGCGCCTCTACTCGTTCCGGGACCTGGTTGCCCTGAGGGTCGTCAGAAGCCTCCTCGACAACGGGATGTCCCTCCAGCGGGTCCGAAGGGCGTGGGACTACCTGCGGAGGGAGGGGTCGATGGACGACCATCTCGCCGACGTCAAGCTGGTCACCGACGGCCAGTCGATCTTCACTGTGAGCAGTGACGACGGCGAGATACTCGACGCACTCCGTCAGGGCCAGCTGGCGTTCTTCGTCGCCATCGACGAGATCGCCAGGGACGTCGAGGAGGACGTGACCCAGTTCGAGCTCGACCGGGACGGATTCCTGGGGATGTTGAGACGGGTCGAGGAGGATGTCGCCGAGGAGATGAAGGCGACCGGGTCCTAGCCGTTCCTTCCGGATCAGCGGCGTCGAACGAACAACGAGCGGGGGTTGAGAGCTCCCCGGATCCGGGTCCGCCGGTCGTAGCTGAGCCCGATCCAGTCCTCTGCGTCGGTGAGCATCTCGGGGCGTCCCCGTCCGCCGACACCTCCGTAGACCGCCGCCGAGTACTCGGTCGCCAGCCGGCCCAGTTCGGGCACCGTCGCCTGCGCCATCTCGATTGGGGTGAGGCTGGAATCGATCCCGATCCCCATGTCGGTCAGATGGTCGACGATCTCTTCCCAGGCGGCGGTCACGTCACCTTCGTCGAGTCGCCTGATGCGACGTTCACGTCTGGCCCGCTTGGCCAGGTTGAGGAGGAGGGCAACGAACAGTGTCAACCCCACAAGTAGACGGGCCCAGGGAGTGGTGCCGGACTCGACGCGTCCACCTAGCTCCACCGGCGGGAGGTCGAATAGGCCTGGGGCGCCCGGGTCGACAGGCTCGGGCACCTCGCCCGTCGGGGGCTGGACGACGATGGCCCCCGGGTCGAATGTCGACGTGGGGCTGGGCGGGAGCAGGTCTCCACGGGGGGTGGGGTCGAACAGAACCCAGCCGAACCCGTCGATCCACAGTTCCACCCATGCATGGGCATTGGTGTCGCGTACCTCGAGCACCTCGAGTCCGTCGACGAAAGTCCTCTCCCCTGGGGCGAACCCCCAAACCACGCGGCTCGGTATTCCGACCAGGCGCGCCAGGAGGGCGAGTGCTGCGGCGAACTGCTCGCAGTAGCCGGTCCGATAGTTGAGGCTCTCGGGGTCGGTCATCCAGTCGAGCAGGTTCAGTGCCCGGTTGCCGGTTGTGACGTTGATGGAATACCTGAAATCGCCGGAGTCCCGGAACCAGTGCTGGAGCATCCAGGCCCGCTCGAAGGCGGTGGTGGCCCCGGCCGTCCTCTCCCGGGCCAGCCTGGTGAGGTCGTCGGGAAGGTCGTTGGGCACCCGGAGGAAGTTGGGCAGGTCGGTAGGGCGCTGGACCGAGTCGGGCCCCGGTCGCGGCAGGGCGGTGAAGTCTCCGACCGCTGCAGCCGCGGCGAACAGGGGAGTCAGATCTCCATCGGGGCCGGTCGCCAGGGCGCCCAAGTCGGCCTGGAGATTCGGGTAGAAGCTGGTCAGTTGATACTCGAAACCGCTGTCGAGGCCCAGGGAGAGGATCAGTGCGGCGTCGCGAGCGTGGCTCACCAGCGCAGGGGGAATCCCCGAACTGCCGGTGTCGACCAGTGCCAGGGGGTATCCCGCCGAGGGGAGCAGCTGCCCGCCGAGCCGGTCGACGAACACCCTTTGGACGACGATGTCGCCGGACCCGAAGTAACCGTGCTGGGGGTCGCCCACCGGCACTCCTGGCTGGTAGGCGCGGATCTGGCCGGGCGACCGTCCCCACCCAGCCCCATCGAAGCTGTCCAGGGTCTCCATCCGCCAGTACATCGCTGGTGGCGGCGTCCCGGCGAAGGTAGCCCGGAACAGGACGGCGTTCTGCCGGCTGAGCAAACGCTGGCGGAGATCGATGAACCGGTCGAAGACTATCGGCCCGGGGAGGTCGAATCCGACCCCACCGGCTGTCGAGGGGTTCCGCCAGGGGAGGTTGCCGTACTCCGAGACGAGGGGGGCCGCCCTGGCGGTGGCCAGGACGGAGAGCAGCATGACCACTGCCAGAGCGGCCGCGGTCGGGGCCAGGGCGCGTTGCGGCTTGGGAGTCCCGTCGGCCGCCCGTGCCCGTCCCGACTGGCGCCGCCGTTCCATCGCCAGGGAACCGCAGGCCAGGGCCACCGCTGTGGCAGTCGCCAGATGCCAGCCCCTGGATGCCGGCACACGGTCGAGGAGGGCCAATTGGAGGTAGAAGAACCCGGAGGGGATCACCATGAGGGCCAAGGACCCGGTCAGAGACCCGATGGCGAAGGTCGAGCCGAGAAACCACATGAGAGCTGCCAGCACCCCGACCAGCCCGATCGTCGGCACGACCGGTGGCACCCCGGAGCGGAACACCCGCCCCGCGATCTGCAGCTGCTCCAACAGGACAGGGAGGGTCTCGGATGTGGGAACCACCCCGTACAGGACGGTCTCGGGCGCGGTGACCCACTGGAGGACGAGGATCGCCCCGAGGGCTGTGATCATCCCCGCAGGCCATGGCGAGAGGCTGGTCTGGCCGACCAGCCAACGGACCAGGAGCCCGAGGATGAATGCGGCCACCAGGATCGGTGGCCACTCAACCAGTTCGGGCCCTGACATCAAGAGAAGGTCGAGCCGGGCCACCACCAGGGCGGCGGCGAGGAGGCCGGCTACCTGGCCGAGACGACGTCCCACTTGCTCCTCAACTTCGGCTTCCAGGCAAGGCTCCATGCCGAACCGGGAGGCACCTGGATGGTCAGGGCCCCGAGACGCTGGAATGCGCCCAGCGCCTGCGGCGTGGTGCTGGCCACACTCATCACCACGCTGTGCGAGTAGTCGGGGGACAGCAGGCCATGGACGTCAAGCAGGGGCCGGTCGGCCACACCGGTGACCAGGATGAGGGCCCCGCCCCCTCCCTTGCTCCGCACCTCGGCGGCCGCTCCCACGATGTCCAGGCTCGACCGGGCTCCTATGGCCGCCAGCTTCTCCATTGCCCCGGAGTAGTCGCCGGCATCGACCGGCTCCGAATCGGTGGTCCACAAGTCGGCTGCGTGTCCTGCCTTGACCAACTGGGAGAGGACACTGGCCGCCCCGGAGACGGCCGTCTCGAAGGCGTCTGACGACTCGTACGACTCGGTCCGGGCGTCTAGCACCACCAAAGCCCTGGACTGCCATGGGGCGTCGAGTTGTCGGATCATGAGCCGGTCGGCCCGTGCCGAGGAGGGCCAGTGGATACGCCGCAGGTCGTCCCCCTTCTGGTACTCGCGCAGGGTGTCGAAGTCTTCCCCGCCGCGGTGGACCTGATCGGGCCTCCTCGCATCCACCGGTGCACGGCTCCCCTTCGGCAGTGAGACCTCGAGGTCTTCGACATAGGGGTAGACCACCAGGCGGTCGACAGTGCCCGGCCTGAGGCCCACCTCCACAAGTCCCAGCGGGTCGGTGACCCAGCCCTGGCTCGGCCCCAACCGGAAGACCCCCCGTGGCCGGCAGGTGAGGCGGTAGGTGGCGGTCGACCGCTCGGAGGGCCGGAGGGCGGCCAACTCGAACCGGGCGTGGGTTCGTCCCTCGACACCGTCCTCGATCGTCAGGTTGCGCACCGTCGTCTTGCTGTTCGACTCGATGACCAGACCGATGCTGACGGTGTCCCCGTCGTGGATGGCCTCCGACCCCAGGCGACGGCTGACAGTCACCCGGGTGGGAGCGAAGGCGACGTACGCCCAGGCAAGGAGGACGGCGACGAGGAGGAACGACCCCACCAGGAGCAGCTCGGAGTCGCCGATGAAATACCAGAGCGCGAGTGTCGCCGAGCCGGCCCCCAGGAGTGACCAGCCTCGACGGGTCGGCATCAGGTGGCGGCCCGCGAAGTAGTCCCCGGCACTGTCAGGGAGGTGATGACCTCGCCGATGAGGTCGGACGATGTAACCCCCCGCATCCGGGCCTCGGGCCGAAGGGCTATACGGTGCTGGAGCACGGGAAGGGCGAGGCTCTTGACATCGTCCGGTAGTACGTAGTCGCGACCCCGGGCAGCCGCCCGGGCACGGGCCAGTCGCTGCAGGTATAGGGCGGCCCGGGGGGAGGCCCCCAGGTGGCTGTCGGGGTGGAGGCGGGTCCCCTCGACGAGGTCGATGATGTAGTGCTTGACGGCCTGGGAGACGGTCACCTCCCTCGCTATCAGGATCATCTCCTCCACATCCCGGAGACTCACCACGGGTCGGAGGTCGAGAAAGGTCGAGCGGATCCCGTGGGTGTCGAGGATCTGGAGCTCCTTCTGGCGGTCGGGGTATCCGATGACCAGCTTCATGACGAATCGGTCGAGCTGCGCCTCGGGTAATGGGTAGGTGCCCTCGTGCTCGAGGGGGTTCTGGGTGGCTATCACCATGAAGGGGAGGGGGACGCCACGGGTGACACCGTCGGAGGTGACCTGTCGCTCCTCCATGGCCTCGAGAAGGGCCGACTGGGTCTTGGGCCCTGCCCTGTTGATCTCGTCGCCGACCACGATGTTGGCGAAGATCGGTCCCGGCCTGAACTCGAACTCCCGGCGGTCGCGGTCCCAGACGGCGACACCGGTGACATCGGCGGGCAGCAGGTCGGGGGTGAACTGGATGCGGTGGAATACGGCGTCGACGGAACGGGCCAACGACTTGGCCAGCTGTGTCTTGCCGACGCCGGGGACGTCCTCGACGAGGACGTGGCCCTCGGCGACCATGGCCATCACCAAGAGCTCGATGACGTCGCGTTTTCCTTGGATGACGGTCTCGACATTCGAAACGATTCGGTTGAATCGATCGCCGAAGACCTCAGTTCGATCGGCCAAGACCAGAAGTCCCTTGTGGAATTCACCGAAACACTAGTTGGGCGACCGTACTGTGGGTACTACGATTGTGGCGGGGCAAGAGAGGGAGCGGCACAGGTGAGGCACCCCGTTGGGGTTGGAACTCTTCTAGCGGTTCTGTCGCGTCGTCCCGGCCTCTTCCTGGAAGCGGTCCGCTCCTACTTCGCCTTCCGACGGCGTGGCGCGGCCGGCCAGTCTGCCCACTACCTCTCCTGGCGTGCCCAGACCGCATATGGCAGTTCGTCGACGATGCCGCCCGGCGACATGGCGGAGTTCCTGGCCTGGCGACGGGCGTTGCGGCGGGGAAGGAGGCGCCGCTGATGCCCAACCTGGCGCATCGCCTGGAGGACATCCCCGGAGTGGCCTCGGTCGTCGTCGACCTCGAAGACGATGGGGGAGGCGGGATCAACATCAGGTTGGTACCCGGGGCCGACGAGTCCGAGGTCATGGACCGGCTGCGCACCGTCCTCATCTCCTACGGCGTGCGCCCCTCCCGTCCGTTGCCGGTCGAGTCTCTGCCCAAGGCGCGTGTCCTCGATGCGGTCCCTCTCGGGGTCGAGGTGAGGATCACCCCGGTCAAGCACGGAGCGCGCGTGGAAGTGGAGGCAAAAAGCGTTCGGTCCTTCCGCCTGGTGGCGGCAGACCGGTTGGCCATAGCCCAGGGTCTGGCCGACGCCTGGTCTCAGGTGGTGGGCCGGATTCCGACACCGCTGACGTCGGTGTCGCTCAACGATGGCGTGATCACCGTGGTGGCATCCAGAGATGGGGCCAAGTCGGTCGGGTCGGCCAGCGTCGAACTTGGTTGGCAGACTGCCCTGGCGCTGGCGGTGGGCCGCGCCATCGGCACTGTCGACCACTAGGGGAGGCGGCCGCTACTCTTCGACACCGTTAGGACTAGATCCAAATGGCACGCTCATTGGTGTTGAACGCCAGTTACGAACCCCTCTCCGTTGTGAGTGAACGTCGCGCCCTCATCCTGGTTCTCGCCGAGAAGGCATCGACGGTCGTTCCCAAGGACGAGGTGTGGTCGTCCGAGACCCTGACCGTGGTGATCCCCTCCGTTGTCAGGCTCAACCGCTACGTCAGGGTCCCATACCGGCGTGCCGCTCCGGTGACCAGGAGGGCGGTCTTCGGGCGCGACGGACACTCCTGCCAGTACTGCGGGGGACCGGCCGAGTCCCTCGACCATGTCACTCCGAGGTCGAGGGGAGGAGGCCACACATGGGAGAACGTGGTCGCCTGCTGTCGCCCATGCAACGTCAGGAAGGGTGACCGGACACCGAGCGAGAGCGGACTCGCCCTGAGGACCAAGCCGGCTCCGCCCCGGATGTTTGCCTGGATCTACGCCTCCACCGGGTTCGAAGTCGACCCCGACTGGCGGCCCTTCCTACTCGCCGAGTCGGCGTAGCCGGTATCCGGTAGTCGTGTCCCCCCACGGAAGTGGGGGGACCGCCCGCAGCCGCGCGGGAGGTGGGAGACGACCTCGGCTCCGCCTCGGGCCCCCCTCGATCTCACTGCGTTCGATCTGTCCCCCCGTGGAAACGGGGGGACAGACGCAAGCGACCGAAGGGAGCGCGTCGAG
>CAYVTP010000007.1:7612-35450 GCA_964454615.1 uncultured Acidimicrobiaceae bacterium | reverse complement strand
GACCCACGAAGTGGTAGATAGTGTTGACAAGTGGGGCAAAGTGGGTCATAGTGGCAGATACCTCCTTCGGGAGGGCAGGACGGACGAGGACGGAACGGACGGATCGAGCGGATGCTTCTCGGTGAGTACTTCCACAGCTTGGATGGGAAAGGACGTGTCGTCCTTCCGTCGTCTTTCCGTCGCGAGCTGGAGAAGGGTTGCGTGCTCGCCAAGGGCCAGGACGGACAACTGGTGATCTACCCCTTAGACACCTTCCAGACCCTGGCCGAGGAGGTCATGGCCAACCCGCAGAACCGCGACGGCCGCCGCTTCTCGAGGACGGTGTTCGGCGGGGCCGACCACCAGGAGATGGACAAGTCCGGGCGGGTCCTGGTCAAGCCCGACCTCCGCCAGTTCGCCGGCCTCGAAGCCGGGACCGAAATTGCGGTGGTGGGAGTTTTCAACCATGTCGAGCTGTGGGAGAAGGACCGCTACCTGGATGACAGGACGACCGGCGACGAGAGATATGTCGATGAGGAGAACTGATCGGAGAGAAGCAAGGGCTTGGCCCATTGCCAGCCCCCCGGAACCAATTGAGAGGCCCCTGACTCCGCCCGCTTTCAGTTGGTACCAGCGCCCGGGGGGCTGGCAATGGCCCAGGACCATGCCCGCCACGAATACCACCAGCCGGTGCTCGCCGACGAGGTGGTCGAACTGATGGCCCCGGTCATGCCCGGGGTCGTGGTCGACGCCACCTTCGGTGGCGGGGGCCACACACGACGGCTCCTCGAGGCGTTCGGGGACGGCGTGTCGATCGTCGCCGTGGACCGGGACCCGGAGGCCTTGCGAAACGCCGGCCCTCTGGGCGTCACCGCGGTTCAGGGCAACTTCGGAGCCCTCGAATCGCTGCTCTCAGACGTCCTCGAGGAAGCTCCGGCAGCAGTCCTCTTCGACCTCGGTGTGTCGTCCCGTCACCTCGATGAGCCCGGTCGGGGGTTCTCCTACCACCACGACGGGCCGCTCGACATGCGTATGGGGCCCGACGCCAGGCTGACCGCCGCCGAGATCGTCAACACCTGGCCGGAAACCGAGATCGCAGCGCTCATCCGGCGCCATGGCGAGGAGCCCATGGCATCGCGCATCGCCGGCGCCATCGTCGCCGCCCGACCCATCGAATCCACTGCACGGCTGTCCACCGTCATCGCAGAGGCAATGCCAGCGGCCCGGCGTCGGGCGGGACACCCCGCCCGACGCACGTTCCAGGCACTGCGCATAGCGGTCAACGACGAGCTGGAAGCCATCCGCACCGGGCTTGAAGACGCCATCGGCATGGTCCGTGAAGGCGGTCGGGTGGTGGTGATCTCATACCACTCCCTCGAGGACCGGATCGTCAAGCGTCGTTTCGCCCAAGGGGCCCGGGGCTGTGAGTGCCCGCCGGGCATGCCTGTCTGTGGATGTGGCCGTACCGCCGAGCTCCGACTGCTCACAAGGAAGCCGCTCCGTCCATCCGAGGGGGAGATAGCGGAGAACCGACGAGCCCGGTCGGCAGTCCTCCGGGCAGTCGAGAAGGTGGCGGCGTGACCGCCCGGGCCATCCCCAAGGCCCGGCCCGATGGCAGCTTGCGCGTGGTCAAGGGGCGCAAGCTCCGGAAGCCGGTGATGGCCCCATGGATGGTGGTGGTGCTCATAGCGACGGCCGCTTTCCTCGGCCTTGGGTTCGCCCGCACCAGTCTCGACCGGACGGCTTTCGATCTGGCCGAGCTCAATCGCCAGATCGTCGCCGAGGAGGCCCGCAACCTGGATCTTCGTCTCAAAGTCGCCCGGATGGAGAGCCCCGCCCGGGTCGCCCCGCTCGCCGAGCAGCTCGGCATGGTGATACCGCACACGGTCCATCAACTCATGGCCGACCTCGACAGGCCCTTCCCTGTTGTGGCCCGGGCCGAGGAGAGGGGCACCAACTGATGGCAACCCGTGAACGCGCTGGATACGGGCTGATCGCAGGGGCTCAACCCCTCCGGACGCTCAGCCGGAGGGTTGGAGCCCGTGGGCTCGGCTGAACGCACCTTTCCGCGTATCTGGTCGCGTCTCGCGCTCATCGGTCTCGGGCTGGTCCTGGCCTGGGGATTCATGGGCTACCGGCTGATCCAGATCCAGGTGGTCGAAGCTCCCGAGCTGGCCACCGCCGGGCTGAACCAGCGCCTGGTGTCGAGGGACATCGCCCCCCAGCGGGGAAAGATCTTCGACCGGAACGGCGATCTCCTGGCGATGACCGTCGATTCCAGCAGCTTGTTCGCGGTTCCCTCACAGGTGGAGGAGCCCCTGTACATAGCCCAGCAGGTGGGGGGCTTCCTCGGGGTCGACATCGACACCCTCTACCAACGGCTCACCAGCGACCGCGACTTCGTCTATCTGAAACGCCAGGTAGACCCCGAGCTGGCCCAGCAGGTTCTCGACCTCGGTCTGCGCGGGGTCTTCTCCCATCCCGAGCCCACCCGGTATTACCCGGCTGGGGTGGTGGCCAGCCACATCACCGGGTTCGTCGACATCGACGGTGTCGGCCGTGAGGGGGTCGAGCTGGTCTATGAAGAGCAGCTGAGGGGGACGCCCGGCCGGGCCGTCTTCGAGCGGGCTCCCGACGGGACGCCGATCCTCCAGGGGATCTCCGACATCGTCCCGGCCACTCCGGGTGTCGACCTGATGACCACCATCGACCTGCCACTCCAGTACCAGGCGCAGAAGGCCTGCCAGGAGGCGCTGGTCGAGTACGGGGCGGATGAGTGCTGGGTGGTGGCGCTGCACGTGGAGACCGGTGAGATCCTCGCCCTTGCAGGGGTCCCCGAATTCGACCCCCAGACCCGCCAGCGCCTCAATCCGCGTTGCGGCCAGGCCGAGGATCCGGTCAGCTGCCGGCTCTTCTCCAACTTCGCCGTGCGAGGGATCTTCGAGCCCGGGTCGACACTCAAATTGGTCACCGTCGCTGCGGCCCTCGAGGAGGGGGAGGTGTCGATCGGCACCATCATCCCCGATGTTCCCGCTGTCCTCGAGCTCAAGGAGGGCGCCTGCAATGTCGCCGTCCAGGACCTGTACGGCTGTTATCGCGACTTCACCCCCCACGAGACGATGGACATGAGCGTCGCCGAGATCTTCGCCAAGTCGTCGAATATTGGCACGATCATGGTCGCCGAGAAGCTCGGACAGGCCAGGCAGATCGACTACTTGCGGGCTTTCGGGCTTGGCGCCAAGACCGGGGTCGACTACACCGCGGAGGCCGTCGGGATCCTCAACTTCGAGGCGGGGTGTGACATCTGCTGGGCGTCGGCCGCGATCGGGTACTCGGTGGCTGCCTCCCCCCTCCAGATGGCGGCCGCGTTCGCGGCCATCGGCAACGAGGGGGTGTGGACCACTCCGCACCTGGTGACCTCCCAGATCGATGTCAACGGAGCGACCGAGATCGCCGGCTTCGAGACCCGTCGGGTGGTCTCGCCGGGAACAGCCCGACTCATGCTCGAACTGCTGGCCCGGGCTGTGGAGCACGGAACCGGGACCGCGGCCATCGTCGAGGGATACCGGGTGGGCGGCAAGACCGGGACCGCCAACAAGCTGGGGGCAGACGGCCGGTACACCGAGGAGACCCGGGCCTCCTTCGTCGGCATGGCCCCGATAAGCGACCCGAAGGTGGTGGTGGCGGTGGTCATCGACAACCCGCACTACGACTTCCGCACGGGAGGCCTGTCGGCGGCCCCGGTGTTCGCCCGCGTGATGGAGCAAGCCCTGCACCGGCTTGGTGTCACCCCGGACGCCCATGCCCGGTAGGTCGACAGCCCAGCTCGCCACGCTGGTAGGCGGGGAGCTGATCGGCTCATCCGACACCCTGGTCTTCGATGTGACTCACGACTCGCGGATGGCCGGTCCCGGGGTCATGTTCGTGGCGGTGAGAGGATCATCCGAGGATGGGCACTCCTACGTGGGCCGGTTCGTCGACTCGGGAGGTGCCGCGGTGTGTGTCGATCACGACATGGGCGTGGACGTCCCCCAGATCGTGGTGGCCGACACCAGGGCGGCGATGGCCCCCCTGGCAGCCGAGGTGCACGGTCATCCTTCCCGGGACCTCAGTGTGGTGGGGGTCACCGGGACCAATGGCAAGACGACGGTCACCCACTACGTGGAGTCGATCGCCGCCGGCGCCGGGCTGGTCGCCGGGCTGATCGGGACGGTGCACACCCGGGTGGGGGAGCGCCTCTTCCCCTCGGAGCGGACCACGCCGGAGTCGACCGACCTGCAGCGACTCCTCGCCGAGATGAGGGACCTGGGATGCAGGTTGGTGGCCGCAGAGGTCTCCTCCCACGCCCTGGCCCTGGGGAGGGTCGACGCCACCCGGTTCGAAGTCGCCGCCTTCACCAACCTCTCCCGGGACCATCTCGACTTCCACGGCGACATGGATTCCTACCTGGCCGCCAAGAAGCGGCTCTTTCACGATCTCGAGGTAGGGACGTCCGTGGTCAACGTGTCCGACCCCGCCGGCAGGGAGCTGGCGGGTGAGATTTCGGGGCCTCTGGTGACCGTGGGGGAGGGAGCCGACGTATCCGCCACGTCCAAGGTGCCGACGCCGAGAGGCACCGCCTTCCATCTGGGCACGCCCTGGGGGTCTGCCGACGTTGAAGCAATGGTGCATGGCGGATTCAATGTCGACAACGCCCTCATGGCGGCGGCCTGTTCGCTGGCGGTGGGTGTCGGCTTCGATGACGTGGTCGCCGGGCTGGCGGCCCTACCCGGCGTTCCCGGCAGGTTCGAGGTGATATCCGGCGACGACCCGGTGAGGGTCATCGTCGACTACGCCCACACGCCGGAGGGCGTCAGGCTGGCCCTGGAAACGGCCCGGGGGCTGGGCCGCGGGCGGGTGATCGCCCTCGTCGGCGCCGGAGGCGATAGGGACAGGGACAAGCGGCCGATGATGGGCGCCGCCCTCTCGTCTGCCGACGTCGCTTTGGTGACCAGCGACAACCCCAGATCGGAGGACCCGCTGGCCATCATCGAGGCGGTGCACGCCGGAGTCGCCCAGGGGACTTCGGTGCTGGTCGAGCCCGACCGGCGGAGGGCAATCGAGATGGCCTTGCGGATGGCCGCCCCGGGGGACACGGTCCTCGTCCTCGGCAGGGGACATGAGCCCTTCCAGGAGATCGCCGGTCGGCGCGTCCCCTTCGACGACCGGGAAGTGGCCCGCCACGCCCTGGCCGAGCTTCGAAGTTCCGCCAAATCCGGGCCCGATGTTGGGAGCATGGGAGCGTGATATCACTCCTCGTCTCTGCGGCAGTCGGCCTCATAGTGTCCATCTTCGGTACCCCATACCTGATTCGTGTGCTCGAGCGCCGGCGGATCGGCCAGTTCGTCCAGGAGGAGCTGGTCAGCCATTCCCACAAGCAGGGGATACCGACCATGGGGGGCCTGGTATTCGTCGCCGCCACATTCGTCGGCTACACCGTGTCCCACGTCAGGGTGTCGTCGTCCTTCGAGGTCCAGCTCATACCTTTCCAGATGGGCGGGCTGCTGGTCCTCCTGGCCTTCGGCGGCATGGCGCTCGTCGGGTTCCTCGACGACTACATCAAGTACACCAGGAAACGCAGCCTCGGTCTCTCCAAGTCGGCCAAGCTCGGCGGCCAGCTTGTCATCGCCACCCTCTTCGCCTGGGGGGCGAGCTACGCCGGTGTTGTCACCCAGGTCTCCTTCGTGCGCCCACTGGGCATCGACCTCGGGGTCTTCTTCGTGGTCTGGGTGCTCCTGATGATGACCGGCTTCGCCAACGGGGTGAACTTCGCCGACGGCATGGACGGTTTGGCCGCCGGATCGGCATCACTGGTGGTGGCCGCGTACACGGTGATCGCCTTCTGGCAGTTCCGGAACTCGGAGCCTTTCAGGGACCCCGGGTTCTACCGGGCAGTCGACCCCCTGGAGCTGGCCATCGTCTCCGCGGGGATGTTCGGAGCCCTACTCGGCTTCCTCTGGTGGAACGCCCACCCCGCCCAGATCATCATGGGCGATGTGGGGAGCCAGGCGATCGGCGGCATGATGGCCGCTCTCGCCATCCTCACCAACACCCAGTTGCTGCTCATCGTCATCGGGGCGATATACGTGGCCGAGGCCGCTTCCGTGGTCGCCCAGGTGGCCAGCTTCCGCATCTTCGGTAAACGCATCTTCCGCATGGCGCCACTTCACTTCCACTTCGACCTGAAGGGTTGGCCGGAGACCACCGTGGTCATCCGGTTCTGGATACTGACCGGAATCGGGGTGGCCTTGGGCCTGGGTCTCTTCTACGGCGACTTCCTCAGGCTGGAGGGGTTGCTTTGACCCATGCGCTGGTACTGGGGGCCGGGGTGTCCGGAATGGCGGTGGCCAGGCTGGCCAGGTCCAAAGGCGTCTCGGTGACCGTCTACGACCAGACATTCCAGCCGGCTCCGCTCGCCGAGGGCTTCGGGTTCTCCTCAGGGCAGTGGGACCACCTCATGCTCCGGGATGCCGACCTGGTGATCGCCAGCCCCGGTTTCTCCGAGCGCTCCGAACCGGTGCTCGACACCCTGGAGTGGGGTCTTCCGCTTGTGTCGGAGATCGAATACGCCTGGCCGTACATCAAGGCCCCGCTGGTGGCGGTGACCGGGACCAACGGCAAGACCACCGTGACAGAGGCGACAACCGCGATGCTCGTGGCGTCGGGCCTCGATGCCCCCTCGACCGGCAACATCGGGGCGCCCCTCTCCGAGTTCGCCGACCAGGTGTACGACGCGCTGGTGGTCGAGCTCTCCAGCTTCCAGCTCCGGTTCACCGAGACCTTCCACCCTATGGCGGCAGTGGTCACCAACGTCGCCCCCGACCACCTCGATTGGCACGGGTCGCTGTACGCCTACCGGCAGGCCAAGGCAAGGGTGTTCGCCAATCAGACCTCGTCGGACCTCCTGGTGTACGACATCGACGACCGGGGGGCGACCGAGCTCGTGGAAGGGGCACCGTCACGGCTCTACCCGATCTCAGGCCACCATCTCCCAGCAGGTGGGGGAGGAGTCGAGGATGGGGTCCTCCGGGTCATGGACGTGGTGGTAGATGTGGCCGACCTGAAGGCGCAGGACCCGATCCATCTGGCCAACATCGCCTGTGCCGCGGCGCTCGCCCAGGAGGCGGGGGCCACCCCCGCCGGAGTGATCGAGGCGGCCCTGGGCTTCACGCCGGGGAATCACCGCCGCCAGGTGGTGGCCGAGATCGGCGGTGTGGTCTGGGTCAACGACTCCAAGGCGACCAACACCCACTCCGCCCTGGCCTCCATAGCGAACTACGACTCGGTTTTGCTGATCGCCGGGGGCCTGGCGAAGGGACAGGACGTGACACCACTTGCCGCTGAGCCCAACGTCCGACTGGTGATCGGCATAGGGGAGGCCGGGCCCACGGTGGTGGAGGCCGCCGGGGATAGGGGCGTCCTGGCAGGGGACATCGATTCGGCGGTGGAGACCGCCGCCAGCCACGCCCGCCCGGGCGACACCGTGCTGCTGGCCCCGGCGTGCGCCAGCTTCGACCAGTTCGGTTCCTACGCCGAACGCGGCGATCGCTTCGCCGCACTGGTGGCCGCGCTTGAGGGGAGTAGCCGATGACCGCGGAGGTGACCTCCATCGCCCAGGCCCGGGCCGCGGCCCGGGACAAGGCCGACATGCTCCGGGCCAACAACCGGACGACCACCGCGATCCTGGTCGTGGTGGTGGTCCTCATCGTGATCGGCCTGGGCGCCACCCAGTCGGCATCCTCGGCCATCGCCATCGACTGGACCGAGGACCGCTTCTACTTCTTCAGGAGACAGCTCATCGGAGTGGGGGTCGGCCTGGTCGCTCTCCTGGTCGCCAGCCGGGTCCCGTACGGCTTGTACAGGAAGCTGGCCGTCCCCGGCTTCGTCCTGACCGTCGGGCTACTGGTGGCGGTGCTGATGAGCGGCGTGACCCGGGGCGGGGCCACCAGGTGGCTTTCGATCGGGGGATTCCTGTTCCAGCCGTCCGAGGTCGCCAAGCTCTCCCTGATAGTGGTGGTGGCCTACCTCCTGGAGAGGAAGCACAGGCTTCTGGACCGATTTGCCCACCTCATGGTCCCGCTGCTGGCGACCGTGGGCATCGTGGGGGTGCTGGTCATCCGCCAGCCCGATCTGGGGACGTTGATCGTGATCGCCGCCGCCTGTCTGGGGGTCATCCTCGCCAGTGACGCCCCGTTCCGTTACATCGCATTCCTGGCCGTGGCCGCGGTCATGGTGATGACCATCCTCGCCTTCGACGAGAGCTACCGGGTGGGCAGGATCGTCGGGTTCCTCGACCCCTTCGCCGACGCCCAGGGGAGGGGCTACCAGGTGATCCAGGGGTACTACGCGTTGGGCAACGGCGGGCTCTTCGGTGTCGGCCTGGGAGCCAGCAGGGCACGCTGGTTCTATCTGCCCAACGCCCACACCGACTTCATCTTCGCCATCATCGGGGAGGAGACCGGCCTGATCGGCGGGCTCACCATCATCGCCCTGTTCGTCGTCCTCGGTGTCGCCGGATGGGTGGTGGCGGCACGCGCACCCGATCGATTCGGCCGGATGGTGGCAGCCGGCATCACGGTGTGGATCTCGTTCCAGGCCCTGGTCAACATCGGCGGGGTCCTCGGCGCCGTGCCGATCACCGGGATCGCCCTCCCCTTCGTCTCCTTCGGGTCCACGGCGCTTGTGGTGTCCATGGCTGCCATTGGCGTCCTGGTCAACATCTCACAAAGCGGGGTCGCGCCGAAGAGATGACGTTCTTGATCGCAGCCGCCGGCACCGGGGGACACGTCTTCCCCGGGCTGGCCGTGGGCCAGGCCCTCGTCGACCTCGGCGTGTCCCATGACAGGGTCACCTACGTCGGCGGTGACCGTCTCGAGTCCCGGGTCTACCCCGACGCAGGGTTCCCCTTCCGCAGGATCGAGGTGCGGGGGCTGCAGCGGTCGCTGACCGCGGAGAACCTCGGAGTCCCCGGCCTGGTTATGAGGGCCCGGAAGGAGGTGGAGCGCATCATCGCCGACCAGGAGGCGCGATCGGCCTTGGGCATGGGTGGTTACGTGACCGTCCCGGTGGGCATGGCGGCCCGTCGCCTCCGGATCCCCTTCTTCCACTCCGAGCAGAACGCCACAGCAGGGCTGGCCAACCGTGTAGTCGCCCGCTGGGCGCGGGCAAGCTTCGGATCGTTCCCCCGGACCGTGGGCCTTCCCTCGGCCGAATGGGTGGGGAACCCGGTTCGGGAGCCCTTCTGGGCATTCGACCGCGAGGCCGCCCGACCGGGCTCGCTCGGCCGCTACGGGCTCTCCGCCGACCTCCCGGTCCTTGGTGTGTTCGGTGGCTCGCTGGGCGCCCGGGCGCTCAACGATGGGGTGGCGTACGCCTTGCAGAGATGGACAGGGCCCATGATCCAGGTCCTCCACCTGACCGGCGACCGCTTCCTGGCCGGGGTGACCGGTATCGAGCCCTCGGCATCGGTCCACTGGGTGAGAATCGGGTTCGAGTCAGAGATGGAGCACTTCTTCGCGGCCGTCGACCTGGTCCTGGCAAGAGCAGGGGGTGGAGTCGCCGAGATCACCGCTACCGCAACCCCATCCATACTCGTCCCCGGCGACTTCGGGTCGGGAGGGCATCAGGCCGGCAACGCCAGGGCACTCACCGACGCCGGGGCGGCGATGACCCTCCCCGAGGCCGCCCTCTCCGAGCTTCCGGGCGTCCTCGAGGCAACCCTGCTCCGACCGGAGATCCTCGAGGGGATGAGGATCGCAGCAGGCGCGATGGCACGACCGGGGGCGGCACATGCCATAGCCTCGGCCTTGATCGAGGCAGCTGAATGATCCTCGACCATGCCAGGGTCCACATCGTGGGCATCGGCGGCGCCGGGATGAGCGCTCTGGCCAGGGTGTTGATTGCATGGGGTCATCAGGTGACCGGGTCCGACCTCAGGGGCGGGGCCGTGCTCCAGGGCCTCACCGACATCGGCGTGGTCGTGGCCACCGGGCACGTCCCCGCCATGGCCACCGCTGCCGACCTGGTGGTGGCATCCTCTGCGGTTCCCGACTACGACGAGGAGCTGTTGGCCTCCCGGGCGGCCGGTGTGCCCACCTGGCGGCGGCCCGAGCTCCTGAATGCGATAACCTCGCGCATCCCCACCATCGGTGCTACGGGAACACACGGAAAGACCACCACCTCGGCCCTTCTCGTAACCGCTCTCAGGTCTCTCGGGGGCGACCCCTCCTTCGTCATCGGGGGCGACCTGGTCGAGGCTGGCACCAACGGGCATGCCGGGTCCGACCACCTTCTCGTCCTCGAGGCCGACGAGGCCTTCCGCACCTTCGAGTCGCTGCACCTCCAAGGCCTGGTTGTCACCAACGTGGAGATCGACCACCTCGACCACTTCGGAGACGAGGAGGGCCTGAAGTCCTCCTTCGTTGACGTGGCCCGCCGGGTCGACGGCCCGGTCCTCGCCTGCGCCGACAACCCGGGGTCGCTGGAACTCTATTCGAAGGTGCCGGGAGCGATCACCTACGGGACTTCGCCTGACTCGGTGTGGCGCGTCGACGACCTGATGCTGGTAGGGGAGGGGAGTGCTTTCGTCCTCACCGGCCCCAGTGGCTCGTCCAAGGTCACCGTGCCCAAGCCGGGGGCCCACGTCGCGCTCAACGCCGCCGGTGCCCTGTCACTGCTCGCCGAGTTGGGTCACGATCCCTCTACGTTCGAGGGGGCCCTTGCCGGGTTCCGGGGGGTGGGCCGTCGATGGGAGCATCGGGGCACGGTGGCCGGGATCGCCCTCTACGACGACTACGCACATCATCCGACCGAGGTGGCGGCCACCGTCGCCGCGGCACGGAGCCTTGGAGCGGAGAGGGTGTGGGCCGTGTTCCAACCCCATCTCTACTCCCGTACCCAGAGGTTCTCGACCGAGTTCGGCGAGGCACTGTCCGGGGCCGACGTGGTGGTGGTCACCGACGTGTACGGGGCCAGGGAGGAGCCGGTGCCGGGTGTCACCGGGGCCCTGGTGGTCGATGCCGCCGCCTCTCACGGTGTGGAGACCCACTATGTCCCCCACCGCTCCGACCTGGGGGAGTTCCTCGTCCCCCGTCTCCGCAGGGGTGACCTGGTGGTCTCGATGGGCGCCGGGGACATCACCCTGCTCCATTCCGAGCTGGCGTCGATGCTGGCGGTTGGCTGATGCCGGAGTTGCAGGCCCTGATCGAAGAGGGGCTGGTGGTCCCCGGCGTGCCGCTCGGCGAGATGACGACCTACAAGACCGGTGGTCCGGCCCGATACTTCGCCGAGGTGAACCGGCCCGCTGACCTCGACCGATTGGTGTCGTCGGGAGTGACGGTCGATCGTCCGGTGCTGGTGTTGGGCCGAGGTTCCAACCTCGTTGTCGCCGATACCGGTTTCCCCGGTCTCGTCATCAGGCTGGGCCGGGGGTTCAACGCGGTCGACATCCAGGGCACAGAGGTGACCGCAGGCGCCGCACTGCCACTGCCCCGGCTCGCCCGGGCAGCCTCCGAGGTCGGCGTCACCGGACTGGAGTTCTTCGTGGGCATCCCCGGCTCCGTGGGAGGCGCTGTCCGTCAGAACGCCGGTTGCTTCGGCACCGAAACCAAGGAGAGGCTGGTCACCGCCCGGGTGTTGGACCTGGAGAGCGGAGCCTGGACGTCGATGACGCCCGAGGACCTCGATCTCTCCTACCGCCACTCCAACCTCCAGGGCCACCAGTTGGTCACCGAAGCCCTGTTCCAGGGAGAGCCCGGCGACCCGGAGGCCTCGCTCGAGAAGATGCGGGTCATCACCCGGTGGCGCAGGGACAACCAGCCTGGTGGCTCACTCAATGCGGGGAGCGTCTTCAAGAACCCGAAGGGGATGGCCGCCGGGGCTTTGATCGACTCGCTTGGCCTGAAGGGCCTAAGCATCGGAGGTGTCTCGGTCTCGACCAGGCACGCCAACTTCCTGGTGGCCGGCCCGGGGGCCAGTGCGAACGACATCCACTCGCTGGCCCATCTGGTGAAAGACCGTGTTCTGGAGGCCACTGGAACCAAGCTGGAGTTCGAAGTGCAGTTCGTCGGGTTCGAAGAGTGAGCATCGACCCCAGGCTGGTCGAGCGGAGGCAGGCGGTGGCCGAGGAGCGCGCCAAGCGCAATGTCGGCCGGCTGCTCAGGTTCTTCCTGGCCATTGCCGCCCTCGGTGGCATGGTCTGGTTCGCACTGTCCCCATGGATGAGCGTCGAGCAGGTCCGGACCACGGGAATGGTGGCCAGCGCCTCGGAGAGCATCCTCGCCGAGCACCGATTCGTTCCCGGGACTCCGATGGTCCTGCTGCGTACCGGGCCGGTGGTCGAGGCGCTCCTCGCCGACCCGTGGGTCGCCGAGGCGGACGTGAGGCTCTTCTGGCCGAGCGACGTGGTGGTCCGGATCGTCGAGCGGGCACCAGCCGCCTGGGTCGAAACCGCCGGGGGATGGTCGCGGCGCGCGATCGACGGGCATGCCGTGCCCGGAGGCACATCCCCCGACTCGAGCTTTGGGTGGGTCAGGCTCCCTTTCCTGGCCGAGGAGGACGCAGTCGAGTCCGAGCTGGTGAGGGGGTCGGTCGAGTTCCTGATGTCCCTCGACGGGGATCTGGCAAGGGCCACCTCGATTCGATTCGAGGCAGGGGAGCTGTGGGCCGAGGTCGACGGTCGCCGGGTCCGTCTGGGGCGCGCCGTCGAGATGCGGGCCAAGGCGATCGCTCTGATGGCCCTGCTCGAGGTGGAGATCCCACCGGGATCGGTCCTGGTGGTGGTCGCCCCTTCGAATCCGGCCATCAATACCGACGGAGTCGACGGCGAGCCGGAGGAAGAGGAAGCAGGCGACGATGGCAACGACGGCTGACTCGAGGGAGTGAGGACGTGAACACTGAATATCTAGTAGAAGGTGAGAGTTTCAGTGCCCGTTAGGCGCGGGGACAACGCTAAACCTCAGCTTTAGCTTCTTGCTTGGAGGAACCATGAGCAGCAGTAGTGGCGGCTACCTGGCCGTGATCAAAGTCGTAGGAATAGGCGGCGGCGGCGTCAACGCGGTCAACCGGATGGTCGAGGCCGGTGTCCGCGGGGTCGAGTTCATCGCACTCAACACCGATGCTCAAGCCCTTCTCATGAGCGAGGCCGATGTGAAACTGGACATCGGGCGGGACGTCACCCGGGGCCTCGGTGCTGGCGCCAACCCCGAGATCGGCAGGGCTGCCGCCGAGGAGCACCGTGCCGAACTCGAGGACGCGCTCAAGGGGTCCGACATGGTGTTCATCACCGCCGGTGAGGGAGGCGGGACCGGCACAGGGGGTGCCCCGGTGGTTGCCGAGGTAGCGCGCTCAGTGGGTGCCCTCACCGTGGGCGTGGTGACCCGTCCCTTCGGGTTCGAAGGCAGACGCCGCCAGGTTCATGCCGAGGCCGGCATCGACGCCCTCAAGGATGCTGTCGACACTCTGATCGTCATACCGAACGACAGGCTGCTCGAGGTGGGTGACCGGGATGCGCCCATCGGTGACACCTTCCGTCTCGCCGATGAGGTATTGATGAGCGGTGTGACAGGTATCACCGACCTGATCACCACCCCGGGCCTGATCAATGTCGACTTCGCCGACGTGCGGACGATCATGGCCGACGCCGGGACAGCGGTGATGGGAATCGGGCGGGCCACCGGGGAGAACCGGGCCAAACAGGCTGCCGAGCGTGCCATCTCGAGCCCGATGCTCGAGGCTTCGATGGATGGGGCCAAGGGGGTGTTGCTCTCGGTCTCGGGACCCTCGTCCATGACCCTCCACGAGGCAACCGACGCAGCCAGGGTGGTCGCCGACCATGCCGACACCGAAGCCGACATCATCTTCGGGGCGATCGTCGACGACTCGCTGGGCGAGGAGATGAAGGTGACGGTGATTGCCGCCGGATTCCAGGGGCGGCGTCGGCCGAACCCCCCCTTCCGCGCTTCCTCGACCGAATCGCTGGCACCGGTCTCGGACTTCCAGCGCGGAGGTGACGACGACATCGACATCCCCAGCTTCGTAAAGGGATGATCGTTCCGCCCGGGGTGGCGGGTGTGGCCTTCACCGAGGCCGCCGACGGTGACATGCGCTCCGACCGGGACAGCAGGTCAGCGGTCGCAGCCCGCCTTGGTATCAGCCCCGATTGGGCGACCATCTCACAGGTGCACGAGAGCCACACCGTCAGGGTGGGGTCCCCAGGCCCCCACGGGGAGGCGGATGCAGTCTGGACCGACCGTCGCCGCCTCCCGGTATCGGTGTTCACCGCGGACTGCTTCGGGGTGGTGGTCCACGCTGATGCGGCAGTCGGGGTGGCACATGCCGGATGGCGCGGTGCCCATCTGGGCGTCGTCGGCGAGCTCCTCCGCAGGATGAGGGAGTCCGGCCACGAGCCTCGGTCAGCGCACATCGGACCCGGGATCGGCCCTTGCTGCTTCGAAGTGGGAGATGACGTGTCGGAGCGGTTCCCCTCGAGACAGGCGACCACCACGGTGGGCACTGCAGCGGTCGATCTCCCAGGTGTGTTGATCGACCAGCTGGACGGTCTGGACCCGGTAGTGGTCGGCGGGTGCACACACCACGACGACAGCTACTTCAGCCACCGTCGCGACGGCTCACCGCTCCGAATGGCGGCTCTGGGATGGTTGCCGTGACCTACCAGGGTGTCATGGGGCGGGTTGCCGCCGCCGCCGCCCGGTCGGGGCGGGATCCCGACGCGGTGGTCGTGGTCGTGGTCAGCAAGGGCCGCTCACCGGAAGAGATCATGGACGTCTACCGGAAAGGGCACCGTGACTTCGGCGAGAACCGGGCCCAAGCCCTGGTGGCCAAGGCGGCCGAACTCCCGTCGGACATCAGGTGGCACTTCGTGGGTGCACTGCAAACCAACAAGGCGCGTTCGGTGCGGCCGATAGCAACCCTCCTCCACTCGCTGGACCGGCGTGAGTTGGCCGCCGCCTGGATGAAAGGCCAGGGGCTGCCCCCTCCGGCACTGGTCCAGGTCAACGTGGGGGGCGAGCCACAGAAGTCGGGTGTTCTGCCCGATGACGCCATCGCTCTCGTCGAGGAGGTCTCCTCGATGGGCGTCGAGGTGCGGGGGCTGATGACCGTGCCCCCGATACCCGAACACCCCGAGTCGAGCCGGCCGCACTTCCGCCGCCTCGCCGAGCTCGGGGCCTCGATCTCGTCCCGTCTTCCCGGGGCGGTGGAGCTGTCGATGGGGATGACGGACGACTTCGAAGTGGCGATAGAGGAAGGTGGCACCATCATCCGCGTGGGACGGGCTATCTTTGAGCGGGAATTGAGCACCGGAGCCTGATGTCTTCACTGTTTTCGAAAGCGCTTGTCTACCTCGGGCTGGTCGATGAGGACCAGGTCGCGGACCAGTCCGCCCAAATGCCCGCCGAGCACCAGCCGTCCCCGGCCGATTCCCTGCCCCAGGGCAGGAGGGTCGAGCCACCCCCCACTTCGAGGACCGCGATGAGGCCCCAGACCCGGGTCGAGCCCCCGACGGCCGGCGTGTCATCGGTGTACCCGGTCGAAGTCCAGTCGGACATCATCGTCATGGAGGAGTTCGCCGACGCCCGCATGCTGGCCGACAGGGTGAGGGAGCGGGTGCCGGTTGTCCTGGACATGCGTCGCATCGACGGCGACCTGGTGCGACGGATCATCGACTTCTCCTCGGGTCTCATCTATGCCATGGACGGCTCGATGAGGAAGGTGGGAGAAGGACTGGTCCTGGTCCTGCCCCCGAGGGTCACTCTGAGCAGGGACGAGAAGCGTCGCCTGGCCTCGCTCAACGCCTACGACCTCGACGACTTCGACTGAGCTGTGATCGCCGGCCTGGTCAACCTGGCGTTCCAGCTCCTCTTCTGGGCGGTGCTGATCTGGGTCATCCTGTCCTGGGTCCAGACGACCCCGGGTCATCCTTTGCGTCAGGTCCAGCGGTTCCTCGACCGGCTGATTCTTCCCTTGATCCGACCCATCCAGCGGGTGGTGCCTCCCCTGAGGATCGGCGCCGGGGCCCTGGACCTATCGCCTTTGATCCTCATCCTCCTGGTGCGCCTCCTTCACGGGCCGGCGGTCAGGCTGGCCGCAACCCTTTTCTGAGCGGCCCATTCCCAACCCATCGCAGGCCGACCGCCTATTCTCCGATCTGAGAGGAAGGGCCTGCCCAGATGCCTTTGAAGCCTTCAGACATCCAAGAGAAGACCTTCGCCACCGCATTGAGGGGATACGACCTGGGTGAGGTGGACGACTTCCTCGATGAGGTCATCGCAACCATCAGAGACCTCGAGGAGAGGATCAGCCTGCTCCAGGCGAACCGACCCGCCTCCGGTGTATCGGACCCGGCGGAAGACGCCTCGGCTGTCGGGCGCGCCCTGATCGCAGCCCAGGAGACTGCCGATCGCATCGTCGCCGAGGCTCAGGCCGAGGCAGACCGGCTGCTCGACGACGCCCGTGCCGAATCGGAGCGGACACTCAGCGAGGCCAGGAGCCAGGCCGACACCCACGAGGAGAGGCGGGAGGCGATCCGGGCTGAGGCCGAGGCTTCGATTCGCGAGCTCCAGGACCGGGTTGCCGGACTCAAGGGAGAGATCGTGGCCCTGGCGGCTGCCGCTTCCGTCCAGGCTTCGGAGATGGACGTCCTCCTCGACGACGCACTCCAGATGGTGTCCGATGAGGCTGACGATGTCGGAGAGGCCGGAGAAGATGATGGGGATGATGCACCTGGTGCCGAGGCCAGCGAAACTGCAGACTCGGCAGACTCGCCCGACGAGGATACCGGCGACGAGCCCGACGACTACGACCCGGACGCCGATGGCGATTCCGATGCGGAGGGCGACTCCGATGGGGAGGGCATGCCGGATACGGCAGACAACATGGCCGACGAGGCGGCGGGCGAGCCCGGCCATGACGGGTACGAGGCGACCCCGGAGGACTCCGACGAGGACGACCCGGCTTTCGAGCCATGGCGGCCTCGGATGGACCACGACGAGGACTGAGCCCCGGGGGGCTACTGCCCGGCGACAGCCACCAGTCCGGGCTCTCCGATACCCGGGTCGACTCTGACCGAAGTGGCGAGCACCTCGGCGGCGATCCAATCGCCGTGTTCTTCGAGCAGGTCGGCCTGTGAAGCGGGGAGGACGAGACCGATCCGATCGGTCAGCTCGAGGCCGTGCTGCTTGCGCAGGTCGTTCACCTGGCGGACCAGGTCGAGGGCCCGCCCCTCCAAGATCAGTGCCTCGTCGAGGGTGGGATCGACGGCGACGCTCAGGTTGCCGTCACCGGCCACGCTCCAGCCTTCCAGGAGGACCGTCTCGGTCCGCACCACCTCCTCCGATGCGAGCTCCTCCCCGGCCGCCAGAACAGTTCCGTCCTCCCGGGCCTCGAAGTCGCCCCCGCCGAGGGCGGCTGCCACTTCCTTGATCTTCGGGCCCAGCCTCGGGCCGAGGATCGGGAAGTTCGGCTTGAGGGACACCTCCACCACCGCCTCGCCACCGAACTCCAACTCCTTGACCCTGAGCTCGTCCCGGACGATGTCAGCGTGAGGTTTGGCGGCCTCCCCTCCCCGGACCCGGGCAACCCGCAGCGGCTGGCGCAGCTTCATCCCGGCCTCGTTGCGGGCCCTGCGGCCCAACTCGACGATCTGACGGGTGGTCTCCATCGACGCCAGCAGGCCGTGGTCGGAGCTCCCGGTCGGCGAAGGCCATCCGGCCAGGTGGATCGACTCGGGAGCGTCTTCGCAGGGGCCGGCCACCAGCACCGACCACAGGTGCTCGGTGATGAACGGCATCACCGGCGCCATGATCCGGAGCGCGGTTACCACCCCGACCCACAGCGTGCGGAAGGCTGCCTCGTCGTAATCGTAGAACCTGCGACGGTTCCGCCGGATGTACCAGTTGGAGAGGTCGTCGAGATAGGCCTCGAACCCTGTGATCAGCTCATCGGAGCGCCATCGGTCGAGTGCACTGGTGGCATCCTCTATCGCCTGATCGGTGCGCGCCAGCAGCCACCTGTCGATGTCGGCAAGCTCGACACCGGTGGGACCGGCCTGGAGGTCGCTATAGGTGGGGGTGAAACCTTCGATGTTCCCGTAGTCGACCATGAACCTGGCCGAGTTCCACAGGGTGAGGAGCTTGCGCCTGACCTCGTGGGCGCCGGCGTAGCCGAAGAGCAGGTTGCGGTCGGGTGGATGAGCGCAGTACATCCACCTCATCACATCGGCACCCATCTTCTCGAAAGCCTCCTCGGCGCCGATCAGGTTGCCCCACGAGCCGTGCATCTCCCGACCGTCTTCGGCCAGCATCTTCTCGTATCCGAGCACAGACCGGAACGGGGCCTTTCCCACCATGGCCACAGACATGAACAGCTGTGAGTAGAACCACAGTCTGACCTGCTCCCTCATCTCGGTGACCCAGTGCGCCGGGAACCACTCCTCCCAGTAGCCGTGGTCGGGCAGTGGGGCGTTGGTGAGCCCGGCCGCGGCCCCTGTGCCGTAGCCTCCATCGACCCACTCCTCGTTCTGCCAGCCGAGGGTGGACAAGGGCACGATTCCTGCGTCGAGCCACACGTCTCCGACCTCGGGCACCCGGGTCAGCTCGGTGTTGCCACAGTGGTCGCAGCGGATGGTCACCCGGTCGATCCAGGGTCGGTGGAGCTCCTCCAGCTGGTCGAGCCCGGAGGTCGCCTTCTCGATCAGCTCCGCTTTCGAGCCGATCACAGTGGTCCCGCCGCAGGCGCAGACGTAGAAGGGGAGGGGCAGGCCGTAGTAGCGGCGCCGCGAGATGTTCCAGTCGCCCATGTTGTGGAGCCAGTCGTCCATGAGCTTGCCCATGTACGCCGGGGTCCAGGACACGGTGGCGTTGGCGTCGAGCAGCTGCTGACGGATGGGGTCGACGCCGATGTACCAGTCCTCGGCGATGCGGAATATCAAAGGGGTGTCACAACGCCAGCAGTGGGGGTAGGAGTGGACGTACTCGCCGGCCTCGACCAGGAAGCCGTTGTCGGCCAGGCTCTTGGTGATCGGGCCCGCAGCCTCGGTGGTCTCCATGCCCGTCAACCAGCCGTACTCGGGGTAGAAGCGACCCGACTCGTCGACGGGGACCAGCACCTCCAGGTCGTGGACCGGGGCAAGCAAGAAGTCCTCCTCCCCGCTCCCCGGGGCTATGTGGACGATGCCGGTCCCGCGGTCCACCGTGACCTCGTCCCAGGGGATGACCTTGTGGTCGATGGCGGATCCGGGCTCCAGGTCGTCGAATGGGCCCCGATAGTGCAGGCCCACCAGCTCCGAGCCCCGGGTGGTGGCGGTGAACTCCTCGTCCGGATAGTGGTCCACACCCACCCAGTCGCCGTTCTGGCGTCTCCCATACTCCCGGTCCGGGTGGACTGCAGCCGCTACGTTGGCGGGGAGGGTCCATGGGGTCGTAGTCCAGACCACCAGTGCCTCACCGTCACGCTCGATCAGGGGGAGCCGTACGAACAACGAGGGATCGGTCTTCTCCTGATAGACGCCCGACTGGGTCAACTCGTGCTGGGACAGGGAGGTCCCACAGCGCGGGCACCACTCGGTGGAGCGATTGCCACGGTAGAGCATCCCCCGTTCCTCGATGCGCTTGAGGAACCGCCAGATGTATTCGATGTTGGTGTCGGAGAACGTCAGGTAGTCGTTCCCCCAGTCCATCCAGTAGCCGAGGCGCTTCGACCCGCGTATCAGCTCACCCACCGACCAGGCGACCTTGTCCCGGCACCTACGGGCGAACTCCTCCAACCCATAGGCCTCGATGTCGCGTTTCGAGTTGAGGCCCAGTTCCTGCTCCACACCGACCTCGATCCACAGGCCCTGGCAGTCGAACCCGTTCTGGTGGCGGAGATGGAAGCCGCACATCGACTTGTAGCGCTGGAACACGTCCTTGAGGGTGCGGCCCCATGCGGTGTGCACGGCCAGGATCTTGTTGGCGGTCACAGGCCCGTCGATGAAGCTGAATCGGGGCCCGTCGGCGTTCTGGTCCCTCAGCGCCTCGAATATGCCCTTCTCCTCCCACCAGTCGAGGACGGCTAGTTCCAGCCCGGCGTGGTCCGGGGTGGCGGGGAGGGGGGAGAAGACCTTGGCGGGTCGGGGATTGGGCATGGGTGCGGGAGGTTAAATCACCTGGCCGCAGATGAGTGATCGGTTTGCCTGAACTATCCCCGGGATTCTGGGAGACTCACTCCCGCAAGTCCGACTGTTGGGGTCTCCGGCCCCTGGGGAGCACATGGCACGAAAACTGGCAAAGTCGACCGTAGAGCGATTCCGCAAACGCCTGGATTCCGAGCGGGAGAGGCTCGAGCAGATGGTGGCCGAGTACGAGCGTCAGCTCGAGGAGGCACGTCTCACCGAGAGCTCATCCGACCGGAGCCCCGACCCGGGGAACGCCGAGGCGAGCTCCATGAAGTCGGAGTACGCCAAGGAGCTGTCCTTGGAGCAGAACACACTCGAACTCCTGGGCAAGGTCGAACGCGCCCTGGCCCGTATCGAGGAGGGCGGTTACGGCATATGCGAGAGCTGTGGCAAGGCGATCCCGATGGAACGCCTCGATGTGCTCCCTTACAGCACGCTCTGCGTCGATTGCGCCTCCAAGTCGTTTTGACCCGACGACCCCTCCTCTCCCTGGCATTGGCCGGCGCAGTGGTGGTCGCCGACCTGGTATCGAAGCGCTGGGCCTCGGTTCGCTTCGCCGACGGAGAGACATACTTGATACCCGGTGTTCTCGGTTTCACCCTGCGTGAGAACCCGGGGGCGGCCTTCGGTACCTTCCAGAACGCCGGGCAAGTGGTCGGCCTCTTGGCCATCGTGGTCAGCGTGGTCGTGGTGGGGATCCTCCTTCGGCCCCGTCCTCGACTCGAGAGCCTCGGCTTCGCTCTCATCCTGGGAGGGGCACTGGGGAACATAAGCGACCGCATCTTCCGGGGGGAGGGGGTCCTCGACGGTGCGGTGATCGATTGGATCATCCTGTGGAGGATCCCCACCTTCAACCTGGCGGACGCCGCGGTCAACGTCGGCGTCGCCCTGCTATTGGTTCACGCATGGCGGACGAGGCAGAGATCAGAAGCTCAGGCGGCCGCCGCCTAGAGGTGCCCGCCGATCTGGCGGGTGAGAGGGTGGACAAGGTGGTGGCGACCCTTCTCGGGGTGAGTCGCGCTGTGGCCAGGGGCCTGGTGGACTCGGGGGTGACCGTCGACGGGGTGACCGTCTCCCCCTCGGACCGGGTCGGGGAGGGTTCCGTCGTCGAGGCCCCGGAGCCGGTCGAGGAGACGATGGTCGGCGAACCGGTCGACTTCGGGGTGGTCTACGAGGACGCCGACATGGTCGTCGTCGACAAGCCGGCCGGGCTGGTCGTCCACCCGGGTGCGGGAAGGACCACGGGGACCCTGGCCTCCGGGCTGCTCCACCGGTACCCGGAGCTCGAGGGTGTCGGGGCGGAAGGGCGGTGGGGCCTGGTCCACCGTCTCGACAAGGACACCTCCGGGCTGATGGTGGTTGCCCGCACCGGCGAGGCCCACCGGGTCCTCTCGAAGCGGCTCAAGGCCCGGGAGATCGGGCGGGTCTACCTGACCCTGGCCCACGGCAACTTCGACGCCCCGATGGGGACGATCGACGCCCCCATCGGGCGCGATCGGGCCAGACCCATGCTGAGGGCGATCAGCCATGACGGCAAGGCGGCGCGCACCCACTACGAGGTCTTGGCCAGGTTCCCCGACCCCGGCTGCACACTGCTCGAGGTCAGGCTGGAAACCGGCCGCACCCATCAGATCCGGGTCCACCTGGCGGCCATCGACCACCCGGTGGTCGGCGACCCTGTCTACGGGCGCCGCCCGCAGCGTTTCAACTCGCCCCGCATCTTCCTCCACGCCCACCGCCTCCACCTGAACCACCCGGTCACAGACGAGCCGATGGATTTCGTCAGCCCGCTCCCGGAGGACCTGCAGGGGGTGCTGGATGGGCTGGCAGAGCCCTGATTTCCCGTTCTGTGAAGATTTTTGTCGACCCCCGCGCCACAGATCTTCACAGAACGAGGAGGGAGGTACCGTGGGGCCCCCGTGACCAGCGATCCCACCGAATACACCAGCGCGCCCGTCTGCTATCGGCACAGCGACCGGCACACCCTCCTCACCTGCAGCAGATGCGGGCGCCCGATCTGCGTCTCCTGCTCCACTGACGCCACCGTCGGCCAGCGGTGCCCCGAATGCCTCCGGGAGGAGGGCACCCAGAAGGTGATCCCGACCGGTCCCCGCCGGAGTGCCATGGCGCCCCCGGCGACCCGTCTCTTCATCTCCGTGGCGGCGGTCGTCTTCGTGGCCTCACTGGTGCCCGACATGCGGAACCGGCTCTTCGAAGCCCTGGCCCAGGCGAACTTCCTGGTGGCGGCGGGGGAGTGGTGGCGCATCTTCACCCCGGTGCTGGTCCACGCCAGCCTGATGCACATCCTGTTCAACATGTGGGCACTGTGGATCCTCGGGCCACAGGTCGAAAGGGGTGTGGGGACCGGGCCCTTCGTCGGGCTCTACCTCGCCTCGGCCGGGATGGGGGGCGTCTTCTTCTACTACATGGGGGCGCCTGGCGCGGTGGCCGTGGGAGCCTCGGGGGCCATCTTCGGGCTCTTCGGGATCTGGTTCAACTGGGCCCTGCGGCGTCGGAACACCATGTCCGGCCGGGCCCTCCTCCGTCAGATCGGTTTCCTCCTCGCCATCAACGCGGCCATCCCCTTCATGTTCCCCAGCATTGCCTGGGAGGCCCATCTCGGGGGTCTGATCACCGGGTTCCTCATCGGTGAGCTCTGGTCGAGGATCAAGGGCCCCAACGCCAGCCGGGTCCGGACCTTGGCCGCCTTCGCGGTTGCCGCCCTGGCGGTGATCCTGGTGACTTTGTGACCGTGGATTCGGATCCCCGGATTCCCAACTTTCGCGCTCTGGCAGGGTCCTTGCCCCTGGTGGTAGCGTGAGCGAACTACACCTCTGTAAGTAACCAGGCCGTCGAAAGTGTCCTTCGCCCACCTCCATCTCCACACCGAGTACTCACTCCTCGACGGGGCGGCGCGGATCAAGGACGTGGTGGCTGCGGCCGCAGCAGACCACCAGCCGGCCATAGCCATCACCGATCACGGGAACCTCTACGGTGCGGTGGAATTCATAAGGACAGCCAAGGAGCACGGGGTCAAGCCGATCGTCGGCATGGAGGCCTACTTCACCGACGGGTCCCGCTTCGACCGGCCGCCGCAGTCGGAGAACCGCCGATACCACACCATCCTCCTCGCTGAGAGCCAACGGGGATACGAGAACCTCCTTCAGATCTCGTCGAAGGCCTTCCTCGAGGGCTACTACTACAAGCCCAGGGTGGATTTCGACCTGCTGGCACAGCACGCCGAGGGGATCATCGCCACCTCCGGTTGCCTGGGAGGGCTGGTTCCTCAACTCCTCGCCCCCGACGCCCAGAGCGAGGAGGGGAACAAGGGGGCATTACGCGACTTCGACAGGGCCGTGATCGCTGCCGCTAGGTTCCAGGACATCCTGGGCCGGGACAACTTCTTCATCGAGCTGCAGGACCACGGCCTCGAGGCGCAACGACGGATCATGGGCGACCTGGTCGACATCTCCCGCAGGATTGACGCCCCCCTCCTGGTCACCAACGACTCCCACTACACCAGGCGGGACGAGCACGACACACACGACATCCTGCTCTGCGTCCAGACCGGATCGCTGCGCAGCGACCCCAGCCGTCTCAGGTTCGAGGGGTCGGAGCACTACCTGAAGACCGCTGCCGAGATGCGGGCGCTCTTCCCCGACTCTGACTACCCGGGGGCTTGCGACAACACCCTGTGGATCGCCGAGAGGGCCGACGTCGAAGTCGAATTCGGGAAGATCCTGCTGCCCCAGTTCCCGGTCCCCCCCGGCGAGACCGAGGTCACCTACCTGCGGAGGCTGGTGGAGGCGGGAGTGGGTGAGAGGTACGGCCCCAACCCTGGGTCGGTCGTCCTCGACAGGGTCGAATACGAGCTGAAGATCATCGAGGAGATGGGGTTCCCTGCCTACTTCCTCATCGTCTGGGACCTGATCCGCTATGCCCGGGAACGCGCGATCCGTGTCGGCCCGGGCCGCGGGTCGGCGGCAGGCTCGATCGTCTCCTACTGCCTGAGGATCACCGACCTGGACCCCCTCGAGTACGGGTTGATCTTCGAGCGGTTCCTCAACCCGGGCCGGAAGCAGATGCCCGATATCGACATGGACTTCGACGAGCGGTATCGCTCCGATGTCATCAAGTACGCCGCCGACAAGTACGGGCAGGACAGGGTCGCCCAGATCATCACCTTCTCGACGATCAAGGGGAAGCAGGCGATCCGGGACTCGGCCCGGGTCCTCGGCCACCCCTACTCCCTGGGCGACCGGATAGCGAAGGCGATGCCTCCTTCGATCCTGGGGCGCGACCCGACCCTCGACCAGGTCCTCGTCAAGCCGGACAAAGAGGCCAAACCGGACGTACGCGATTGGTACGCCAACGCCCAGGGGCTCCGGGAGATCTACGAGGCCGACCCGGCTGTCCGCGAGGTGGTCGACGCGGCCAGGGGACTCGAGGGGCTGAGACGTCAGGACTCGATCCACGCTGCTGCGGTGGTCATCGCCCCGGAGCCGCTGACCAGGATCAGCCCGGTCCAACGGAAGGGCGAGGATGCCGAGACGGTGACCCAGTTCGAGATGCATGCCATCGAGGACCTGGGGCTCCTCAAGATGGACTTCCTCGGTCTGAGGACCCTCTCGGTGATAGACCGCTGCCTCGAGTTGATCGAGGCCGGTTCGGGGGAGACGGTGGACATCGACAACGTCCCCCTGGACGACAGGGCAACCTTCGAGCTCCTCTCATCGGGGAACACCATCGGCGTGTTCCAACTCGAAGGGACCAACATGCGGGCGCTGATCCGCTCGCTCCGTCCTGACTCGTTCGCAGACGTGGTGGCCCTGGTCGCCCTGTACAGGCCGGGACCCATGGGAGCGAACATGCACACCCTCTACGCCGACCGTAAGAACGGGCGGGCCCAGATCGAGCACATCCACCCGGCCCTTTCCGAGAAGTTGGCCGACACCTACCAGATCATGGTCTACCAGGAGCAGGTGCTCCTGGTGGCTCAGGAAATGGCCGGGTACACACTCGCCGACGGCGAGGAGCTGAGGAAGGCGATGGGGAAGAAGATCCCGGCGGTGATGGCCGCCGAGGAGGAGAAGTTTGTCAGTGGGTGCGTCGCCCAGGGCCACCCCGAGGAGGTCGGGAGGGAGATCTTCCGACTCATCGACCACTTCTCCGGATATGGCTTCAACAAGAGCCACGCCGCGGCCTACGGCCTGGTCGCCTATCAGACCGCCTACCTCAAGGCGCACCACCCGTCCGAACTGCTGGCGGCGATGCTCACCGCGACCAAGACCAACAAGGACAAGACAGCCGTCTATCTGGGCGAGTGCCGGCAGATGGGCATCGAGGTGATGGTGCCCGACGTCAACGAGTCGGACACAGACTTCTCCGTCAACGACGGTCGGATCCGATTCGGCCTCTCGGCCATCCGGAACGTGGGTGAGGGAGTGGTGGAGAAGATCATCGCAGCCCGTCAGGATGGCCCCTTCGAGTCTCTCTCAGACTTCCTCAACCGCGTCGACCTCTCCGTGCTCAACAAGCGCACTGTCGAGGCCCTGATAAAAGGTGGTGCTTTCGACGCTCTCGGACACCCCCGAAAGGGCCTAATCCTCGTGTACGAGGACGCCATCGACGCGGTCGTCACCCGTCGCAGGAACGAGGACATGGGTCAGTTCTCCCTCTTCTCCGACGACGACCCGGCCACACAGGAGGAGGAGGTCGACATCCCGGCAACCGAGTGGCCCTCGAAGATCAAGCTCGGGTTCGAGAAGGAGATGCTCGGCCTTTACGTGTCGGACCATCCCCTGCTTGCCGTGAGTACCGCCCTTGCGGCCGCCACCAGTCAGCGAATAGGGGATCTGGGGGACATGGTCGACAGGGCCTCCCTGGTGGTCGGAGGGCTGGTCGCGGCCCGCCAGCAGCGGTGGACCCGGTCGGGTGAGCCGATGGTGATCTTCCAACTCGAGGATCTGGAGGGCTCCGTAGAGTGCATCGCCTTCCCCAAGGTGGTCCATGAGTACGGGCCGATGATCGTCGACGACGCCACCCTGATCGTCATGGGCCAGCTCGACCAGAGGGGCGACGAGGTCAAGGTCATGGTCCGGGAGGTGCGGGAGCTCGAGGTCAGGGACGACTCTGTTGTCCGGCTGAACGCCCAGGCTTCCCGCCTCACCCCCGACACCGTGTCGAACCTGCGGGCCATCCTCTCCAACCACCCCGGGACCACGCCCGTCTTCCTCCACCTCACCGACAGCGGCGACACGAAGGTCCTGCGTTTCGGCGATGAGCATCGGGTCGAGCCGAGGTCGGCCCTGTTCGCCGAGCTGAAAGAGCTCCTCGGCCCGAAGGCGATCTTGTAGCAGGACGGTACCCCGTACCCCGTACCCCGTACCCAGCACCCAGCACCCGGTACCCGGTACCCGGTACCCCGTAAGAGCATTGGGTGACCGAGCTGGCTATCACAGGTGATCGGGTTCGCCCCGACTCCCTCAGGTCACGTCAGGCCGCGGTCGGGGTACGGGGTACAAGCGAGCGAAGCGAGCGAGGTACCAGGTACGGAGCGAAGCGAGCTCGTCACTCACCTGTCGCCCGAGAAGTGGGTGACGACTTCGGCCTTTGGCCTCAGGCCCCCCCCTCGACGCGCTCCCTTTGGTCGCTTGCGTCGGTCCCCCCGCGCAGCGGGGGGACACAGCGACCTACAGCCAGCGGCGCTTGGTTGAGAGGGCGGCGACCCGTCCGTCGTGACGGCCCCGCATGTAGGCGAGGGCGCCGGTGGCGATGATGCTGGTGGTGACCCCTGCGACCGCCAGGGCCCGCTTGGTCTTTCTGGCAAAGATGACGATCGGCCAGCCGCGGGAGTGGGCTTCCGCAGCCAGGGCGGAGTCCGGGTTCACGGCCACCGGATGACCGACCAGCTCGAGCATCGGCAGGTCTGAGATGGAGTCGGAGTAGGCGTAGCAGAGGGCCAGGTCGTAGCCCCGGTCGGAGGCCAGCTTCTCGATCGCCTTGGCCTTGCCCTCACCGTAGACGAAAGGCCCGTCGAGCTTGCCGGTGAAGTGGCCGTCGATCACCTCCCCCTTGGTGCCGATGGCCCCGGTCATCCCCAACGATGCCGCCAGCGGCTCGACGAGGAGCTGCGGGCTGGCCGAGACGATCCAGGTGTCGCGGTCCTGCTCGTTGTGCATTGCGACCAGGCCTCGGGACTCGGGTCGGACCCGCGCCACCAGGCCAGGTGTGACCGCTGCCTCGAGCTCCTGCATGGCTGCGACCGGGACTCCGGCGATCCGCACCAGCAGGTCCTGTCGGGTGTCTTCGGCGGTGCTTCCGTCCTTGTCGCCGAGCAGACGGAAGCTGAGGGCGTCGACCAACCAGGAGATCATCTCCCCCCTGGTGGCGAAACCCTGGCGCCAGGCGGCCACACCGAGGGGGAACGCGGAGGCGCCCGAGATCAGGGTGCGGTCGAGGTCGAAGAAGGCTGCGGCCTTGGTCATGTCACCTACAAGCTTATGCCCAAACGCTCCCAAGGCATACCGCGCGACTCGTCGATGAGCGAAGCCAGCCCGTCGAGGTCGGTCAAGGCACGGGATGACCAGGGGATGGTCGCGACCTCGGCGCCGTACCGGCTGGAGAAGCTCTCCCGGAAGTCTCTCTGGC
>CAYVTP010000007.1:0-7602 GCA_964454615.1 uncultured Acidimicrobiaceae bacterium | reverse complement strand
TCCGCAGCCCAGAGGTCGACGATCTGCCGCGCATCCTGCTCCAGATCTCCTGGCGGCGTCGCCCAGGTGTCGGGGAGCGCCCTGTTGAAGATCACCGCTTCGGGGGCAGAGGCGATGGCGGGCAGCTCACGGTAGAAGCGCGTCGCCTCGTGCATGGGGGCAGGATCGGCGGTGGTCACCACCAGGATCGAGGCCTCCCGCATGATGCGCTCGATCTCGCGCCCCCGTTGGGCAACACCGTCGTAGGTGGTCCGTAGGTCGAGGAGGAACTCGGCGACCCGCTCCAGCAGGTCCGATCCCAGGACCGTGTCGGCGATGCGGAGCACCGGCCGCCCCGCCCGGTGGTAGAGGAACCGTCGGCCGGGGAGGGGCCCTCCTGTGATCCAGCGGAGCAGCCTCCCGCCCACCAGGTCGGCCATCTGGGCGGGAGCGGTGAAGAAGTCGGTGCCGCCTCCGGAGGGAGGGGTGTCGACCACCACCAGGTCCCAGGCCCGTGCCTGCACGTATGTTGCGGCCTGGTCGGCTGCGGCGTACGCCTGGGATGCCGGGAAGTGCTCGGCGGCAGCCTCGAAGAACTCGTTGGAGGCCAGCCGAGCGGCCACTTCGGGTGCGGCATGTCGCTCGGCAACGGCCCGCCATGATGCCGACGAGTCGAGCATGGCGGCCCACAGGTTTGGCTCGTCGGGATGGGGCCGTGGGTCGTCGCCGAGGTCTTCGATGCCCAGGGCCGAGGCGAGGCGCCGGGCGGGGTCTACCGTGATCACCAGGGTGCGAAGCCCACGCCGAGCGGTGGCCACTGCCACCGCCGCCGCCACGGTCGTCTTCCCCACCCCTCCCGCTCCGGTGATCATCAGGGCCCGAGTCATCCCAGCCCCTCCATCAGATCGCTGAGGTGCGCAGCCACCTCGCCCGGTGTGAACATCCCGAACAGGTAGGGGAGGGTCAGGTCGGCGGGTAGGCGGGTCAGCCATTCGTCCTGCTCGGTGACCGTCGACAGATGGAGGTCGATCATGTCGCCGGCGACTCCCCCGGGACGAGCCGCCACCTCGAGCCTTGGCAGTACGCGGTTGACCACCACCTTCGGAGGCTGCGTCAGAGCCTCTGCCTGCAGCCAGGCCATGGTCTCGATGGTCTCGGTGGTGGGAAGCTCCTCGGGCAGGGAAACCAGGATCAACTCGGTCCTGGTGGCGTCGGCGAGGGTCTCGGCCATCCACTCCGACTGCGCTCTGATTCGGCCCGTGGGCACCAGCTCGGTGATCGTCTTCGGGGCGCGCAGGTAGGAACCGATCTGCCCGGTGGGCGGGGCGTCGACCACCACCATGTCCCATCGGTCCTCCTTCACCTCCCAGAGGACCTTGCCCATGGTGATGATCTCGCGAATCGCGGGGGCTGCCGTTGCCAGAGCGTCGAACGCCCTTGCCACCCCGCCTCCGAATCTCACCAGGCCAGGAATCTTCACCTGCAGGGACAGGTACTCGAGCAGGGCGTCGGCCCGGTTGACATGCATGGCGTGGAGGCCGGGCTGGATCTCCCGTGGCTCGAAGAGCAGCTCACCGGTCCCAAGGTGTGCGGCGAGCCCTCCTTCGGATCCCATCTCCGAGGCAAGGACCCGGAGACCTTGGCGTTGGGCCATGAGGGCGATGGCCGCTGCCACGGCCGATTTCCCGACCCCACCCTTGCCCGAGACGATGACCAGACGCTTGTCCAGCATCGAGATCCGGTCAGCTCTTGGAGAGGGGGATGCGGATCACGAGGTGCCCGTCTTCGACTTCCCAGCTGGCTTTCGCTATCAGGGCGAAGTCCGTGTAGTCGGTCCGGGCCTGGTCCAGGAACTTCTGACGCTCTGAGCCCGCCACCGGGGGGAGAGGCCGGCTCTTCACCGCCTCCGCTCTCTCGGAGTAGCGGTTGATCATGGCGTCTACGTCGAATTCGGCCATGGGTCGACGATAGTGGCCCCCCATCACTGGGGGGCCACTCGATCGAAGCCGGGGGAGCCCCGCCCCGGGTCTTGGGTCGAAGGCGGGGCTCCGGGAGATTCCGGCTCTTGGGTGTGGATCGATTCTCGCTGAGTAGGCGTCCTCAGTCGCCGTTGCCCGGTCCCTTGCCTTTGCCCGGGTGCTCGCCGCCGAACCTGTCGAGGACGAACTGGGGCGGCCCGCCTTGACCGGAGTCGTTGTCGTCGTTCCCGTTCCCGTTCCCGGGCCCGTTCAGGCAACCGGTGGTTGCGGTGGTGAAGGTGACCCGGCCGTCTTCGATGGTGAGAGCCTCTTCGCCCTCCTCAGCGGCCTCGAAGTCGGGGTCGGCCTGGACCATCTGGTCGCCCATGCCGAGGCTGGACTGTGCCAGGTGTCGCACCAGGCAACCACGGCCCGGACCGTCATAGATCAGGTTGAACAACTTGAGGAACATTCCCTTGTTGACCTGACCCTGTGGCCCGGTGACGAACCCGCCAACGAAGCCTTCGCATTCACCGACGTCGACCGACTCGAGTGGCTCGTCCAACTCGCCCTCTTCGGTCAGGGAGAAGACAGTGAGGGTCTCCCCGTCGAAGGTGTACCCGTACTCGACGGAGTCCTCGCCTTCGGCAGCCTCCAAGCCGCATGCCTCGAGGGCGTCCTCGAGGGTCTCGTAGCCGGATCCGTGCTCGAGGGAAGTCACGTTCCAATAGAAGAACTGGTTGCTCTCGTCGTACCCGAAGTTGAACACCGTGTCGTCGTCAGCTGCCATGGCGATACCTGAGATCGCCAGTAGGCCCATGGCGGTGAGGATTGCCACCGCCCTCTTTCCCAGTCGTTTCATGTGGGTATCTCTCCTTGTCGTTCCCAGCTCAGTGGTGTTATCGCCCCGAACCCGGAAAGGGTTACGGGTACCAAGTACCCCGTACCCCGTATCCCGTACCCCGTACCCAGTACCCAGTACCCAGTACCCAGTACCTACGAGCTCGCGGCCGCCCGTTTGCGTTCGGAGCGACGTTCGCTCTCGAGGCGTTCCAGGTCGACGTCGCTGTAGTCGACATGGCTCATGGCGTCGGCGATGAGCCGGTGACCGGCCACGTCTCTGATCGCCTGGTGCATACGGTGGGCCACCTCCCGGTAGGCGGGGTGCCCTGCCGACCCGCTCCTCAGCTCGATGAGGTGGAAGGCCTGGCGGGGGTTCATGTCCATGATGAACCTGACGTTGTATGCGAACGGCACCACATACTGAGCCACGTCCGGCCCGAGGGTCTGGCGAACCTCCTCGTACAGGTCACCGCTGTCGTCCATGACGCTCACCCAGGCTTGTTCGAGGCCCTGCCCGGCAAGCTCCACCGGCACGTCGTATCCCAACCGCGTGTTGAAGCGCTGCCACTCCAGGGTCATGAGCCGGTGTCGCTGCAGGTCGCGAAACGCCCCGATGTCGCACTTGACGTCGAATCTGTAGGTGGTCCGTTCCATGGGTCGTCCCGGCTTGTGGCGCCGGTTGGCGCGGTCGCCGACCAGAGCGGCCATGACCTCGGCCCGCTCATCCGCTGTCATCGCCTGCGCCCTGACCTGGAGCTCGGCGTCGGGCAGTTCGCTGACCGCGTAGAGAGCGGCGGCGACGATCTTGGTCTCGGCCTCAGGGTCCCAGTCGGTGAGGACGACGCTTGGGCCCGGATCCTCCGCCGCTCCGAGGCCCTCGGCTGCTCTCTCCAGGCTGGACCGGACATCCTCCAGGTACCGGGACCACCTCACACCCCGCTCTTCGAGATCGACCCGGGTGAGAAACGACGGGATGATCTGGCGGAGCTCGTCGAGCATCATCCTGCCGTACGACCTGACCTCCTCCAGGGGGCTGGCGCCCATCCTGACCAGCGCCATCTCGTACGCCTGACCGGTGGCGTAGACCCCGACGTTGGACAGGGTGGACACCGGGAGCAGCCCGCGCACGGTGTCGCACGCCTTGGCCCGGATGGTCGAACGCCACACCCATTTGGGGTCGGCCGGGTCGTGAGGATGGGCTTCCTCGTAGACGGCGATCATCTCCCCCACCATCCGCGAGTAGGTGTCGAAGACCCGCTCCATGTGGGCTTCGTACCTGGCGGCCAGTGGAGAGGCGGCGATCTCGTCGGGGACCAGGTAGCGATACCGGTCGCCGAGGCGGGCGTCGTAGGCGATGTAGCGGGTCGACTGCTCCAGGTAGGCGGCGAGCCGTCCCCACTCGAGGACCTTGGTGAGCAGGTTGGAGGCCTGCTCGCATGCCAGGTGGGCGCCACCCAGCTGGGCCACCGAGTCGTCCCCGTAGTCGAAGAACATGCGCTGGTAGAGCTCCTCGGCCTTGCGGGTGGCCACCATCGGGTCGGTCCCCTGCGAGGCGATCAGGTCGATTCCCGATTCGGGGTCGGCCACGAACTCGTCGAGGAAGAGCCGGCGGAGGGGCTTGGCCGATCGCGAGTAGCGGGCGAAGAGTGCGCCTTTGACCACTTCCGGGAGGTTGATCAGGCCGAAGACCGGACGGTCGGTGTTGGTGAAGAACCTCCCGAGGACGGCTGTCTCGTCGTCGGTGTACTGCTCCTGGTGGTACCGCGGCACTGCGGTGCATCGTAGCTACCCCTTGGTTGGCCGAGGCGGTTAGCGTTTCGCCCATGGTCGTCAACCTGATCCGGATAGGTGTGCTGCTCCTCGCGGTGGCCGCCCTCGGGCTGCTGGTGGTCCCCATGATGATCCTTGTCGACCTGGTCACCGGGGGCACCGGCTTCGGCCTCTGCCCTGGCGGGATCGAAGCCTGCGACCTCCCCTTCACCGCCGGACCCGAGCTGATGATCATCCTCACCCTCGCCCTGTTAGTCGTCGTCGTGGTGATCAGATGGCTGACCCGGCTGGCCAGACGCCTGCAGCGGGAGGCCTACGCTCCTCAGGAGGAGCTGCGCAGCTGACCTGATCCGTCCGTGACTTCGAGGGCCGCCTCCAGAGTGTCGTCGTGTTGTCGGGTCACCACCAGGTAGATGGCGACCACGATCAGGGCGGTCCCCGCCCATCCTGCGGCGTCGAGTCGCTCGCTGAGGACCACCCACGCCGTGGCCACCGCGAAGGCCGGTTCCGCAGCCAGGATGACCGCGGTGGTACCCGGGCCTATGACCGTCTGCGCCCACACCTGGAGGAGGAAGGCGCCCACGGAGACTCCAAGGGCGGTCACGAGGAGGGCCGGCCACACCGACAACTGGGGGATGCCGGGCCCGTCGATCAGGATGGTGATGGGGAAGGCGAGGGCTGCGGTGACAGCCAGCTGGACCGTGGTGAAGGGGACCACGGGGTGCCTCCTGGCGAAACGGGCGAGGGCGATGATGTGGAGTGCGAAGGCGAGGGCACAGCCCAGAGTGAGCAGGTCGCCCTGGCTGAGGGCCACACCCTGGGTGTCGGTCAGGAGGAAGATCCCGACGAAGGAGCCTACTGCTGCCGTCACCACCCAAGGTGACGGATGGCGCCGCCGGAACAAGGCGGCGAGTAGGGGGGTGAACACCACATAGAGCCCGGTGATCAGGGCCGAGTTGGAGGCCGTGGTGGCGGCGAGGCCGGCGGTTTGGAGGGCATACCCGGCGAACAGCGCAAGCCCGGTGATCGACCCGTCCCGCCAGATCGACCTGCCTTTGGGTAGTGCGAACAGGCCCAGGGCGATGGCCCCGATGGTGAAACGCCATGCCACGAAGGCGAGAGGCTCGATGGAGTCGAGGGCCGTCTTGATGACGACGAAGGTGGCCCCGTAAAGGAAGGCCGCCCCGAGTAGTGCGATCACGGCTCGACGGGCCGCCGGGTGGGACATCGCCGGGAGGGTAGAGGCAGCCAATACGATGTCCCGTCATGCCGAGGAGACGTTCCGACGGGAGCACCCCAGCCCGATCATCGAGGGAGAGGGCGATGGAGATCCTGAGGCGCCTCGTCGATCGGTACCAGGAGATCGGCACCGCCCTCGACTATCGCAACCCCTGGGAGCTGCTGGTGGTCACCGTCCTCTCGGCGCAGACCACCGACGAGAACGTGAACCGGGTGGCCCCGGCCCTCTTCACCCGGTATCCGACACCGTCCCATCTGGCCTCAGCAGACCTGGCCGAAGTCGAGGAGGTCGTCTACTCGACCGGGTTCTACCGCCAGAAGGCGCGGGCCATCGTCGAGCTCTCCCAGGACATAGAGGACGTCTTCGGCGGCCAAGTCCCCAACTCGCTCGATGAGCTCGTGAAGCTGCGGGGGGTTGGACGCAAGACCGCCTCGGTGGTCCTGGCCGAAGCCTGGGGCATCCCGGCCATCGCCGTCGACACCCACGTCAAACGTGTCACCGGGCGCCTCGGCCTGACCAAGCAGAGAGACCCTGTGAAGATCGAGACCGATCTCAAAGCTCTCTACCCGGAGGAGACCTGGTCGGGCCTCTCGATGCGTTTCATCCAGTTCGGAAGGGATGTGTGCGACGCCCAGCGTCCCGCCTGCCGGACCTGCGACCTGTTCGACCTGTGCAGGTGGCCCGCCAAAGACGTCCATGCCGCCCGCTGAGCGGTCTGCCCGTCGCCGAGTCTCGTTCGTTGAGACCGATCGGGAGATCCTGAGGATCGCCCTCCCCGCGTTGGGCACCATTGCCATCGACCCCGTCTTGACCCTCGCAGACACCGCCTTCGTTGCCCGTCTGGGGACCGTTGAGTTGGCAGCACTGGGTGTCAACGCGGCCATCGTCAGCTTCGCCTTCTTCGCCTTCAACTTCCTCGCCTTCGTCACCACCCCGCTGGTAGCCCGGGCGCTCGGCCGGGGCCGGACAGACGAGGCCAGGCACTACGTGGGCACCGCGCTGGGCCTGGCCGTCGTCCTCGGGGTGGTCGTCGCTCTGGTGCTGCGTGGGATGTCGACCCGGCTGGTGGCCCTCATGGGAGCCACCGGCGACGTTGCTTCGGCAGCGGTCCAGTACCTCGACATCAGGGCACTGGCGTCGGTGTTCGTGTTCCTGGTCATAGCCGGCCATGGCGCCTTCCGGGGTCACAAGGACACCCGCACCCCGCTGCTCATCGCCGTAGGGATCAACCTCGTGAACCTGGTGCTCGACCCTCTCCTCATCTTCGTGGCCGGCTGGGGCCTGGCCGGGGCAGCCTGGGCGACGGTGGCGGCCCAGGGTGTCGGAGCGGTCTGGTTCCTCGTCCTCATCAGCCGTCGCGACATGGCGAGGGTGCCCCGTAGCCTTGCCGAGACGCTGCCCGCCCTGGTCACCCTGGGGAGGAAAGGGGTCCTCCTCATCGCCCGGTCGGCCTTCTTGCTCACCGCGTTCGCCTTCGCGGCGGCGTCGGCGACGAGGATCGGCGTTGCCCACATCGCCGCCCACCAGTTGGTGGCCCAGGCCTTCATCCTGGCCACCATGGTGGCCGACAGTCTCGAGATCTCCGGCCAGGCCCTGGTGGGCGAGGCCACGGGAGGGCGGGATCGGGCCGTGATCCGGGCCCTGACCCGACGCCTGTTGGGTTGGGGCATGGTGGTTGGTGTCGGCCTGCTGGTCCTGGTCGGGCTGGGCCGTCACCTGCTGCCCCTGATCGCCAGCGACCCGGCGGTCGCCGACCTGGCGGTGAGCGCGGCCGGTGTCGCCGCGGTGCTGCTTCCCCTGGGGACCCTGGTG
>CAYVTP010000006.1:0-38058 GCA_964454615.1 uncultured Acidimicrobiaceae bacterium | reverse complement strand
GCCGGCATGGGCTCGGACATCTTCGAGTCCTACTGCGGTGCCATGATCGCCACGGTGGCGCTGGCCACGGTCATGGTCCTCCAGGCAGGAGGTGAAGGGGCGCTGGTTGATGTGGGCGGCACCCTGGTCCCAGGAGCGAGCCTGATGGCCCTGCCTCTCCTGCTCAGCTCCCTGGGGTTGATCTGCTCGATCCTCGCCATCGGAGTCGTCAGGGCCACATCCGGGCGGTCGCCACAGGTGGCGCTGCGTGCAGGGACCATGTCTGCCGCGATCCTGTTCGCGGTGACCTCCTTCTTCGTGATGAGGGCAGTCGAGGTCGGGGCCAACGTCTGGGTGGCCACCATCGTCGGTGCGGTCGGAGGCGTGATCGTGGGATTGTCCACCGAGTACTACACCGCCGGGAAACCGGTGAGGGACATCGCCAAGTCCGGAGAGACCGGGCCGGCGACGGTGATCATCTCGGGGCTTTCCACCGGCATGCAGTCGGTTGCCATCCCGGTCTTGACCATCGCCGCGATGATCTTCGTGGCCAACTGGCAGGCGGGCCTCTACGGAGTCGGCATTGCGGCCGTCAGCATGCTGGCGACCGTGGGCGCCACCATGGCCATCGACGCCTACGGCCCCATCGCCGACAACGCCGGCGGAATCGCCGAGATGGCGGCACTGGGCAAGGAAACACGTGAGATCACCGATTCGCTGGATGAGCTGGGCAACACCACCGCGGCAATCGGAAAGGGTTTCGCCATAGGGGCCGCGGCCCTGGCAGCCCTCACCCTGATCAACGCCTACATCGCCGAGGTGAGCCACCGCATACCCGGGTTCGCTCTCGCCATTTCCGACCCCGATGTCCTCATCGGGATGCTGATCGGCGGGATCTTCCCGTTCCTGGTGGCCTCGATCACCATGAACGCGGTCGGCAAGGCAGCCTTCGAGATGATCCAGGAGATCAGACGTCAGTTCCGGGAGATCCCCGGGCTGCTCGAAGGAACCGCCGAGCCGGACGCGGTGGCGTGCGTTGACATCGCCACTACGGGCGCCATCAAGCGGATGATGCTCCCGGCATCGATCGCCATCCTGGCACCGGTGGTCGTCGGTTTCGGGCTCGGGGCGGAGGCCCTCGGCGGCATGCTGGGCGGCGCCCTGCTCGGGTGCGTTCTGCTCGCCCTCACCATGGCCAACGCCGGAGGAGCCTGGGACAACGCCAAGAAGTACGTCGAGAAGGGCAACTTCGGCGGCAAGGGGTCCGACACCCACAAGGCCAACGTGGTGGGAGACACCGTCGGCGACCCCCTGAAGGACACATCCGGGCCCTCTATGAACATCCTGATCAACGTGATGGCAATCGTCAGCCTGGTCATAGCCCCGCTGCTGACCAGCTGAAGGCGGCTTGAACGGCGATCCCTACTCGAGACTCTCCCTCAAGGCCTTCGAGAGATCGTCCATCTCGGTGTCGGCCCGAACCGGCTCGGCCGAACGGAATGCGGCCCGGCCGATCAGGTGCGCCCCCACGGGGGCGGTTATGAACTGCAGCAGTATCACCAGCACCAGCTTGGCGATCGGGTCGGCCCGCGGAAGGACCAGGGCCGTCCCGGTGAGGATGAGGATCAGGCCGAGTGTCGCCGGCTTGGTGGCGGCGTGCATCCTGGTGAACACGTCCTGGAACCTGATGAGGCCCACCGCTGCCAGCATGGTGAGCCCACCGCCTGCAATGAGAAGGATGGATGCGATCAGATCCATGTCACCTTCCCCTCCTGGCTATGAAACGTGCCACCAGGGCCGTCCCGGCAAAGGCCAATAGTGCAGTCACCACCATCACGTTGAGGTAGGTGTCGTGCCCGGTCCTGGCTGCGTCCACGGCTATGCCCGCCACCACCGCCAGCAGCAGGGCGTCGAGCGCCACCATACGGTTGGCCACCGTCCGGCTCCGGATCAGCTGGAACAGGAAGAGGACACCGGCAAGGCCGACCAGGCCCAGAGCAATCGTGGCGGCGGTCCCGATCATGTTCCCACCTGGCCAACTTGCCGCGACGGGAAGGCCTCGACCGTGAGCCGCTCCAAGGTCCTCACATCCCCTGAGGTGGCCCCCGCCGACTTGAAGTGGAGAACATGTATGAACAGGGTTGCGTGGTCGCGATCGACGTCCACCGTCAGGGTTCCCGGGGTGAGCGACACCATGTTGGCCACCGCGGTGACAATGCCCGGGTAGGGCGTGTCCAGCCGCACCGACACCACCGCCGGACTGGTGCGGTCCGTGGGAGTGACCACCTCCCAGGAGACGATCAGCGATGCCACCATCAGCTTCCAGATGAAGTAGAAGAGCAGCTTGATCGCCCGCCATGGCCGGAACCCGACCCGAGGCGCCTTCGATCGGAGCGGCACCAGCAACACAACGATCACCGCAATGACCAGGCCACCGAGCAGGTTCGCCCAGGTGAACGACTCCCACAGGGCCATCCACACCAGGCTCAACCACAGAATCACGATCAAGGGGCTCATCATCGGGTCACCGCCGACACGTAGACGGAAGGGTCGATCAGCCCGGAGGCGGCGACCTCGCTGAAGGAGTAGAGGGGGCCGGCGAATACCACGAAGGCCACACTGGCGGCCACCAGGAATGCAGTCGAGGCCACCATCAGCCGCGGCGCCGCCTGGGAGGCGACGAGCTCGGCCTCGGGTTGGATCTCGAATCGGCCCCAGAACACACCCGCCCATATCTTCGTCATGGAATACAGGGTGAGGATGCTCACACCCAGGGAGACTGCCACGGTGAGGTAGGCACCGACCGCCAGGCCGGCCTGGGCGAGAGCCAGCTTCCCTATGAAGCCGGAAGACGGTGGCATCCCGGCGAGGCTCATGGCGGCGATGATGAAGAGAGCTGCCAGCACCGGGCTGGAACGAAGGAGCCCTCCCACACGGCGCAAGGCCGATGTGCCCGACCGCTGTTCGATCAACCCGGCAACCAGGAAGAGCGACGTCTTCACGATGATCTGATGGACCAGGAAGATCACCGCTGCGGCGAGCCCGGCCACGGTGAACAGCGCCAGGCCGAAGATCATGTACCCGATCTGACTTACGATGTGGAAGCTCAGGATCCTCTTGACGTCGTCCTGGGCGACCGCCCCGAGGATCCCGACGACCATGGTCAACCCGGCGACTGCCAGCAGGAAGGTCGATGGCTCCGCCTCCCCGAAGAGGAGAGTGTGACTCCTGATGATGGCGTATACGCCGACTTTGGTCAGGAGACCGGCAAAGATCGCGGTCACCGGCGAGGGAGCGGCAGGGTACGAGTCGGGCAGCCAGAAGAACAGGGGGAAGATGGCCGCCTTGATCCCGAACACCACCAGGATCAGAGCGCCGAGACCGGCCTTCAGCCCGGGGTCGATCACCCCGAGCCGGACCGACAGGTCTGCCAGGTTGACCGTCCCGGTCGCCGCGTAGACCAGACCGACCGCGGTGATGAAGAGAGCCGACGCCATGAGGCTGATGACGATGTAGGTGATGCCGTGCTTCACCTGGAGACGGGTCCCGCCGAATGTGATCAGCACATAGCTGGCCATCAGGCTGACCTCGAAGGCGACGAACAGGTTGAAGAGGTCGCCGGTGAGGAAGGAGAGAGCCACTCCTGCCGCCAGGATCAGGTAGACGGGATGGAAGAAGGTCCTCGTGTCGTCTGTGCGCGGGCTCCCGATGGTGTAGACCAGGACGGCGAACAGGGCGATCGAGGAGACCAGCAGCATGATCGCCGCCAGAGGGTCCGCCACGAGCGTGATGCCCAACGGCCATTGCCATCCCCCGACGTGGAGGACCTGGACGGTTCCGTCGGCGACTTCTGCGACCAGGGATGCGGAGGCCACGATGCACAGGCCGAGAACCGCGACGCTCAGCAGACGCCGGCTGGTCGGGAAGCGACGGAGCGTGGCGGAGAGGGCTGCGGCCCCCAGCGGGCCGGCTATCAGGAAGACGGCGGCGTTCATGGCTGGTCCCCCTCGGAGCCGGGTCGCCGGTCCTCGGTTCGTCGTCGTGCCGCCATGTCGGCTATCCGGCGATCCTCGACGTCGTCCTCGACGGTGTCCGACCTGGTTATCAGCCAGCTCCGGTATGAGAGGGCGAGGAGATAGGCGCTCACCCCGAATGTGATGACGATGGCGGTTAGGGCGAGGGCCTGGGGCAGCGGATCGGCAAACGGTCCACCCGACTCGCCCACCAGCGGCGCCTCGCCGGCGCGCCCCCCTGCCACCAGGAGGAGGAGGTTGGCCCCGTGGCCGATAGAGGCAAGGCCGAGGACGATCCTGGTGAGGTTCCTCTGCAGCATCAGGTAGGCCCCCGCCCCGTACAGGACGCCGATCGTCAGGATGAGGACGAGGATCATGTCGCCGTCTCCTTGTCGTCGCCCAGGGCGCCGAACAGCGCTGCGGACAGCCCGAGAACGACGCCGAACACCCCGATGTCGAAGACCAGGGCCGAGGTGGCCTTGATCTGACCGAGCACAGGGACGGTCAGCTCGACGATGCTGGCGTCGAAGAAGCCGGTGCCCCAGATGTATCCGGCGCCCCCGACCATGACCGCGATGAACAGGCCGACGCCGAAGATCTGGTCGGCCCTAGCCCGGACCAGCCCAATCATCCGATCCTCGCCTCCGACGATGTACGCCAACACCAGACAGATCCCTGCGACGAGTCCACCGATGAAGCCGCCGCCGGGGGCGTTGTGGCCTGAGAAGAGGAGGAACAGGGAGAAGACGACGGCGGTGCGAAGCACCACGTCGACCACCACGTCGAGGATCATGGGGGGCTCCGAGAGGAAGCGTCGCCGGCTCGCGGGCATCGGGTCCGGCGGGGTGGCGAGTGCAGCAGAGCCCTTCGGGAGTCGCGCCCGGACCAGGGAGATGGCACCCATCGCCGCCAGGACGAGCACGGTGATCTCCCCCAGGGTGTCCAGGGCCCGGAAGTCGGTCAGTATCACGTTCACGACATTGCGTCCCCCGCCCTCCGGCTCGGCCCGGGCCATGAACTCGGGGGCCAGGGATGTGCCCACCCTGCCGGCCAACGCCCAGGCCGACAGGCCCATGGCGGCGGCACCCACCAGGATGGAGACAGTGATCCGGCTGACCTTTCGGATCTGGGACTGCGCCACCTCGAAGCGGTCCGGGAAGCGGCTCAGCACCACCACGAACAAGGCAAGGAACAGGGTTTCGATGAGCAATTGAGTCAACGCCAGGTCGGGTGCACCCTGGATGACGAACAGGACCGCCACCCCGTAGCCGACCGCCCCGAGCAGGAGCACCGCCCCGATACGTCTACGTGCCAGGGTCATGGCGATCGCCGCCACAACCACCAGGACCGCGGTCACCGCCTGCACCGGGGACTCGGCGAGGGTGATCTCCGGGAGGACCCTCCAGTTCATCGCCATCAGCACCCCGGGCACCATCACAGCCGTGGACAGGATCACCGCCAGGTACACCGGCAGCGAACCGTTCTGGACTATGGCGGTCACCCTGTCGGCGATGCGGGTCAGACCGGACAGCGTCCGGGCGTACACCCTGGCACCGTCCGGGGCCCTCCGTGTCACCGCCATCACCCGCCGGAGCGGCGCCCTCCAGATGGCCCAGCCTCCGACGACGGCGGCACCCGAAAGCAGGAGGGGCAGGCCAAACCCATGCCACAGGGCCAGGTAGTTGCCGGCGGCCGCGGGATCCAGGGCTTCGGCGGCCACTCCCACGATCCGGTCGGGGAGCCAGGCCAGGAGACCACCGACGATTGTCAGCGATGCAAGGACTGCCGCCGGAGCCTGGAAAGCCCCCGAGGGAACATCCAGGACGGTCGGTTCGACGCCGGCCTTGCGGGCGAATGTTCCGTGGAGGAACCGGAGACCGTAGGCCACCGTGAGCATCGAGCCGACGGTCACCAGGCCGGTCACCATCCATGGGGCCGACCCGACCAGGGCCTCGAGTGCCGACTCCTTGGTCAGGAAGCCGAGCAGAGGGGGAAGCCCCATCATGGATGCGGTGGCCACCACCGCCAGACGGAAGGTCCCCGGCAGCTTCCGTCGTAGCCCGCTCAGCTTGCGGATGTCCCGGGTGTGGGCCTGGTGGTCGATGATCCCGGCCACCATGAACAGAGCCCCCTTGAACACCGCGTGGCCGAAGATCATCGCCACCCCGGCGAACATCAGGCCCGGGCTTCCCCATCCGACCAGGACCATGATGAAGCCCAGTTGGGAAACAGTGCCCTGTGCCAGCAACAGCTTCAGGTCGGTTTGGGACAGGGCCCTCCAGCCCCCAACGACCATGGTGGTGAGCCCCACCGCCGCCAGCACCGGACGCCACCACGGTATGAGCGGGGCGTAGACCGGCGCCAAACGGGCCACCAGGTAGATACCCCCCTTGACCATGGTCGCCGAGTGGAGATAGGCACTGACCGGTGTGGGTGCGGCCATCGCTCCGGGAAGCCAGAAGTGGAACGGGAACTGGGCCGACTTGGTGAAGGCGCCCACCAGGATCATGCCAAGGGCCACACCGGCGGTTGCGTCCATCGGGGGATCAGCCAGCAGGCCCGACATCGAGTAGGTGCCCCCGACCTGGGCCAGAAGGATCAGGCCGGCGAGCATTACCAAGCCTCCCAACCCGGTGACCAGCAGGGCCTGAAGGGCGCTCGATCGCGCATCGGCCTTGTCGTCCTGGAAGCCGATCAGGAGGTAGGACATCACCGAGGTGAGCTCCCAGAAGACGAACAGCAGGATCAGGTTGTCGGCGACGACCAGGCCGAACATCGAAGCGGCGAACACCACCAGGTAGAAGGCGAACCGTTCCAGGCCCTGTCGCGGGGAGAAGTAGGACCACGAATAGAGGAAGACGAGGATTCCGATGCCACCGATCAGCCCCACCATCAGGGCGGAGAAGCCGTCCAACCGGTAGTCGAGGGTCAGGCCCAACGCCGGGAGCCACTCGAAGGTTTCGACGACGACCGGCTGGCCGCCGGCCATCCAGGACAAGACCGGTACGAGCGCAATCAAGGGGCCGAGTGCCCCCAGGAGGAACACGTGGCGCCCGATGCGCCGGCCGGCGACCAGACAGGCCAGACCGACCAGGACCTGGATGGCGAATGCCGCCGTCACGTCCGGCACACGCCGGGGCGGCGCTCGAGGCCAGCCCTCACCGGGCGTATCGGATCGAACTGATGCCAGGAAACCATCGGGACTCCATGAGATGCCGCCGACCAGACTTCCCGGCGCTCCGTGAGACCTGTCTCACGATAACACCGGCGCTGGCCGGCCCCACACGTGGCCGGGACCAGGCGGATTGGACGAGCGAAATCGTGCCACCAGAGGGTTGGCACGGAGATCCCAAGCCGCCACGCATACGCAGAGTCTGGAATGGCTGGGGCCTCTAGGCTGGCATCTTGGTTTGCCTGGACCCCCACCGCCGATAGCGCCAGTCCGGGCCAGGAGACAGCAAGATACGGAAATGACACCATGAAGACCCTCGGCACACTGCTCGGCCTGGTGGGTGGCACCCACCAACAGCGGAGGAACGTCCGCGTCGTGGCGTGGATGTTCGTCGCCCTCGCCATGTTGGTCGTCCTGTACAGCGCCACCTTCCACCTCCTCATGGCGTTGGAAGGACGCGACTACACCTGGACCACCTCGTTCTACTGGACCCTGGTGACCATGTCGACACTGGGTTTCGGCGACATCACCTTCGAGTCGGACATAGGTCGGGTCTTCTCTGTTGTGGTTCTGCTCAGCGGGATCATGTTCCTTCTCGTCCTGCTGCCTTTCTCATTGATCCAGTTCATCTTCTCTCCGTGGATGGATCAGAGGGAGGCGAGCCGGACACCTCGCTCCGTGCCCGACGATCTCGCGGGTCACATCGTCGTCACCAGGTTGGACCCCGTCTCTCAGGCCTTGATCGCCCGGGCCAAGCGCTCCAACATCCCTCATGTGGTCCTGGTCGACGATGCAACCGCCGCGGCTGCGGTGCGCGACGCCGGCTACCAGGTGATGATCGGGGCTCTAGACGAGCCCCGAACCTATCTGCGAGCGGGAGTCGAACGGGCCAGCCTGGTGGCCTCAACCCAGTCGGACACCATCAACACCAACATCGCCTTCACCGTCCGCGAAGCGGACCCCGATGTCAAGATCGTGGTCACCGCCGACAGCCCGGCCTCCATCGACGTTCTGGAGCTTGCTGGAGCCGACAACGTGATCCAGCTTGCTTCCGGTTTGGGAACGGCGATGGCCCGCCGGGTGCTGGGCACCACCGGAAGGACCCACACCGTGGGCCATTTTGGCCCCACCCGGATCGCCGAGGCCGGGGTCCGGGGCACTCCGCTGGTGGGATCCCGCGTCGAGGACCTCGCGATCGGTGGTGAGGCGGGCCCCATCCTTCTTGCCATCTCCGATCACGGTGTACCCGAGGTGCCTGACCCGAAGTCGGTGATGACCGAGGACACGATGCTGATCTTCGCCGGCTCCGACGCCGAGCTCGCCACCTACGACCGGCAGCTGAGCGCGCAGCACGGGACCGAGGAGAGCCCGGTGCTCATACTGGGTGGGGGAAGGGTGGGCCGATCGGCGGCAGAGGTGCTGGCCAGCAGTGGCGTCCCGTGCACAATCATCGAGAAGTCCCAAGTTCCGCTCCCATCGAAATTCACGGTCATCAGGGGTGACGCCGCCGAGTTGGAGAACCTCAAAGCCGCCGGGCTCGCAACTGCCTCGGCGGTCCTGGTGACCACGCATGACGATGACGTCAACATCTATCTCACCCTCTACTGCCGACGTCTCAAGCCGGGAATACAGGTGATGGCCCGTGCAACCCACGAGCGCAATGTCACCACCCTCTATCGGGCCGGTGCCGACGGGGTTCTGTCCTATGCGGCGATAGGAGCCACCGCCATATGGAACACTCTGGGAAGCGACCAGAGGGTGGTCCTGATCGAAGGGTTGGAGCTGGTCCTGGTCCCTGCCCCGCCGCCGTTGATGGGCCGATCGGTCCACGACCCCGACGTGATCGGGATGACCGGTTGTGACATCGTCGCCTTGACCGATGACAGCGGGGCGATCCTCAAGGACACCCACGTGATCAGCGACGACCCGGGGCTCCGGCTGATGATCATGGGCGACCGCCATGCCGAGAGGAAGTTCAGGGACCTGTACCTGAACGGGAAGAGGTGACCGGGTCCGACGACCACCGGAGTGGAGGACGACGTCAGCCAGCCCTCCGCCTGGGCTCAGTCCCTTCCTGAGGATCCGAAGGTCTCGTCGTAGTCCTGCATCGAGGCCTCGATGACCCGATAGGCGTGTTCCCTGCCGTAGCGTCGCTGGACGGCAACATCGGCCGCCACGCCGGGAGTGAGCTTGTAGGTCTCGAAATAATGGGTCAGACGGTCTATCAGTGCTTCGGGTAGCTCCACCAGGTCCTGGACCCCCGCCCACACCGGATCCCGGTCGATCACCGCCACGATCTTGTCGTCCGCCTCTCCCCCGTCGAGCATCTGGAGCCCTCCCACGACCCTCGCGGTGAGGAGGATGTCGGCCCGGTCGATGGCCCGCTCCGAGATGACGCACACATCCATCGGGTCGCCGTCCCCGGAAGAAGCACCAGGGCACAGGTCGCCGACCCGGTCGCCGGCATAGGTGCGGGGTATGAACCCGTACAGCGTGGGCGGGGAGGATGAGGTCCGCTGCGGCCGGTCGACCTTCAGGTAGCCGGTCGTCTTGTCGACCTCGTACTTGATGACGTCGAACGGTGTCAGTTCGATGTAGGCGGTGATCATGACCGGAGGCTCGGGGCCGGTCTCGAGCCCGTGCCACGGGTGGGGACGCCAGAGGTTGTCCGTCATGTTCCCATTGTTGCCGATCCGTAGACTCGCCTGCGACCGCCTCGCAGCCAAACCCCGGCACGGGACGACCAATCGATTTGAATGCTCCCGCAGGAACGATGGAACACCATGGATGAGACAACCCAGGAGTCATCCGGCTTCACGGCGCAACGCCGACTGACATGGGTCCTGTTCAGCGGGGTAGCACTCGGCTCGATCTCCTTCATCGCCGCGGTGACCATCTCCGCCCTTGCCATCGATGAGCTGACGGGCTCGGCAAATTTGGCCGGGGTGCCCGGCGCGGCTGCAGTCACAGGAACCGCGCTGGGCACCACCGTCTTGACCATCGGCGTCTCGCGTAGGGGTCGCCGCCCAGGCCTGGTGACCGGACTGGTGATCGGCGCCCTCGGCGCCCTGACCGCCATAGTGGCCCTGGCGGCATCGTCCGTGATCGGGCTGATCGCTGGTATGGCGATGCTCGGGCTGGGCAACGCCTCCGGCCATCTGGCGCGATACACCGCAGCAGACATGTACCCGGCGAACAGGAGGGGGGCAGCCCTCGGCCTCGTCGTCTGGGCGGGGACCATAGGTTCGGTGGCCGGGCCCGCACTGCTCCAACCGTCGGGACGCTTGGCCACCTCACTGGGAAGATCAGAACTGACCGGCGGATACATGGTGGCCGTGGTTTTCCTCCTGCTGGCAGCAGCGCTCTATCAGATTGCACTACGGCCTGACCCGACCACGCTGGCTTCGGAGCCCCCCAGCAAGACCAGGGTGTCCTGGGCCGCCCTCGGAGCGGCCTTCCGTCTCCCCCAGGTGCGTACCGCACTCTCGGCGATGATCGCCGGGCAGGTGGTGATGGTGATGGTCATGACCGCAACTCCTCTCCACATCCGCCACCACGGATCGGATCTGGGCATTGTCGGACTGGTGATGAGTGCCCACACCCTGGGGATGTTCGCCTTGTCCCCGGTGGTGGGGAGGATGGCTGACCGCTTCGGGGGTCTCCGGGTGGCGCTCTCCGGCATGGTCTTTCTCGCCGCCGCCGCGCTCGGCGCCGCCACCGGGCCCAACCACTCGACCGTGGCCCTGGTCATCATCCTGTGGGTGCTCGGTGTCGGCTGGAACATGACGTTCGTCGCGGGGAGCTCGATGCTGTCGGCCGGGGTCGAGCTCGGTCTCCGGGCCCGATTGCAAGGCTCGGTGGACTCCCTCACATGGTCATCGGCGGCGATAGCCGCCATAAGCTCGGGGCTGCTCTACCAGGCGACCGACTACCGGGCCCTCGCCTGGATCGGGCTCATCCTCCTGGTAGCACCCGCCATCGTGATCCTGCGCAACCGGCCCAGGACAAGGGTCGCCGCCTCCCGGCCGTGATCACCATCGCGGTGGGAACCCACTACTCGACGGGAGCAAGGACGGCCAACGATCCCCTCGACCAGCCGATGAGCTGCTAGATCCCCAGGATCGCCCTGGCGATGACGAAGTAGACGATCAGGCCGGTGGCGTCGACGAGCGTCGTGATGAACGGCGCCGAGACCACGGCCGGATCGATTCCGATCCGCTCCGCCACCATCGGAAGCATCGCGCCGGCGAAGGTCGCCCAGGTGCACACGGCTACCAGGGTGAGGCTGATGGTCCATGCCATGCCCGTCCCGAAGAAGAAGGCAACCGGAACGAAGGCCACCACTGCCAGCATCGCCCCGAGAAGGATCCCCACTCGGGCCTCACGGAACACCACCTTCGGCAGATCACCGAGACGGACCTCACCGAGCGACATGGCACGAATGACCACTGTCGCCGCCTGCGCCCCGGTATTGCCTCCGGTGTCGATCAGCAGCGGGATGAACAGCGCCAGCACCACATAGGCGGCAAGAGTCTCCTCGAAGTAGCCCATGACATTGACCGTCAAGGTGGCACCGACGGCCAGCACCAACAACCACGTCGCCCTGCGGGCGGCGAGCTGGAGGGCGGAAGCATCGAAGTAGGGGCGACCCAGCGGTTCCGAACCACCGGCACGGACCAGGTCCTCTGTCCCCTCCTCTTCGAGGATCCTCATGGCGTCGTCGGCGGTGATGACACCGACCAACCGGGCCTCCGAGTCCAGTACCGGCAGCACCGCCAGCCGGCGATCGGCGATCAATCGGGCGGCGACCTCCTGATCATCGTCGGCCTGCACCGTCTCCACCTGTGAGGTCATGAGCTCTCCGACCTTCACCTCGGGGCTGGCCCTCACCAGCGCAGGCAGGTCGATCCGTCCGACGAGCTGACGCTCCTCGTCGGTCACCGGCAAGGCGAACAACGTCTCGGGCTCGGTCGTGCTCCTCTTGATCTTGGCGAGAGCTCCTTCCACCGTCATCGATGCCCGCAGGCTGACGAACTCCGGGGTCATGACCCTTCCGGCCGAGTCCTCGGAATAGCCGAGGAGAGCAGCGGTGTACCGGCGCTCGGCTGGGCTCAGGCCAAGCAGGGCCCGCTTGGCGACCTTGGCCGGCAACTCGTCGAGCAGCCGGGCCCTGTCGTCCGGGTCGAGGTCCTCCAGGAGCTGGCGAAACCTATCATCCCGCAGGCCTTCGAGGATCTCCTGTTGGATTGCGGTGTCCATCGACTCGAAGACGGCCAGGGCGCGGTCGCGGGGCAGAAGCCGGAAGGCGACCACCCTGTCGTCCGGTTCGAGCCGCTCCAGCTCCTCGGCCACTTCCCCCACGGGCGCGGCCATCAGCCGCTCTTCGATGTCGTCGAACGAGTGCAGGTACCGGTGAATCGACTGTGGCATGTGATGACTCCTGGGAAGAGCTGCGTCCCCCAGAAGTCGAGTCAGGCCGCGTCGACCTCGACTTGACCCGGGGAGGGGGCAACAGCCTTTGTCTGGGAACTGTCAGCGGTCATGGACCGCAACCTCCTTGGTCGTGTGGGCAGTGCCGGATCTTCCGACCACCTGACGCTACCAGCCGAGCAGCCACAACCGACCAGGGAGACCCGAGGCGGTCCGCCTGCATGCCTTCGTCCCAACTGACCGGCGCCCTCTAGTACCTTGGCTCGTTCCGGGTAGAGGCCCGGACGACCAGGTGCGTGAGGCGATCGGTGACCAACGAGACCAGCCCAACTCAGGACTTGCCCTCGGGTGACTGGGTGGTGATGTCCGTCGAGGAGGTCACAGAGGTGCTGGAGACCGGACGCCGGGGCCTCAGCCAAGACGAAGCCCTCAGCCGCCTCGAAGCATGGGGACCGAATGTCATAGCCGAGGATGAGCCTCCCAGTGTCTGGGAGCAGCTCCTCCACCAGTTCCAGAGCCCCCTGGTCTACATACTCCTGGTGGCCATGCTGGTCACCCTGGCCATTGGGGAGTACATCGACGCCGGAGTGATCTTCTTCGTTCTCGCCCTCAACGCCGGGATCGGGTTCTTCCAGGAGCGGAAGGCTGAGAACGCGGTGAGGGCCCTCACCGGACTGGTCGCCCCGAAGGCCCACATCCTCCGCGATGGACGGGAGCTCGTGGTCGACAGTCAGGAAGTGGTAGTCGGCGACCTGGTATTGCTCGAGTCTGGCCAGAGGGTGCCGGCCGACCTCCGCCTCGCCACGACCACCACCCTGGCCATCGACGAGTCGCTCCTCACCGGCGAGTCGGTTCCCGCCTCGAAAGACTCTGACGCCCTGGGCGAGACTGTTCCGGTAGGGGACCGCTCCAACATCGCCTTCACCGGCACCGTGGTCACCTCCGGCCGCGGCAGCGGCTATGTGATGGCCACCGGCACTGATACAGAGCTCGGCAAGATCGCCACCCAGATCCGTGAAGAAGAGGAGCCACCCACTCCCCTTCAGCAGCGGATGGCCCGGTTCGCCAAGGTTGTGGGAGTCGTGGTGGCTCTGGCAGCGGCCCTCTCGGTCCCGCTCGGAGTGTTGCGCGGAGGGGAGATCGGGGACATGTTCCTGGTCGGGGTGGCCCTGGCGGTCTCGGCAATACCCGAAGGCCTGCCTGCGGTCCTCACCATCACCCTGGCCATCGGGGTCCAGCGAATGGCCAGGAGGAAGGCGATCATCCGACGCCTCCCGGCTGTGGAAACTCTGGGCAGCATCAGCGCCATCGGTTCGGACAAGACCGGGACCCTCACCGCCAACCGGATGACCGTCCAGGAGATCTGGTATGCCGGGACGACTCACGATCTCGACGATCAGGCTCCCGACTCGCCCACGCTTCGAAGGACACTGCTCGCCGGAGTACTCGCCAGCGAGGCGCCTTACGACGCAGGAGTCGCCGACGACCGAGAGGCGGTCGGGGACCCCACCGAGATCGCCTTGCTGGTGGCCGCCGACCACATCGGCGTGAGCCCTGAGGAGGAGCGGGACCGATGGCAGTCGCTACAGGAGATCCCGTTCGAACCGGAGCGCAGATTCTCGGGGAGCCACCGGAACGACGGCGAGGATGAGGCGCTGTTCGTGAAGGGTGCCCCCGAGCGGATCCTGGAAATGTGCCAGGACATGGCCTCGGACGACGGCGCCGTCGGACTGGACAAGGATCGGATCGAAGCTGCAGCTGCAGAGATGGCGGCCCGGGGACTACGGGTGCTCGCCATGGCGCACAGGCCGGGACCGGCATCAGACGATGACCTAGAAGAACCCGAGGGACTCACCTTCCTCGGGCTGCAGGGGATGATGGATCCGCCTCGTGAGGGCGTCCTCGAGGCCATCGCCGACTGTCAGCGGAGCGGCATACGGGTGGTCATGATCACCGGCGACCACGCCGAGACCGCCCTCTCCATCTCGGACCAGCTGGGCATCGCCACGGCTGACGACCGGGTGATCACCGGCCGTGAGATGGAGGAGCTGGACGACTCCCAGCTGGTCGAGGCGCTCGGGGAAGTGTCTGTCTTCGCCCGCGTCTCACCGGAGCACAAGCTCCGAGTGGTTCGGGCGCTCCAGTCCCTCGACCACGTGGTAGCTGTCACCGGCGATGGGGTGAATGACGCCCCTGCACTCAAGGTGGCCGACGTCGGAGTGGCGATGGGGATCTCAGGAACCGATGTGGCACGAGAGGCATCCGACATGGTGCTCGCCGACGACAACTTCGTCAGCATCTTCGAGGCAGTACGCCAGGGACGGATCACCTTCGACAATCTGCGCAAGGTGACCTTCTTCCTGATCTCCAGCGGCGCCGCGGAGATCCTCGCCATCCTCGCCGCGGTGGCGGCCGGATGGCCCCTCCCCATGCTGCCTGCCCAGATCCTGTGGTTGAACCTGGTCACCAACGGAGTCCAGGACGTTGCCCTGGCCTTCGAGCCGGAGGAGCCCGGGGTCACCAGCAGGCAACCCAGACCGAGGCGGGAGGGAATCATCTCCCGTCTTCTCTGGCAGCGAACCCTGCTGACCGGGATTGTCATGGCGACCGGGACCCTGGCCATGTTCCGGTGGACACTCGACACCACAGGATCCCTCACACAGGCTCAGACGGTGGCAGTAACCACGATGGTGATCTTCCAGGCGGTCCACGTCGGCAACGCCAGGTCGGAGACCATCTCCGCCTTCAGGATCTCCCCCTTCTCGAACCGTCTGCTGTTCGGTGCTGTGGTCGCGGCCCTATCGATCCACGTGGCAGCGCTCCACCTGCCGTTCACGCAGTTCATCCTCCGGGTCGAGCCTTTCGACCCCTCGATGTGGGGCCCGATCGTCCTGGTCGCCCTGAGCGTGCTGGTAGCGGTCGAGATCGACAAGTGGATTCGACGGCGAGCGAGCGGCAATCAATCCCCCGTTTGACCGGTCAGCTGCCACCCCGCACGAAAGGCGGCTGCGCCCCGACCATCCCTTCATGTCGGGAGGCGGCCGAGTCGGACGACGCCCGATCGTCGTAGGACTGGGCAACACAGCCGGGGATGGTCAGCGAGAAGCATGCGCCACCCAACAGGTCTGAACGCCGGTACTCCGCCTCTCCACCGTGGGCCCCGGCCACAGCCTTGACTATGGAGAGCCCGATACCCATCCCCGGAATCGACGAGTTGAGGCGCTGGGCGCCTCGCTCGAAACGCTCCCAGACCGAAGTCTGGTGACGGACCGGTAGACCCGGCCCGTTGTCATGCACGTCGAACACCAGGTCCCCTGCCTTGACCCGACCGGTGATAGTGACCCTGTCCCCGCCGTACTTCACGCCATTGAGGATCAGGTTGCTCAACGCCTGTCGGATCCGGTCAGCATCCACCCTGACCAGGGCGTCTCCCTCGAAAGACTCGTCGATCAGGGTGGACTCAGGGTCGATGCCCCGCAAGGCCCCGCTGATGATCGACGACACGGCGGTCTCCGAGATCGCCAGGGGCACCGACTGGTTGCCGCCCCTGGCCAGCATCACCAGATCGGATACCAGACGGGCCATGTGTCGAGCCTGACCGGCAGCCTCGGAAATCATCTCCGACCGGGCCTCGCGCGCGAAGTCGTCACCGCTCTCCTCGATGAGGGCCAGGTATCCCACCATTGCTGTCAACGGGGTTCTCAGCTCGTGGCTGACCGAAGCCACCAGCTCCGAGCGTTGAACCTCGAGCCGTGCTCGGTGCCGGCGAATGACCACCACCTGTCGGATCAGGGCAAGCCCACCGATGAAGAGCAGCGAGTCCAGGAGCAACACGCTGTCCGGGTCGGCTCCCAGCGTGTGGTACTGATAGGCGTGGGTGCCGATCAGGACGAGGACCAGAAGATAGGGCCAGAGGAGCGCCACGACGGGGGCTGCCCGGTCCGGGAACTCCCTCCTGCGGGGCTCGATGTCGACGATCGCGGCCGCCGCGATCAGAAACGCCGCCGAGAGCAGGAACAACCAGTAGACCGGTTCGGCCTCGGCGAAACTCTGACCGAGGCCGTCACGAAGGTAAAGGACATCGGCGGCAACCTGGATACCGATGCCCAGGGTGATGAGGACCAGCCTCGGGTCCCAGTGGAAGTTGCTTCGGCGCAGGAGGAGGATCATGAGCAGGATCACCGCGGCGATGTCCAGTACGGGGTAGACCGAAGCCACCACGGCCTCCCACCTGGGCGCCCCCGCCAGGGTGGCGATCAGCTCGCTGTAAAGGTATGCCCATGCAAGGGTGCCCAACGCAACGGCTCCCACCAGCGCATCGAGCAGCGTCAACACCCAGGCCCGGCCGCCACTGTCGGCGCGGGCCAGCAGGTAGAGGGCGACCAGGAACATCCCGTAGCCGGCCAGGAAGAACAGGTCGATCGGGCCGAAAGCGGGGACATCCACACCTGCCACGTGGAGGACGACGATGACGAGGACTCCGGTGGCAACAAGGGCCATCCCCGAGCCGAGAAACCTCCAGGCCACCGCCTCCCTGGGGACCAGCCGGCGAGAGCGCGACAGCAACAGGAAGGCGCCGATGAAGTAGGCGAGCACCAAGCCGGGAGCCCCGATGGCATCGCCCAATCCCGGCTCCAAATAGGCGACCACGGCCCCGATGACCAGCAGGCCGACTATGGGCCCCGGCAACGCCCAACGGCGCGCGCCAAGCAGGTGTGTCAGCTGGGTTCCCACACCCACCCTTTCGGCAGATTCGAACCAACAATTGAGCACCGGTCGGCCCCGATCCCCCAGCCTGAATGGTCGGATTGGTGGTCGTACCCTGGCATCCCAAGCGAGGGGTCGGGGATCGCCGACCAAGTCGGCCCGCCTACTAGAAGCGATCAGCCGTCCGAGCGGTTGTACCAATCGAGGACGCGCATCGCCCGCAGTGTGTTCCAGCGGCTGGGTTGGCCGTCCCCGTCGTCCATCTCGAAGTAGACCCGGGCCGGATGGGTGTTCTCCAAGGCCCACCGCCCGTCGGCCTGCCTCTTGCTCTCGAGCAGTTCGACGCCATCGGACAGGCGGCCATCGGGGGCGGCCCCTGTGCTTCGGAAGTAGTCGAGCCCTCGCAGGACGTCGTAGTGGAAGCGTGGTGGGAATGAGAAGCGCGTCCAGACCGGGTCGATGATCTCCCCGTTCGACATCCGGCGGAACAGTCGCCTCTCCAGTAGATACTCCTCCGCCCGATTCCGAGCCGTTGCCACCACGGGCTCTCCGCCCAGGGCCTTCTCGTACCCGAGGAGGCCTTCGAGAATGCAGATGGTGGTGTGGAAAGACGACCGGGTCGAGCCGTTGACCGCCTCACAGTTCCAACCCCCATCGGCGAGTTGTTCGCCCAGGATTCGCTCGACCACGGCATCCACCGGCCGACCGAAGTACGAGCCGATGGCAACCACCATCCCGTTGATGCAGGGCTCGGTCTCCCCGTCGAAGAAACCCCCCTCGCCGACGTCGTGCTTCGACCCGTCGTGAACCAGGCTGATCGCCTCCCTCACAATGGTGTCGTCCGGGTCTATCCCCATGTCCCTGAGCAACAGCAGGGTGTAGGTGGTCGAGATCCACTTGGGGTTGTAAGTGCCCACGGTGACCCTCATCCAGTCGACCACCGAGCGATACCGGTCGGTCGACGGGTCGTCGTCGGCTTCACCACTCTCCCACCGCGACACCGTGTCGAGGTCGACCTCCATGAAGTCTGCCATCTGTTGGGGTGTGGCGGCTTGGAGCTCACGGAGGAGGCGACGGGTCTCGGGGTCCGGCAGCGAATCTCCCGTGCGCAGGTCCTCGGGGGACAGATCGCCCACTCCCCACCTGCCCGACGGGCTCTGCTCGGCGAGGAGGCGGGCGCCCCAGCCCTCCCTGGCCACCCGGGAGCGCTCGGCGGCAACCGCTTCGTCGGGAGCGGCGGTCAGATCACGCATCACCTGCCACCGAATCGAAGGGTCGGAGTCGAGCAGCCAGTCGATCACGTTCACATCAGACCTCCAGGAAGAAACTCAGGACTTCGAAGTTAGCCGCACCGTGGGACACCTACCGCAGGCCTGGTCAGCTCAGCGGGCCCTCAGCCGGGCTCAACCCGAGCTCCTGTGACCGCTGCACCCAACGGGTGACGTCGCGGGGGGTGATGATCCCCAGGATCTGACCGTCGTCGACCACCAAGACCCGATCCTGCTCCATCTCCCGGAGCTGCTCCATCACCTGGTTCATCGGAGTCGTCGGCCCGACGGTGCAGGCGTCCCGAAGGTCGGTCATGGCAGACCACACCTGCCGGATCCCCCATTGATCCTTTGGTATCTGGCGCACCGCCCTCAAGGTGATCAACCCGGATCGGTCTTCCGAGACGACGGGGAACGCCGAGTGGTCATATCGGAGGAAGTAGTCATCGACGGCGTCCTCCACCGTTGTGTCGAAGGGGATGCTCACCAGCTTCGGGGACATGAGATCACTCGCGGTGACATCCTCGAGGAACGACCGAACGACCACGTCCTGATCGGCGGCGCTGGCCGCCTGGAGGAGAAACCACCCGATGGCAGCCATCCACAGCCCTCCCAGGTTTCCCCACAGAACCGACACCAGTCCGACCGCAATCAGCAGAGAGGCGATCATCCGGCCGCCGCGAGCCGCACCACGCGTCGCCTCGACGAGGCTCCCCTTGGACTTCCACAGGATGGAGCGCAGCACCCGGCCCCCGTCCAATGGGAACCCGGGGAGCATGTTGAAAACGCCCAGCAACAAGTTCAGCCATCCGAGATAGCCCAGTGCGAACAGCACGATCGGGCTGAACAGCCCCGAGGCCAGGTTCACCACCAGCCAGAAGACACCGGCGAGCACGATGCTGGTCAACGGGCCGACGACAGCGATCAGGAATTCGTCCCGTGGGCGGTTGGCCTCCATCTTCATCTTGCTCACCCCACCGAAGAGAAACAGGGTGATGCCTTCCACCGGCACCCCCAGCCTCATGGCCATCACCGAGTGGCTCAACTCATGGAGGAGCACCGACCCGAAGAACACCAGCGCCGTGGCAATGGCCATCACGATGAGGACGGTCCCGTCCAGGCCCTCGAACCTGAGCCCGAATTGGATGTAGAACGACCAGCTGAACAGGAAGGCGATTATCAGCCAGGACGGGTCGATGCTGATGTCGATCCCGAGCACCTTGCCGATGCGCAGCCCCTTGACCATCAGGTACGGTTCCAACAACTCATCTGCCAGGAATCTATCCGGTCTCAGCACTTCGCGGGAAGGTGAAGCGTCTCGGCTCATGCCAATCACCAGCAGTGGGGACCGAATTGCTGACTTTGGTCCCTTGCCAAATACCGCCGCCGCAGCCAAGGTTGGGCCATGAGCACCGAGAAGCCGATGAAGAGTCCACCAGATGAGGGCTTCGACCGTGCCCGCTCGAAGAGGAACGACCTCCTCGATGCCATGCGGAGCCTGGAGGAGGCGGCGGCCGGGCCGGCGGCCGACTCCTCGGGCTGGCTCGCATCGGTGAGAGAAGCGATCGACGTCCTGGGCGAGGCGCTGCGCCGGCACATCGAAGAGGCGGAATCTCCGGACGGGATGGTGGAGGACATCATCAGGGAGGAGCCCCGGCTGGCGGCCGCGGTAGCCCGGCTGAGAGACGAGCACCCCGAGCTGGTCACGGCATGGCAACGCACCAAAGAGGCGGTCGACGACCCTTTCACCGACCGCACGCGAATCAGACGTCGGATCGTCGCCCTGCTGGGCCGCCTCGCCCTGCATCGCCAGGGAGGTGCCGACCTGGTGTATGAGGCTTACAGCGTCGACATAGGCGGGCGTGGATGAGCTCGCCGAAGGGACCCGCCAAAGGTTGGCCCTGTACCGGCTGTGGCCAACGAAACTAGCCTCGCCGGATGACCACCCCGACCGGTGTTCAAGCCACCATCGACGGCAACGAAGCTGCTGCGCTGATCGCGCATCGGCTGAGCGAGGTGATCGCCATATACCCGATCACTCCGGCTTCCCCGATGGGCGAGCTCGCCGATGCGTGGTCCCATCACGAGCGGCCCAATCTCTGGGGTGTGGTCCCCCGGGTCGTCCAGCTCCAGTCTGAGGCCGGAGCGGCAGGCACGATGCACGGGGCCCTCCAGACAGGGGCCCTCTCGACCACCTTCACCTCGTCGCAGGGCCTTCTCCTGATGCTTCCCAACATGTTCAAGATCGCCGGAGAACTGACGCCCACGGTCATCCATGTGGCGGCAAGGACTGTGGCCACCCATGCCCTCTCCATATTCGGCGACCACTCCGATGTGATGGCCGCCCGACAGACCGGGTTCGCCATGCTCTCCTCCTCGTCGGTCCAGGAAGCCCACGATCTGGCCCTGGTCGCCCACCTCGCCACCTTGGAGGCCCGGGTCCCTTTCCTCCACTTCTTCGATGGGTTCCGCACCTCCCACGAAGTGGCAAAGATCGGACTGATCGGCGACGAGGCCCTCCGCGATCTGATCGACGAAGACCTGATCGCCGCCCATAGGGAGAGGGCCCTGAACCCGAATCGTCCTGTCCTCCGCGGTTCCGCCCAGAACCCGGACGTGTTTTTCCAGGCACGGGAGGCCGCCAACCCGTTCTACGACGCCGTGCCCTCCATAGTGACGGACGCAATGGACCGGGTCGCCGGGCACACCGGGCGACGGCACCAGCTCTTCGAGTACCACGGTTCGCCCCAGCCCACGCGGCTGATGGTGGTGATGGGATCGGCGGCCGGGGCGGCCAAGGAGGCCGTCGACCGGATGGTCGCCGACGGCGAGAAGGTGGGTCTGGTCGTGGTCAAGCTCTACCGACCGCTCGACGGTGGTGCGTTCGCTAGCTCGGTGCCGGGGAGCGTCGAGAGGGTGATGGTGATGGACAGGACCAAGGAGCCCGGGGCTCCGGGCGAGCCCCTGTACCTGGATGTGGTCGCATCCCTGGCCGAGCAGGGGCGATCGGAGATCGCAGTCTACGGATGTCGCTATGGGCTCTCGTCGAAGGAGTTCACCCCAGGGATGGTGGCCGGAGCGTTCGCCGAGTTGGGGCGAGACCAGCCGAGAAGACACACCACGATAGGAATCGTCGACGATGTCACCGGCCTCTCCATCGAGTACGACAGAGAGTGGTTCTCGGAGCCCGAAGACGTGGTCAGGGCCCTGTTCTACGGGCTCGGCTCGGACGGCACCGTCAGCGCCAACAAGGCCTCCGTCAAGATCATCGGCGAGACCACACCCCTCCACGCCCAGGGCTACTTCGTCTACGACTCGAAGAAGGCCGGGGCACGGACCGTGTCGCATTTGCGGGTCTCCCCGCGGCCGGTCCAGTCCACCTATCTGATAACCAAGGCGGACTTCGTTGCACTGCACCACTTCGGATTCCTCGAGGAACCCGACGCCCTAGACCGGGCGCGGGAAGGGGCCACCCTCCTGCTCAACAGCCCATACCCCAAGGACGAGACCTGGGATCGGATCCCGCCGGCAGCCCAGCGTGCGATCCTCGACAAGGGCATCGAAGTGTGGGCGGTGGATGCTCTCACCATCGCACATGAGGCCGGCCTCGGGAATCGGATCAACACCGTGCTCCAGGCATGCTTCTTCCATCTGAGCGACTTCCTCCCCGCAGCAGACGCCATCGAGGAGATGAAAGGGCAGATCGCCAAGAACTACGGCAAAGGAGGAGAAGCAATCGTCCGGCGTAACGTGGCTGCCATAGAAGGAGCTGCCTCCGGCCTCTATCGGGTGGAGCCCGCAGGCGTTCGGCCGGAGGCAGAACCTCGATCTCTCGTTCCTGACATCGCCCCCGACTTCGTCAGGCGGGTGATCGCAATGATCATGGCCGACAAGGGCGACCAACTCCCTGTCTCCGCCCTACCCGTCGACGGCACCTTCCCGACAGGGACCACCAAGTGGGAGAAGCGGTCCCTCGCCTCCGAGATCCCGATATGGGACCCGAGCCTGTGCATCGACTGCGGCAGGTGCGCGCTGGCCTGCCCCCACGCCGCGATCAGGTTGAAGGCATTCGATGCCGGAATCGAGACCCCCTCCGGCTTCGCCTCGAAGGAACCGACCGGGAAGGACTTCGAAGGGATGCGTGTCGTAGTTCAAGTTGCACCCGACGACTGCACCGGGTGCGGGATCTGTGTGGACATCTGCCCGGCCAAGTCGAAGGAGGTGGTCAAGCACAAGGCGATCAACATGGAGCCGAAGGGGCCCCACCTGGAACGGGAACGGGCCAACTTCAGTTTCTTCCTCGACCTTGCCGAGGTCGAGCGGGATCAGGTCAACGCTCCGACGGTCAAGGGATCGCAGTTCCTCGAGCCCTTGTTCGAGTTCTCCAGTGCTTGCGTCGGCTGCGGTGAGACCCCCTACCTCAAGTTGATGACCCAACTAATCGGCGACCGGGTGATCGTGGCCAACGCCACCGGCTGCTCATCCATATATGGGGGCAACCTGCCGACAACACCGTGGACCACCAACAGGCAGGGTCGGGGACCGGCCTGGGCCAACAGCCTCTTCGAGGACAATGCCGAGTTCGGCCTGGGAATGCGGCTCGCCCTCGAATCACAGCGGGACGACGCCCTCCTGCTGGTCACGGCCCTTGGCATCGAATTGGGGGATCTGACGGCGCGAATCCTCGAGACCGCCGAGGAGACCGACCGGACCGACCTCGACAAGCTGGTGGCCATACAGCGAGAGCAGGTGGCCGAGCTCCGGGAGCGGCTGGCCGGCATGGAAGGCCCTCTCCCGAGGCGTTTGGAGGGGGTCGCCGACGCCTTGATCACCACCAGCATCTGGATCGTGGGAGGTGACGGGTGGGCCTATGACATCGGGTTCGGCGGCCTGGACCACATCCTCGGCTCGGGGAGGGACGTCAACATCCTGGTCCTCGACACCGAGGTCTACTCGAACACCGGCGGCCAGGCCTCCAAGGCGACGTCGAGGTCGGCCATCGCAAAGTTCGCCTCAGGGGGAAAGACCACGGGCAAGAAGGACCTGGGGCAGATCGCCATGGCCTACGGAGATGTGTACGTGGCGCAGGTGGCGATGGGCGCCAACCCCACCCAGACCGTTCGGGCGTTCGCCGAGGCCGAACAGCATCCGGGGGTCTCGCTGATCATCGCCTACAGCCCCTGCATCGCCCACGGCTACGACCTCTCCAACCAGATCGAACATCAGAAGCTGGCCGGGGACACCGGATATTGGCCGCTCTACCGCTACGACCCGGCGCGTGAGGCCCAGGGTGAGCCGGGTCTTCGGCTCGACATCAAGAAGCCAACTGTCCCCTTCAGGAAACTCGCCGAGTCCGAGGCCCGTTTCTCCATGCTGGCCAGGGTGAACCCCTCAAGGGCAGCGGAGCTCAGCGAGCGCGCCCAACGGGACATAGACGATCGCTGGAATCTCTACGAGCAGATGGTCAAGATCCACAGGACAGCCGAATACGGGGAGGTCGAAGAGTGAGTGTCGACATGTCGACGAACTACCTGGGTTTGAACCTGGCGCATCCCATTGTGCCCTCCGCCTCCCCACTGACCGGGGACATAGACCGAATTCTGGCCCTGGCAGACGCCGGGGCCCCGGCGGTGGTGCTGCTCTCCATATTCGAGGAGCAGATCGAGCACGACCTGACGACCCTGAGCGGCGGGCCCGAGATCGGTGCGGGAGCCTTTGGGGAAGCGCCAGCTGGTTACCTGCCGCGCCTCGACGCCTACAACACCGGCACCGAGGCCTACCTGGAGCTGATCAGACGGGCTAAGGACGAAGCCGGCATCCCCGTCATCGGCAGCCTCAACGGAATCACCCTCGGCGGCTGGACCCACTATGCCCGCGACATGGCTGCTGCGGGCGTCGACGCCCTCGAGCTGAACATCTACAGGGTGGCGGCCGGCATCGACGAGACCCCCGAGCAGGTGGAGTCGGACTACCTGAGACTCGTCGAGGCGGTCCGCAGCTCGATCGACATCCCCCTGGCGGTGAAAGTCGGGCCCTACTTCACGGCCATGGCCTCGATGGCCCGGCGGTTCGCCGACGCAGGGGCCGACGGCCTTGTCCTCTTCAACCGGTTCTACCAGCCGGACATCGACCTCGAGTCCTTGAGTGTCGTTCCCAACCTGGTCCTTTCGACAAGCGCCGAGCTGCGGCTGATCCTGCGGTGGACCGCGATCATCCACGGCAGGGTCGACATCGACCTGGCGGCCACCACTGGAATCCACCAGCCCGAAGACGCAGTCAAGGCACTCCTGGCCGGAGCAACTGCGATCATGATGGCCTCGGCCCTACTGCGCCACGGGCCGGCCCACCTGTCGGTGGTGCGCGACGGGCTGGCCGATTGGTTGGCGGCCAACGAGTACGCCTCTGTCGACCAGGCGCGGGGCTCACTCAGTCAGCAGGCGGTCGATGACCCCGCCGCATTCGAGAGGGCCAACTACATGAAGAGCCTGGCCTCGCACGTCCCGACCTGGTGATCAGCCCTTCCCGAATCGGGTCACGCCGAACACGACCCAGAAGACCAGGAGTGCCGAAGTGACCATCAAGACCGGCACCGGCCCCACCTGGGCGATCAGTGGGATCGACATGGCGGTGAACAACCCACCACCGACGACCGGTTCGAACAGCAACTGTTTGTAACCGAAGGCCTCCAGACCCTCGGACCGGTTGCCCGGGTCGGCGACCCGCAGGAGGAGCAGGCCGCTGACGGTCATCCCGGTCGACTGGCCGAAGTCGCCGAGACCCCGCTGGTAGGGGAAGTCGGGGACGATCCGGGGAGCCAGGACCAGGAAGGCAACAACGTTCCAGGCCACACCGGCCACTGCCAGGATCACGAAGGGGCCCAGGTTTCCGCCGATCGCCTCCAATGACAGGGTCCCAAGGCGGCAACGATGATGAAGTCGAGAGCCGTGCCGGAGATGCGATTGATCAGGCGTCGGTCGATGGCACGCTCCCTCCTGGTGCGGTCGATCACCAGTTGGAACAACACGCCGCCGAGCATTGCCATCGGAAAGAGCGGGACATAGGCGAACAGCTCCAGGCCATCGTCACCACCCCACAAGACGCTCTCGACCCGCACCAGCCCTTCGAGAAGGAGCCAACCACCGGATATCAGCCCCACCGTGGCCAGTCCCAGGGCAAGGTCGGTGCCCTCGAGAACCCGAAGTCGTCGAAGACCTGGGAGAGGCCGGCGGCGGTGCCGTGGCCACCCTCGAACCCGATCTCGATGAGTGCCCCGGCTATTGGATCGACACCGAAGAACGGCCCGAGAATGAGGAGGCCGAGTGTGATCCCCACCACGTACTGGCCCCATGCGATCGACTGCCCCAGCGCCACCTGCGGGCCGGCGATCCCCCATATCTTGCGGATGCCCGGGATCCGCTTGCCGATGAAGAGCCCGGCGAACACAACGCTGATCAGCAACACCGGCAGCTGCGACCACACTTCCAACACCCCCGGCGGGATGAGCCCCGAGGCAAGCCACCCCGGCCCACCGGCGGACTCGGCCAACGACCCGAGCACACCGGGCCCGAGCATCAACGCCAACACTCCGGACACAACCGAGGCCGGCAGAAAGAGCCGCCTGATCCAGCGGGCCCTGCCCCGTATCCAGGCCCCCAACACGAGGAAAAGGCCGATCACGGCAAGGCCCACAGCCTCGGGCTCGCCGAGAGGAGTCCCCTCCTGATAGCCGCGGTCATCGCCCTGTTCTCGGCTTCCTTCGCCTGGGTCGGCCTCCGGGTGGGGTCAGTGGCACGGCGGCGCTGGCACCGGACAGCCTCTATGGGGTCTGGCCTCCTGCTGATCACACTCGCCGGAGCGATGGCGCTCGGTTGGCTGTGAACCAATCCGGTAGACCACTCGCCTATCGGATCGCCGCCCTCAGGCGAGAGTTGCTCGCAGCATCCAGGCCGTCTTCTCGTGCGCCTGGATCCGGACGGTCACCAGGTCCTCGGTTGCCACGTCCCCGGCAGCCTCGGCCCTGGCCAGGACCTCGCGGGCGGTGGCCACGACGATCTCGTGACCCTCGGCCAGCTCGCGGACCATCTCCATGGCGTCACTGGTGCCCTGGTCCTCCTTCACCACAGCCATCTCGCCGAACTGGGCGAAACTGGCGGGTGCGGGTGGCCCCAGTGTTCGGATGCGCTCCGCTATCTCGTCGATCGCCGGGCGCAGTTCGACGTACTGAGCCTCGAACATCTCGTGGAGCGACAGGAACATCGGCCCCTCCACGTTCCAGTGATAACCCTGCGTCTTCAAATACAGGATGTAGGTGTCGGCTAGTAGGCGGGACAGCCCCGCGGCTACATCCTTCCGGGCATCGCCTGCGATGCCGCTCTCAACGGTCATTCAGATTCTCCCTTCCATGGGTCAGGTGTGCTTCTCTGCCGGTCGAGCGGGGTCAACCGGGTCGCGCCCTCCAGGGCAATGGGGATCAACTCGAGCTAGACGCGCGAGCGTCCCCGGTAGCCGGAGAATGCGCCGAGGAGAAACAGCACGAGGGCGATTATCAGCACCCAGCGCAACGCCTCGACGAACAACCCGACCCCTCCGATGAGAAGCGCCAATACCAACAGGATGATTGCAACACGCATGAGTTTCTCCTCTCACGGGACCGAACCGCGACGGATGCAGATCTTGTCCCGTCTCCGGGTCCCAGCGCTCCAACCCTACACAATGGGTCCGAGTACAGGCGCCGCCAGCAACCCAGACCTCCCGGGTGAGCTGTCAGAGAGAGCGACTCCTGAGAGCCCGCTTGAACCAAAGTCCGACACCGAGGGCCAGCGCGCCCAAAGCGATCCCGAGGCGCCAATTCAACGCCAGAACCCTCGACCCCGAAGTCGTCCACTGGCCCATCCCTTCGTCCTACTAGGGCCTGACCACAACAGGCAGCTCCGCCACGACTTCTTCGAACTGTGAGACCCGGTTTCGGATCGTGACGACCCAGTTCCCCGGGATGGCGAGCTCGGGACCGACGTGCAGGAAGTGGGCAGGGCCGACAGGCACCAGAACCCTCACGATCGGACCAACTCCCTCGGCCGGGAGGCTCAGCTCCATGGTGAAGCTCCCTGCGAGCACCGGGGAGAGGCCACCCGGGGTGGTGATGTAGATGTGGATCTCGTTGTCTCCGGCCCTCCCCGGGTCCACGACCGTCTCGAGGAGCAGGTCCCCGAATGGTGCCGAAACCGAGTACGGCACCTGCGAATCGACGGCCCGGGCAGCGGGAGGGAGGTTGACCAGGAGGGCGGTGGCGCCCACCACGATCAGTAGCCCGGCCATCTCCAGGCGAACCGTCCGAGTCAGACGGTTCCACGCCCCGTCATCCCATCGTACGTCACCGGCGCCCGACTCTCGAACGATCGCCGGGACGAGGACGCGGTTGTTGTAGGCGGCAACACCGATGACAGCGGCGGCCAGAACAGACTTGGCAACCAGGGTCACCCCGTATCGGGTGGAGATCAGAGCGGGCCAGGTGCCGACCTGGATCCGGGCGAGTACGAGACCGGCCAGTGACAAGGCGGCCACAGACCAAAGAGCCAGGACACTGAACCTCCCGAGCAGCCTCGCCCCCTCGTCCGGGTGGTCGTCGACCCGAGCCTCACGTAGGCAGACCCACAGTGCGACCAGCCCCCCAACCCAGACAGCCGCGGCCAGGACATGGACGGCCGCGGCCGCATTCATGGGCACGGCCGGCGTGGTGGTCCGGGTGTGCCCGGTCAACAGTTCCGCCGCCACCACCCCGGCCACCCCGGCCATCCCCATCACGGCCCAGGACCGCCGGGAGCTCCCGAGGGCCACAGAGATGCCGACAAGGGACACCGAGCGGACTGCCGAGGCCAGGGCAAGGGACGAGCCCATGGCAGCAGACAGGGCTGGTGGCGAAACCAATGCGGCCCACCCCAGTCCGGAGGTCTCAGCGGCCAGGACCGGGATCTGTCCCAGCGAGGCCAAGACACCCAGCACGGCCGCCCACCGGACTGTTCCACGGAGGCGCCCCTGCCGTCGTGGCCTGACTGCCAGGAGAAAGACCACCGCTCCGACAACGACGAGGACCGACAGATAGGTGACCCAACGAAGAGCCCAGGCAGCCGTCGAGAAGCCCACCGATCTGCTATCCCCCAGCAGCGAGGCAATCAGCGAGTCGTCCACCTGCTCGGCCCCGTGGCCCACCTGGAACACCAGAGCGCCACGCACAGGATGGCTGTCCGCCGATGTCACCTGCCATGTGACCACATAGGCTCCGTCCGGAAGCTCAGGGACGGACACCGTCACCTCGTTTGGCCCGGGCCCGCGCCGGACATCACCCCGGTCGACTCGCCGTCCCGTGGAGTCGAACACCCGAACCGCGGCAGGAGGAAGCTCGACCGGCTCGTTGAATACCAGTCGAACCACGTCAGGAGAGGAGTCGAGGTGTGAACCGTCCGCCGGGTGGCTGTCGACGAGGGCGGCATGCCCCAACGCCGGGACTGACGGCAAGAGCGCCAGGAACACACCGGCTCCGATCACCAGCGACCGCCGCAGCAACGTCATGCCGATTCTGTGTCGAGAGACAGCGACGACCACCGGCAGGCTTGGTGGGGATGTTTCCCCCCTGTCGGCGGGGGGCCATGCTCCCATCCCCGGCATCGAGTCACAGGTGCACCCATGAGGCTGATTATGGCCAGGATCCCATCGTGGCACTCACCATCCACCCTCGGCGTCGGCACGGATGAGAGCGAGCATCCGTCGTCGGATCAGACCGCTGAACGGACGGACCAAGAGCCAATAGGGCCGGAACGATCGGAGAGCCCGGATGTCGGTGGCGATGATCCTCGTCTCGGTGGAAACGACCGAGCTGTCGGGCCCCACAGGCTCGACATGGAAGTTCCAGACCGCCTTCATGAGCCCTGGGCCCGAGAAGTCGGCGAACTCGGCCCGGTCGACCCGGCGAATCCCACCTCCTGGCCGCCAGAACCGCCCGGTCACTCCCAGTACCACCTCGGTCCCGGGACTCTCATCCAGGATGACGAAACCGAAACGGGTGAACCCCCTGAGGGTCAGCGGACCGTTACCTGTCATGCCGCGAGCGGCGAGAAGCAGGAGGATCAGCCGCGACCTTGTGAAGTCAACGGACTGGATCGCCTGGTACACCCTGCCAGCTCCGGCATGCACAGGCATGGCGTGTCGCTCCCGAAAGTTGCTGGTTGGTGCAATCCGGTCGATGAGCACCCTCTCATCATGCAACACAAGGCTTGCCGCCACCCGCCATGTATGGTGACCCGGTGGCCAATTTCGTCTTGGTGCATGGGGGCTGGGGAGGCGGCTGGGAGTGGGGTTCGGTGGCGGACCTCCTCCAGCAGGCCGGCCACACCTCGTATCGGCCGACCCTCACGGGTCTGGGCGAAAGGCGTCATCTGGCCGGCCCTGGAGTAGACCTCGACACTCACATCGACGACGTCCTCGGGGTACTCGAAGCCGAGGACCTGACCGAGGTGCTTCTCGTCGGTCAGAGCTACGGAGGGATGGTGGTCGCCGGCGCCGCCGACAGGGCGGCCGACCGGATCAGACGTCTCGTATACGTCGACGCCTTCGTGCCCGAAGACGGTCAATCGGCAAATGACCTGTCGGGCGAGAAGTTTGCCGCCTACTTCCGCGATCTCGCCGCTTCCGACGGCGGAGGATGGCAGGTGCCCGTATGGTTCGCAGCAGAGGACCTCGATCTTCCCGCCGGCATCACTGAGTGGTACATGTCACACGTCGGGCCCCACCCGCTGGCGTCACTGGAGCAGCCTGTCCGCCTCACAGGCGACCTCGAGTCGGTTCCGAAGACCTACATCGATTGTGAGCCTCCGGATGCCAACGGATGGGTGTTTCGGCCGTTCGCCGATCTGGCCAGATCACGGGGATGGGACTATCGCCACCTTCCGAAGGGACACGACATCCATGTCATCGATCCCAAGGCCCTGGCGGCAGCACTGGACGAGATCGCCGCCGGCTGAGCTCGGGCTGGGCATCGGCCCAGTTCCCCTCCGTCGGCGTCCACATAGAGGCTTTGGGCCATGGCCGGTAGCAGACATCGCACACGACAATGGTTCGATGACACCGGCGAACACCTCACCACGGCTGCGGTGGCCGGGAGCCTGACATGATCACACCTTCTGGATCGGGCAGGCCATGATCAGTCACCGAGAGCAGGGAGACACCAACTTCCGGAAAGGCGGGTCGAATGGGGCCAACCAGGCCAATGGGCGAGGGCGGGATCCCGTCACCGAGCCGACAGGCCTCCCCTACCAGGTGCTCTCCCACACCGCCGACACCGGGATCTCGGCCACCGCCGACTCTCTGGCGTCTTTGATCGCGGCTCTCTCCCAGGGGATGTTCGAGCTCATGGTGCGGTGCGAGACCTCCGGTGCTTCCGAGGAGCTGGCCATCGACGTCGATGCGTCGAGCATCCAGGACCTGGTGGTCGACACCCTGTCGGAGCTCCTCTACCGGTTCGAGCGTGACGACCTTGCCTTCCACAGTTTCGGTGTGGAGGCCGACCCGGACACCCTGCATGCGACGGTGCGGGCGGCCGGGGTCGAGCTCTCGGAGGTCGAACCCGTGGGCCCACCCATCAAGGCGGTCACCTATCACGACCTGTTGGTCGAACATCGCGACGGGGAGTGGCGGGGAAGGGTGTACTTCGATGTTTGAGCAGGGAGGACTTTCGGTGAGGAGGCAACCATGACTTCGGCTGACCTGGTCAGGGTATCGGAGGTGATCTGGGAGATACCAGCAACGGGCGGCATGAGGGTGCCGGGAAGGGTTTTCGCATCCGACGCCCTCATGGAACTCGTCCAGCAGGAGCGCGCCACCGACCAGGTGGCGAACGTCGCCCATCTCCCCGGAGTGGTGGTGGCCTCGTTCGCCATGCCCGACATCCACTGGGGCTACGGCTTCCCCATCGGCGGTGTGGCCGCAACCGATGTGGCCTCCGGTGGTGTGGTCTCCCCCGGTGGGGTCGGATTCGACATCTGCTGCGGGGTTCGCTTGCTCTCATCCGGCCTGACAACGGATGACTTCGAGAGGCACCGCGGGAGGATCATGGGCAACCTCGCCGAGCGCATACCGAGGGGGATGGGAAAAGGAGCGATCGCACCCTCCAGCCTGGTCCCCGAAGTCCTCGATCGGGGGGCGGCCGCCGCACTGGACGCCGGGTACGGATGGCGGGCCGACCTGGACCGTTGCGAAGAAGGGGGCACTTCGAGAGGGGCAAGACCCGACCTGATCACCGAGAAAGCCCTGACCCGTGGCAGCGGACAGCTCGGATCACTCGGATCGGGCAACCACTTCCTCGAGATCCAGGTCGTCGAGGAGGTCGTCGACGCGAAGGCTGCGGAGGCCTTCGGGTTGGCGCCGGGCATGGTCACGGTGATGATTCACTGCGGATCACGCGGTCTGGGCCATCAGACCTGCACCGACCATCTCCGTCTGATGGGGCAGGCCATGGCCCGCCACGGGATCGTGGTCCCCGACCGACAGCTTGCCTGCGTCCCCGTCGACTCAGCCGAGGGGCAGGACTATCTGGGAGCCATGGCGGCATCGGCCAACTACGCCTGGGCCAACCGGCACGTCCTTGCCGACGGCGCCCGCCATGCATTCGCCGACGCTTTGGGCATAACGGCAGAGGAGACGGGTATGAGCCTGGTCTACGACGTGGCCCACAATCTGGCAAAGATCGAGAGCCATGAGGTCGACGGGAGGAAAGTCGAACTGTGCGTTCATCGCAAGGGTGCGACGCGGGCGTTCGGCCCCGGGCACCCCGACCTCCCCGAGGATCTCCGCCCGGTCGGGCAACCAGTGCTGGTCCCCGGTTCGATGGGCACCGCGTCGTGGGTGCTGCGAGGCGTGGAGGACAACCCGGCTTTCTACTCGGCGGCCCATGGCGCCGGACGGGTCATGAGCCGTAAGAAGGCCAAGGAACATGAAACGGGCCGGAACGTCCTCCAAGCCCTGGAGACCGAGGGAATCGCGGTGAGACCGGGTTCGGTGCGTCTCCTCTCAGAAGAGGCTCCCTATGCATACAAGGACGTCGACGAAGTGGCCAGGGTCTGCGAGAAGGCCAGGCTTGCCGCTCGGGTAGCCAGACTTCGACCCCTGGGCGTGGTCAAGGGCTGATCGATCGGGAAACCGTTCCGGCCACCGACCGAGTCCCGTTGGCGTCGGAGTCGGCCAGGATCTCACTCGTCGTCGACCAGAGGACTTTGGGCCATGGTCAGTATCGGTGGTTCCGGACGACAATGGTGCGATGACACCAGCGACCACAGACCAGCCATCCCGCAAGGCGGGTGAAGCCGACATCATCACACGCGACGATCTCAGAGCGCTGGCGGCAGTCTCGGGCCAGTGCGTGTCGGTCTTCATGCCGACACACAGATCGGGCCCCGAGACCCTCCAGGGAAGCATCAGGCTCGGCAACCTGATGACCGAGGCCGACACGAAGCTCGAAGCCGCCGGCATGGACAAGCGACAGCGGGGCGAGCTGCTTGCGCCGTTGCGAGACCTGGTCGACGACGATCCGTTCTGGCAGGACCAGGCCGACGGCTTGGCCATATACGCCGCCCCGGATTCCTTTTCGACCTTCCGCCTTGCACTCGACCTCCCCGAGGAGGTGTCTGTGAGCCGACACTTCCGGCTCCGTCCGATACTGCCGGCGGTGGGTGGCGAAGGGTCCTGCCTGCTTCTGGCCATCACCACGAACACGGTTCGGCTGTTCGAAGCAAACCGCCACATCATCACCGAGCTCGACCTCGGCCCGATACCCGGATCCCTCGCGGAGGCACTTGCGCACGAGGATCCGGAGAGCCAACTCCAAACCCACCGGCACGGTGATACCAACGCCACCGGCTTCCACGGACATGGCGATGGAAAGGAAGTCAGAAAGGAAGAGTTGGAGCGGTTCATGAGGGCCGTCGACCGGGGCCTTCTGGAACGGGTCGAGCACACACGCCGACCACTGATCCTCGCCTGCGTTGCCTACTACGAGCCGATCTACCGCTCCGTGTCCGGCTACCCGAACATCGCAGAGGAGATCGTCGAAGGCAGCCCGGAGAGACTCAAAGGCGTTGAGTTGCATGCCAAGGCGCTGCCCATTCTCCGGTCGGTCGATGATGCCCGTTTGGATGGGTTGGTCAGCAGATACCACGAACTGGCCGGCACCGGCCGGACCGCTTCCGACATCGACGAGATCGTCGAGGCCGCAGCGCTCGGGAGAGTGGAAACCCTGCTGTTGACCCCCGATGCCCCGGGGCACTGGGTCTCCGATGGCCAGGAGCAGGCTGCGAACAGCTCCGACGAAAGTCTGGAACAGCCCGGATACGACAAGGTCGACCTCTCGGTAAACGACACCATCGGACACAGTGGCGAAGTTCTCACCGTCGGCAGCTCATTGAACAACGGGGAGCAGATGGCGGCCATCCTCCGCTACTGACGGGGGGTTCGAGGCCACCGGGGTCTGGGGGCTGGGGGCTGGGAGGCCTTCTCAGGGCCGCAGACCGTCTCCGAGGGCTTCTCAGGGCCGCAGACCATCACAATCCTGGTCAGGAACCCTGGGTTCAATGGGGCGGTTGAGCCTTCAACTTCTCAGGGCCACAGAGGTCTTGGGGCCTTCTCAGGGCCACAGACCATCACAATCCTGGTCAGGAACCCTGGGTTCAATCGGCGGTTGAGCCTCGCAACTTCTCAGGGCCGCAGACCATCACAATCCTGGTCAGGAACCCTGGGTTCAATCGGCGGTTGACCCTTGGCCTTCTCAGGGCCACAAACCATCACAATCCTGGTCAGGAACCCTGGGTTCAATCGGCGGTTGACCCTTGGCCTTCTCAGGGCCACAAACCAGCACAATCCTGGTCAGGAACCCTGGGTTCGGTAACACCGGGGCCACCCCCCTGGACCTGCGGCTCACCTCTCCCAGGTGACCGCAACCTCGCGGGACAGCCCGGGCAATGGCAAGCCGGCCGCCTCACCTTCGACCGCGTCCCTCTCAGACAGGGATAACGGGCGCCAGGGCTGAACCGTCACCTTGTGTTCCGATCGCCGCCAGGTCCCGGCAATCTCGCCGTCGAGCAGGATCGCGCCCGGCCATACGCGAGAAGTCCAGAGCTGGGCGCGATGGGCCTCCTCAGGAACCAGGAGCTCTCGGTCCTCTCCTTGGAGTAGGTAGTAGGTGTCGCCGCTGGGCAGGAGACGGGTCTCACCGCCTCCTTCGGAGGATCTAAACGACCCCTCGTCGGAAGCGAGGATCCACCCTTCACCGACGGGAGACACAACCGGTACGAGTTCGCCTCCCAAACGCTCGAAGGTGTCGGAGGCCACCTTTGGGCGGACTCCCGCCCAGGAAGCGAAGGACCCGGGTGTGGAGGGCCCGAACCAACGCAGGTGGCGCCGGGCGAGCGCCAGACGGGCGTCGACCGGCTCGACAGCGGGCGGATCCACCGCCCAGATCAGAGGTTGCCTGGCCCCATCCCAGTAGATGAGGAGCCGACCGGTTGGGGCGGCATACCGAAGAGCGTTGGGGTGGAGCCCAACGACGCGCGCTGCGTCCCGACAATCCATGCGCTCCTCTCCCAACGCCTCACCGAGGCGAACGGCGACATCCTCGGCACGGCGCCGTGCCTTGGGCTCCTCGGGGAGACGGCCGAGAGTGAACACGGCAACATCCTGCCGGGCGACCACATAGGCGCTGTATCGAGGTCCCCACACCTGGACCAGGGGAGGCGACTCCCAGGTCTCTGACGTCGTCCCGGCGACGCGAGCGTGAATCGAGAGCAGCGCCGCCCTGGGCATGCTGTCCTGGAGCCCGGCGGCCGCCGCCGCCTCGAGCGACTGCGCCGAGTCGGGAAGCCTCCTGTCCAGGGCCGAGACAGCCCTCCGGTGGGCGAGGATCTGATCACGAGACAGTCGCAGCACGGGACCCGACGCTAGTCAGGGTGTCTCCGGCTATCGGATCGATCCGGATGGGTTCAGGGTGATGCGGCCAGCCCCTACATCCCCAAGCCCCCATCATCGGGGCGGTCGTGCTACACCGGTGGAGTGAAGGATCGAACCGTCCGCCGTCTGTCGAAGCTCCACAGGTTGCTGTACCAGGCGACGGGAGGGCTGGTCGGGCGCCGACTGGTCGACAACGACATGTTGCTGCTGACCACGACCGGTCGCAGGACGGGCAGGCCACACTCGGTTCCCCTTCTATACCTGCGAGACGGGCCGCGCTTTGTGGTGATCGCCTCCTATGGGGGCCGCCCCCACCACCCGGAGTGGTACCTGAACCTGCTGTCCGAGCCGACGGTCGTGGTACGGACGGGCAAGGAGAGCCTGGAGGCCCGTGCCTCGACGGCGGGACCCGATGACCGCTCACTCTGGTGGCCGAGGGTGGTCGAGGCGAACCCTGGCTACGCCGACTACCAGTCGCGAACCGAGAGGGAGATCCCCATCGTCTTCCTCGATCCAATAGCAGCCATCCCCACCTAGTCCCAACGAGCCGGACGGTTCACGCCATCGTCCCTTCGGAGCCCGGAGCCATCAGGGCCATCGGGCACAGCGCGGCCTCCGCCTACTCTCTCGCCTGCCGTCATCAAGGAACGAGCTCGGCGATGGTTACGTATCGATACCCGGCGTCATCGAGAGCGTCGAGGATCGCCGGCAAGGCCTGGTAGTCAGTGGAGGCTGACCCCACGTGCATGAGGACGATGGCGCCTGGTTTGGCCGCATCGACAACACGCGCCGCCACGGCCGAGGGCTCCAAACCCTTCCACCCCAAAGAGTCGACTGTCCACATCACCGAGTACTTGTACCCGGCGGATCCGACGTCCAGGAGGACATCTGCATTGCAGGAGCCATACGGTGGACGGAAGTAGGGCTTGGTGCTGGTGGCGGTGAGCCCCAGGATCATCTCCTCCGCCCTCGCCAGCTGGGCAAGACGTTCCGTGGTGTCCAGAGTCTGCATGTCCGGGTGGTCATAGGTGTGGTTGATCAGGGTGTGGCCCTCGACGGCCATCCGTATGACGAGATCCTGGTTGCGGTCCGTCCACGAGCCGGTCGGTGAGAACGAAGCTCTGACGCCTCGTGAGGCGAGCAGGTCCAGAATGCCCTCGGCGTAGCCACGATCCGAACCGGCATCGAAGGTGAGTGCCAGCTCCATCTGATCGGTGACTCCCTGCCGGATTATCAGGGCCGGGCCAGCACTCGGAGCCGTGGTCGATGTGGCCGTGCTGGTCGTGGTCGGCGTCGGCGTCACCTCGGTCGATGAGGTAGGCGGCAGGCTGGTGGTGGGAGGCAAGCTGGTGGTTGGCGTTGCGGTGGTACAGGTCGACGGAGCCACCGACGTAGGGGGGTTGGTCGAGGTTCCCCGGGACAAGGTCGTGGTGGTGGACACCGGGGGATACCCGGTACCGCACGCAGCCCCTAGAACCCCGAGAATAATCGCACCCACGAGGACTCTCTCGAGCGTCTTGCTCACGCCCCCATTCTCGGAGTCGTCTCCGCCCACCTGCCAGTGCCGAACGGCCCGAAGCATCCGGGCCGACGGCACAAGATGCGTTCCACCCCATGGTGAGGACGGAGACGACGGCCGTGGAGTGTGGCCTCACCAGGCTGACAGTCCGAGAGAGCTCCCGACTTGCGTCAGACTGCGGGGATGTCGCGCCGACTGAAGGCGGCAACACCCAACCCGATCAGTCCGACACCGACTACGAGGAGAACTCCGATGGGCAGCCACTCGATGTCAACTGCCGGATACGCCGGCACGTGGGTGAACGGGGACAGGTTCATGGTCCACTGGGGAAACTGGAGGATGGCCCCCAGCTGACCCAGGAGCAGGAAGGCTATCAGGGCCGCCCACGCCAACCCGGTCCTTCGAGGTAGGACCCCGTAGAGAGTCATGGCAATTCCGGTCAGGACCCACACCGCCGGGAGTTGCACCGCCGCGGCCGCCATCACCCGGGCTGCCTCACCGGCAATGTCCCCCACGATCGCCCCGTATGCAGCTCCCGCCACCGCCCCTGCGGCCACCAACATCAACGCCGGCCCGACCATGGCGAACAGGAGATGTGAGGCTGCCAACCGCGAGCGCGGGGTGGCAGTGGCCAGCACCATCTCGGCGCGGAGCAGCTCCTCCTCGACCCTTATGCGCAGTACCGCCCGGATCGAATAAGCAGCGGCAATGAAGGCAATGATCCCCACCGCGGCAATGAAGAAGGCATCTGTGATCCCCCGCTCCCCGCCGAGAAGCTCAAAGATCTCGGCTAATTGGGGGCTGTCGGTGAGGAAGTCACCGATCCCGTCGGCGACCCCGCCGTAGACCAGCCCGACTGTCACCACACCGACCGACCATCCGGCCAATCCCCCTCGATGGAGCCTCCAGGACAGGCCTGTCGGGCCGGACAGGCGGTCGCTCGCCCTGGCCGGGCCGGGACGCGGGGGGAACGCCCCGGCCCCT